>JBNMJK010000010.1:0-48848 GCA_050873765.1 Sodaliphilus sp.
GAATATTTCTCGGTGTCGAAAAACGACAACCTCACAGCCATTCACTGCAAGGCCGCCACACCCGTGGAACTACAGGAAAGCGACAATGTGTTTTTAGACGTGGCAAGCCACTGCACGCTGTATGTGCCGGCAGGGGCGCTCAAGAGCTACAAGAATGCTCCCGTGTGGAAAAACTTTAAAGAAATCAAGGAAGATGTGGCAAGTGGCATCACCGACGTGACCATGGCAGCTGGCTCAGCAGCCGACCGCAACGTGTACACTATCGACGGACGCATCGTGCGCCAGAACGCGGCATCACTTGAAGGCCTGAGCAAAGGCATCTACATCTACCAGGGCCAAAAGCGCATCGTAAAATAAACAGAAGAATACAAATATCAAGCCCGAAACCTACATTTAACGAGGTTTCGGGCTTTCTTTTTCCCAAAGGCATATTCTTCTTGCACCTAAAGCTATAATTAATTATACTTTAGTATAATGTTTTTGAAAAAGTTACGATATTTTTGATGATGGTTTTTCATAATGTCACTATATTTGTTTTGCTTTTTAATATAGAATAGGAATGATACAGGATTTGCCGTTTAACAAGCCAATTTATATTCAAGGGTCTGTATGTGAAGAATGTATAAATTTGATAGATGCAGTGAAAGCATACTCCATGCTGACAAACTGTACGGTGCTACTCTACGACTGCTTAAACCAAAGTATATGTTTTGCGAATATAAGCAATGTGGCAATCGAGTCACATAAAACACTCAAGGGATTGCAGGATCATTTGGGCGATAGCTTACTGCTATTGAAAAATGTGTTCCAGCAGAAAGCCTGCTTTTTAAGGCAGGTCAGTGATGCCGATAAAGGGAAAATGGTGATTTCTGGAAGCCTATATGGCCATAGTTATTGTCCTGCCATAAACCGAGTGGGTAGAGCTTGTTTTTACTTTTTAGGGGTGCCGGTTTCTTTTACATCTTCGGGTGATTTACACTACGAATTGGTTAAAATTTATTTTGGAAGAGGTAACGACCGAGAACTTGAAATCTACAATGGCGAGACTGGAGAAAGATGGCGGCAAAGCCCTGTGCTGAATAAATGGACAAAGATGGCTTCACTAAGTTTCTCCGATTTGGAGAAGCAGGTGATCTCGCTGTCGATAATTGATTTGTCTGCTAAGGAGATTGCGGAGAGGGTCTGCCGGTCGGAGGTGACAGTGAAGAAGGCGAGGGCGCGGATTATGCAGGCTGTGGGCGCAAGCACGATGACGGAGGCGGCGTTCATGCTCTCGCACTACCGCTTCATATAGCAGCCTTCCGCCTCTGCACTCCGTGATGGAGGCCGTTTTATTATCTCTCGTAAAAGAGACAATTAACAATTAGAAGAAAGATTAGATAAATATTCGTGCCAATATGTGGAGTCACGCCTACATATTGGCACGAACTGTTGTTTGACAGCGCAAAAAATAGGGCTTATACATTAAAACCCCATATCAGTAACCATCTTTTTGACAGCCTCCACTTTCACTGTGGACGCCTCTTCCTTGTCATAAATAAGCAGCAGCACCACGCTGCCACTTTCTTGAATGTGGGTTAGCGCAGTGAAAGTTATCACTCTCGCACCTCCTGATTTACCTTTTCCCTTCGAGCGAATAGCCAAACGGATTTTCCTTAATACTGGTGATCAAACATTCATAATCGCTCCTAAAACTGGGGTACTTCTTTGCAAGGCGTTAGGCTTCTTTAGCAAACTCCCTGGACACTAAAATGGAGATTTCTTTACTGCAACTCATCGAGCAAACTTTCTGCGGATTGAAGTGATCGCTTGCCTTCAATAGCCTCCTTCACTTCTGTCAATGCGTTTTTTAATTCTTTCATTAGGTCGCGAGGTACCTCTACGCTATCTTTGTCGTCCTCAGGAAATATGCGAAACTTACCTGCACGAGATTTTAGCACCACATGCTCTCCAGATTTCGCTAAATTCAAATACTTTGTTTGATTTATACGGAAGTCTCTTGTGCTGACCACTATCATACTTCAATTCTGATTTTAAATAACACCTATTTTGTGTGCAAATATATACACTTTTTCCCGATTTGGCAACCAAATCGCTTAAATTGGTTACCAAAAAATATGCACAAACCGTTAAACGGCATATTTTTCGACCACGTTTTCTGCGCCATAGCAAATTGAAGCACCTATTTCCGTTTTGGCATTGACAAAAGGGTGTGGCGCAGCCTAACTTCGCACCCAAAAAAGCTATGGAAAATACCTCACAATTGATGCACCTTACCGAGAATGAAATGCTGAATTTATGGAAAACGGTGATGCACTTGCAGCCTGTGCGCCGCGAGTGCACCATTGAGCGCACCGACGGAATTGATGTGGACGAGCTGCTGCTGGTGCACATTCGCCAGTGGTATGCGGCACTGCTCCAGTCGGCACCGCTGCACATGGTGCCCGTGGCCGATGTGAAGCACCACCTCACCGATGTGACGGTGGCTGCCGGCGGCGTGGTGGCCGTGGGGGTGCCACCTCAGTGCGTGCGCCCGGTGGAATGGAAGCTGTCGGGCTGGCAAAAGAGCGTCACACTCTTTTTAGAGCCCAGTGCGCCGGAAGCAGCCTACGTGCACAGTGAATGGACCCGGCCGGGCGTTTGCGACCCTGCTGCCGTGGACTATGGCGATCACATTCTGCTCTTCTCGTTGCCCGATGGCGCCCAGCCGCAGTTCGACGTAGCGCGCTGTGTGGTGCGGCCCACCGACGGCACCTACACATTCCATTCAGCGGCCCTCTCCACCATACCCGTGTGGAGCGCCACCCGCATCATCACCTAAAGAGGGTGCCCAACCCCAGTTATTTGAGCCAGCCGGCCTGGCGATACCAGGCGATGGCCTCTTTCACGCCCTGCTGTAGGGAATAGTGGGGCGTGAAGTGGAAGTCGCGCTCGGTGTCGGACGTGTCGCAGAGCCAGTTGCGCTGCTTGAGAATTCGGAACTTATCCACGTTGAGCGTGGTGGGCTTGCCGGTGAACTTGGTGTAGATGGTGCAGAGCACACACACGATGCGCACCAGCCAAATGGGGCACACCACAGGCAGCACAAATTTCTTGTTCAGCTCCTGGCACACGATTTTGCGGAACTGCTTCTGCGTGTAGCCCTTGTTTTCGCTGATAAAGTAGGGGCGGTATTTCGGGCCTGCCTCAAGTGCGTCCACCACTGCTCTGGCAAGGTCTTTCACATAGATGAAGGTGAGCATCTGCTTGCGGAACCCCACGCTGAAGTCGAACCCCGACGCTATCGACTTCATCATCAGGAAATAGTCGCGCTCATGGGGACCATACACCCCGGTGCACCGGAATATGGTGTAGGGGAAGTCGGGCACCATCTTCAGATAGGTCTCTGCCTTGGCCTTCGACATGCCGTAGCGCGTGTTGGGCATGGGGTCGTCGGTGATGCGGAAGGGCGTGTAGCCCTCGTCGTCGCCTACCCCCATCACGCTGAGGCTGCTCATGAGCAGGAACACGTCGGGCACAGCGTCGATGGCCTTGAGCGTGTCCACGAGCAGGCGCATATAGCCATAGTTGATACGCTCAAAATCAAGATAGTTGGCAGCCTTGGTGGCGCCAAGATTGTGCACCACATAGTGCCAGCGGCCTCCTATCTTGGCGGCCTCCTGCGCGAGGGTGGCCTGCAGCGCGTCGGCATTGGTGAAGTCGAGCTCTATGAAATGAATGCGCTCGTCGTGTAAAAACTCACGGTTGGTGCTTTTGCGCACAGCCGCCCATGTGTCGTAGCCACGCTTGAGCGCCTCCGCCACGATAAAGCCGCCGATAAAGCCGCCGGCTCCCGTCACAAGTATCTTTTTAGCCATATATCACTTTCTTGATTTTATCCACTATTATTTCTGGGTCGATGCCCGTGAGGCACCGGTAGTCGCCATATCGGCAAGGCTTCTGCCCAAACACGGAGCAGGGGCGACACGGCAAGGGAAGCTGCACAGCGTTGTCGGGGCTTTGGTGCCAGCCCATAAAGCCGCAGAACGGGTGTGTGGCCCCCCACACACTCACCACCGGCACGCCTGCCACCGAGGCAAGGTGCATGTTGGCGGAGTCCATCGAGAGCATCACATCGCACCGCTGCATCAGTGCGAACTCGTCGGAGAAGCTGTGCTTGATTTCAGCCACCGACACCGTGTGGGCGCACCGCTTCACCAAGGGCCTAAGCGCCATCTTCTCCTTCTCGCCGCCGCCAAAGAGCATCACCGTTACGCCATCGGTGCGTGTAAGGCTTTCCACCACCTTCTCAATCAGCGGCAGCGGATATTCCTTGCCACGGTGCTGCGAGAATGGCGCCACTGCCACCCATCGCTCGCCGGGCTGCTTTTGAGGCACCAGCGTGCTGCCGGTGATGGGCGCATAGCCGCTGAACGACTCCTTCCACTGGAAGCCCAGCGCGCGAAACACCGCCTCGTAGCGGTCGTGCGAAGTGGTGAGCTGCTCATGAATCTTTCCGCTCACCAGCGCGCGTTTGCGCCCGCGCCCCTTGTCGATGCGCGCCACCTTCACGCCATGCAGCCGCATGAAGAAGCCGATGGCCCACGTGCGCATCACGCTGTGCAGGTCGGCCATGTGGGTGATGGCATAGTGGGCGCGCAGTTCGGCAGCCAGCCGGCGCATACCGCCCACTCCACCATACTGCTTCAGGTCCACGCCCACCACGGTGAGATTGTCGGGGCGCTGAATCAGGGCCTCGGCGGGCCACGGGCGGGTGAGCATCACGAAGCGCACGTGGGGATAGGCGCGGCACACCGAGTAAACCACGGGCACACTGATCACCACATCGCCCAGGGCCGAGAAGCGTGTCACGAGCACGGTCATGCCCTGGGAGGCGTTATTTTTTGCCATAAAGCACCGGATTGGTGGCGGGGTCGTTGTAGAGCTTCATCTGCCTATACACCTTCATGTATTTTCGGCCAGCGGCAATGTCGTCGAGCAGCTGGTCGATGGCAGTGGTGAGGTCGGCGCGCTGCTCCAGCAGCACATCGAGCTTAGCCTGGCACCGCTGCAAGTGAGCGGCGTCGGCGTCGGTGCGAGTGGCCTGCTCACGCATGTGGTAGATTTTCAGCGCCAGGATAGAGAGGCGGTCGATGGCCCATGCCGGGCTCTCGGTGTTGATAGTGGCACCGGGGAGCGCCTTCACGCCAGCAAACTTCTCGCGGAAATAGGTGTCGATTTCCTCCACCAGATCGGTGCGGTCCTGGTTCGACTTGTCGATACGCCGCTTCAGCGCCAGCGCCTCCACGGGGTCGATGTCAGGGTCGCGGATAATATCCTCAAGGTGCCACTGCACCGTGTCGATCCAGTTTTTCACAAAGAGCTTCGCCTCGATGGTGCCCTCCTCGTAGGGGTTGGCCACTTTAGCGTCCACATCGTCGGTGCGGTGGTAAAGAGCCACAGTGGCGTCGAATAGCGAGTTACATTTTTCTGCAAATTTCATTTCAGAGGTGATTTTAATCAGTATTTGTTGTTGCGGCCCCTATTCCACTCAGCGGCAGAATGTGTGGGCGTGTGTATAACACTTCACTTGCAAAGATACAAAAGCCTTGCCACACCGCCACCATTTAGCCCTCATTTTTTGCGCCAGCGGCAGCATCTGCCCGAGCGCGTCAGAACCGGTAGCCCACGCCTAAGTGCACACCGCTCATCTGCCGCTTTGCCGGCAACTGCAGCGAGGTGCCGGCAATTCTCACCTTGCGCACCGAGCTGTAGGCGTCGAGGTTGCTCCAGGTGTAGCCCGCCCAGAGCTGCCACCTCGAAAGCTGGAGCGCCACCGAAGTCTTGAAATGAATGAAGACCGATTTTCCGCCGCTATTTTTCGCATACCCCACTTCGGGATTCTCATACACGCCCGGCTTGCTGGGCAACACGGTGAACTCCACATTTTTATTGGCAGGCAGCGGCAGTGTGAAGCCACAGTCCTCCTTGATGGTGAGCCGCGTCGAGCCATCGGCATTGCGCCACAGCGCGGGGCTTTGCAGCTGAAGCGAGCAGCGGAGCCACAACTCATCGTTCAGATTCTTGGCGATATACGTGAATCCGCCCTGCGCCACCGACTGCCCGGTGCCACCGAAGTCGCCAGCGGCACACAGGCTCACGCCCACACCGGCATACGGGATAGGGTAATAGTCCACACCGCCCTCCACGCTCCAGTCGAGGGAGTTGTAGGAAGCCACTTCCACTCTGCCCATCCAGTGACGGTGCTTCGCACTCTCAGAGTCGCCGCCATCGTGGGCAGCGGCGCGGCAATTTTCGGCCACGCAGCCAGCCAGCAGCAACAGCCACAAGGCCAAACGCTTCTTGTTCATGCTAAATTTCTATAAGTCTGTAAGATATGTTATGTATTAAAAATTTCTAAAAAGGCCACAGCAGGCGCTGCCGCAGGGGGCTATCGCGCTTCACTGCGCCATCAAATCCAAAGATTAACAACGGAATGTTGGGGAAATTATTGTAACTTTGCAGCGCAATCCACAAAATTCATTGATATATCTATATGGAAAAATCTAATAACCGACTTCAAGAACTTGACTCCGCCCCTATCGGCAAACTGCTCTGGAAATACAGCCTGCCTGCCGTGGTGGGCATTGTGGTGATGTCGATCTACAACATCATCGACCGCATATTCATTGGCCAGGGCGTGGGTCCGGAGGCCATTGCCGGACTCGCCATCACCTTCCCCGTGATGAATGTGAGCGCCGCCTTCGGTGTGCTCATCGGTGCGGGCGCAAGTGCGCGCACGTCGATTCTGCTGGGTATGCAGGCCAAGGACAAGGCTGAGCAGGTGCTGGGCAACAGTATTGTGATGACATTGGTGTTCGGCTCCATCTACATAGCCCTGTTTGGCATATTCATGGACCCCGTGCTTCACCTTTTCGGCGCAAGCAAAACCTCGCTGCCCTATGCGCGCGACTTTATGCTCTTCATCTTGCCCGGACTGCTATTCAACAACGTGACGTTCACCTACAACAACATCATGCGCGCCTCTGGCTATCCCACCAAGGCCATGATCACGATGTTTATCGGCGCCGGACTGAACGTGATTTTAGCGCCTATCTTCATTTTCGGGCTCAAATGGGGCATCAAGGGCGCCGCCATAGCCACCGACATATCGATGGGCGTGTCGATGCTCTTTGTGCTGCTGCACTTCTTCAACAAGAAAAACGAGATTCACTTCATGAAGGGCATCTACAAGCTCCGTAAAGAGATTCTGCTGCCCATTCTCGCCATCGGCGCGGCGCCGTGTATCGTGAATTCGGCAGGCTGCGTGATCAATGCCGTCATCAACAACACCGTGTATCGCTACGGCGGCGACTCGGCAGTGGCGGCCATCGGTATCTTCACCGCCATCACCGGCCTTGTGATCACCTTTGTGGTGGGCGTGTGCATGGGTATGCAGCCAATCGTGGGCTACAACTACGGGGCTAAGCGCTTCGACCGCCTGATGCGCACATTCTGGCTGGTGGCAAGCGTGTGCACCATAGTCACCACCCTCGGCTGCCTCGGCTGCCAGTTCTTCCCAGAGGCCATCTCGCGCATGTTCACCTCCGACGCCGCCCTCATTGCCACCAGCGCCACCACCCTGCGCCTTGCCACCGCCATGTTCTGGGTGGCAGGATTCCAGATGGTGGTCACCAACTTCTTCCAGTCGGTGGGCGAGGCCGGAAAGTCAATCTTCATGAGCCTCACGCGCCAAGTGCTGTTCATCATACCGTTCCTGCTGATTCTGCCGCACTTCTGGCACATCGACGGCGTGTGGCTGGCATTCCCCTTTGCCGATGCCTGCTCCATCATCACCGCAGTGCTGCTGATGGCATGGCAAGTGAAGAAAATCAAACGCATGCAGCGCAGTTAGCGCCAAGGTGGCAGAAATTAGCAAGGCCATAAATTTTGCAGATAATGAATAAAGTGCTAACTTTGCACACACAATATATCACGGCGGGGTGTAGCGCAGTTGGTTAGCGCGCCACGTTCGGGACGTGGAGGTCGGAAGTTCGAATCCTCTCACCCCGACCAAAAAGAAGCGGGGCTGTAACGCACATAAAAGCGTAGCAGCCTCGCTTTCCTTTTTGCCCCCCAATCAGTAATAGATGATGTGGCGGTCGTAGGTGAGAGAGCCTAAAACGCCCCAGCCGCTGTTCACATTGCTATACAGCCCTATGGGGTTGGTGTAAACGTCGTCGGTGGAGATGCGGAACTGCTGGTACGACTTCAGGAAATAGTACATGTCGGGGGTGATGGTCTGCAGTTCAAGTATCACCTGTGGCTTATCGCCATAGCGCTTGCGGCTTTCCACCGTGAATGTGTAGTCCTGCCCATTGAACAGGTGGTCGTCAAACACGTTGCTGATGCCAGCCTTCCAGTCGCCGTAGGGCTTGGTGAGCACATTGTCCACAAAAATCACGTCCTCAGAGGTGAATGCGTCGGATATGGTGTAGTAAATGTCTTTGTAAATGCCCGTGTACTGATAGCGCTCTGCCAGCCCGCGCACCTTGAGCCGGTAGAAGTCGTGGGTGGTGCCGGGGTCGTGTATGCGCAGGGTAATTCGCATCACAGAATCCACCCCATAGTATTCAAAGGGGTTATCCAGCAGCTTTGTGCCATCGTCGCCATTGTCGCTATACACCACTTCCGTGCTGACCACCTCTATTTTTCGAGGCTCGTTCATCACTGTGGTGGCGCTCACGTCGTCGTAGCCTGGAGCCTTCACGCTTACCTCTATTTTGTCGCCCACTTTGGGGCGGTAGTCGCAGGTGTAGTCAAAAGGATATTTATCGTTGTAGGTCAAGGTGTATTTTGCTGTGCCGTTGACGGTGATTTCCGCCATAGCGTCTTTGATGGCTATCTGTGTCTGGTACAGCGAGTCGAGTTCTTCGTTATATTTGTCTTTTTTGGTGAACACGTGCGATGGGTTGTCGTTGATGGTGAACGATCTCGACACCATCATCGAAAACGGCTCATCGGTAGTGGCGAGCGCATACACGGCGATGCCGGCTTTCTGCTCCCCCTCAAAATCTAATATCTTCTCACAGCTCGCCAGCGTCAGAACGGCCACAGCTGTGAGCAACACTGATAGTAGGATATGTATTTTTCGCATCTTTGTTCAGAATTTTTGTGTTACACTGATTGAGGGCATGATAGGGAAGGGGCAGATGCCTTTCAGCACAGCCTTTCCGCCGCTATAGCCCATATATACACTGCTTATATTGTAGTGGTTATACACATTATATACGCCAAGTCCTATCACGGTTTCGCCCAGACGGTGCTTCACCGAGAGGTTGGCGTTGATGTCGAGGTGGTGTGAGTCGGGTAGCTTGTAGTCGTTGACGTTACGGAATGTCTGGAACGGCTGCACGATTCCTGCAATGTCCCTAAACACGTTACTGAGCATGTTACCAATTGTGCGCCAAGCACTTATGTCATATAGCTTTTCACCATATATGATCACGGGCACCATACCGCCATATTCGCTCAGCGCCGTGCCCCACACGATGGTGTATGGCACATTGCCTCTGCGTCCCGACTGATATGTCCACGATGCGCTGAGGTCGATAGCCACCCGCTTTGAGAGCGTGAAGTGCTGGGTGACGTTGACCGATAGATTGTGGCGGTGGTCGGTGGAAGCATAGAACTCCTTGCCTCCGTTGATTTCATTTCCAGGCCGGTCGAATTTGCGCAGCGCCTTCGACCAGGTGTAGGAAACCCAACCTGTGGTGTTGCCTACTTTTCGCTCTGCAAGCAGTTCAAAGCCATAGCTGCGTCCCTTGCCCACGGCCACTATTTCACGCCAGTTCTGGTCGGCCACGAAATAGCTTGCCCCGTTGCGGTATTCCAGCACGTTGTCCATCGTCTTATAGTAGGTCTCCGCCGCAAAGTTGAAGCCCGCCACTTCGTAGTTCAGCCCCAGTCCCCATAGGTGGCTCTTCATCAGGGGCACGGAGCTCGTCACCGCCACCCATATATCGCTGGGCATTACCAAGTTGTTGGTCACGAGGCGATGTATGCCTTGCGTCATATAGGAATAAGAGGCCTTCACCGAAAAATTTTGGGCTATGGTCTGCTTCAGCGACAGGCGTGGCTCCAGTGCCACATACGATTTGGCGGTCACAAAATACGTGCTTAGCCTCAAGCCGTAGTTCACCTTCAGTCCGCCAAACACTGAAAAGTCGTCTTCAGCGTAAACCGATGCATTGTTCACATACTGGTTGTCGCCTCTCTTATAGTCCACATATTCATGCGTGGTGATGTATTTGGGATCATCCACCTTGTCGATATCGTCATCATAGTTCAATTTTTCCCGGAAACGCTCCGTAGTGGCATCTTTCAGCACCTTCGTGTAGGGGTTGAGCACTTGCCGCGACAGTTTCACGCCAAAGCGCAGATGGTGGCTCTCTCCCACACGCCATGAGTCATCAGCCGTAAGCGCCAAGTCTTTCACGCCCGAGTGCATGGTAATGTTGTTCTCCTCTTTGCGAGTAGAAAAAGGTCTGAACCGATCGACCACGGCATCTAAATACTTGCCGCGATGCGACATGTCGTAAAGATACTGGCTGTAGTTCACATTGATGTTCAACCGGTGATCTGGAGTGAAGAAGGTGGTGAAGTATAGGCTGGTGAGCAGATTGTTCCATTTGCTCTCGGTGCTGCTTGAGCGGTGTTCGTCTTCTCTATATTGGCTTTCCGGAAACACTGTGGCGTCACCAATCGTGTTTTTGTGGCGGTGACTTTTGGTGGGAGTCTCGTCGTCGTTGTCGTTGCCGAAATAGAACAAAGCCGAAAGGCGACTGCGCTCATTGAATTTGTGCACCACTTTGGCCGTGACGTCGTAATACTTCATGTTGGAGTAAGGGCGCATCGCCTCGGGCTTGTCGTAATAGTGCTCAAGCAGTGGTTTGGCTATCAGGTTGAAATACGACATACGCGCCGCCACGTTAAAAGAAGTGTGTCCTTTCCATATCGGTCCTTCGGCCTGAAGCCTTCCCGTGAGCATTCCAAGGCTCAAAAGTCCGTGATATGTATTGTAGTCTCCCTCCTTGATGCCTACGTCCACCACGCTCGACAGGCGCGAGCCGTATCTGGCAGGGAATGCGCCACGATAGAAGTTGATATTGGCCACCACATCTGGATTGATGGCGCTCACATAGCCTTTCAGATGCTCAGCGTTGTATATTGCGGAGCCATCGAGGGTAATGTAATTCTGGTCGTAGTCGCCTCCACGCACAAAAAGTCCAGCCGAGCCTTCGGTACCCGACTGTACGCCGGGAAACTTCTGAAGCGACTTCATCACATCGGGTTCGCCAAGAAACACGGGCACAGTGAGTATTTGCGCCTTACTCAGTGTGATGGCACTCATCTGCGACGATGCCGCCCCGAAGTTGTTAGAACTTCCATACACCACCACGTTTTCAAGCTGCTTTCCTTTCTTCAGTTTGCTACTGTCGGCAGCGGCACCCGCTCCAACAGGTTTGGCTCATCATTACTGCACGATGCCACGCAAAGCATCACCAGCAACAGTAATACCATATAACTTAACTTCCTCATGATTTTAAAAATTTTAGTAAATTTATCCTTTTCTTTAATTTTCAGTCACAATAGGTTCGAAAGTGAATTCTCCAACAAGCTGATTGAAGCTATTGTAAAACCTCAAATACATTTCATAAATTCCTGCACGAGTAAAAGTTACATTCACTCCGTTTTCAGAAGTATCATTGATTACCGCATATCCTTCTGCTACAGCATCATCGCCTTTCGCCGTTTCGATGGTACATATCATTTTTGAATATGAATATGACCCCATATCTGCTGAATATCCAGCAGCCACATTAACACCAATTAATCCATCTCCATTGCTACATTTTATCAGACCATACTTAACAGATGGGGTAGTCGGTGTACTAAAATGGGCGTAGTATTTTCGAGAGTCCATATTTGGATATGGTCCATACCCTGGGGCGTGCCGCATCAAAGGCATAGCTCCCCATTTCGACTCATACATTCCTGGTACTGTCGCCGACACAATGGCAGAGTGGTCGGACAGGTAATAGTGTACTTTTTGGGCGTTTGACTCCGTGGTTTCAGAGTAATAATCATTCGTCCAGTAGTTTGCAATATTGGGTTTATTATCAGATGTGGTTTTGTTTATCCAACAAATGGTATCACCGCCATCTGAAATATTCCATGCATAGCTGTGGCAATTATATGTGGGTGTTGAACTTGCCAGCATAGTGGCGTTGGGGAATCTCTTTTGATATTCCTCGTTGTAGGCCTGTTTATATTCACCTGAGAAATCTGGATAGATCTTCACCTCTATCGCTTTCCCCCCTTTAGTGTGTATTGTAGCAAAAGTTTGGGAAAAACACGTTCCAATGCTTAAAACTGTTAAGCATATAGTTATTAATATTAATATTGGTTTCATAGCTTTATCAGGTTTTGTTTATTTAGAAATAATGGCTGAAACTTTTGAGTAGCCTTGTGGAGAGTCAGCACATCCACCGGCTGCAACAAACGATTTCAGAATCTCTGCATCGGCCTTTGGCAGCGCGCCTTCCGCTAATTTTACCTGGGAATTGATGAGCAAGGAGCGGCGCACATTGTAGATGTTCGGTTGCTCTAATTTTTTCTCAAGCACCTTGCTGGAAACCTGTTCAAGCCTTTCAAGGTTTTCACCCTCATAAAGCGATTTCAGCTCTTTAGAGGCTATGTAAAGCTCTATGAAGCCCATATATGTGATTTTAGAGAAATCCTCTCTGTGAGTGGCCGATGGTGCTACGCTGAAATTAATGTCGCTGTAAAATGCGAGCATCTTGACAAGCCGCCAGCATCTCCTCAAGCGACTGATACTGTGCCCAGTTGCTTGGCTCGGTGATGGCATCGAATGAAAAAGCGGTGTCGGTGGCACTTGGAGCAGCCTGTCCCATACTCTCTTTCAGCACATCTTCAGAGCAAGAGCAGAGCAGTGCTATCAGCACAAAAAGTAGGTAAACCTTGTTCTTCATTGCTTCAAAAATTTTAGGGTTTATATTAAATGAGTTGATGGTTTTAAAGTTGAGAGTGGCTTTTATTGCTATAATGACCCAAATATATCATTTTTTTAAATATCACACAATACTTTACACTAAAAAAATAAAATTTTTATAAATTTTCACATTTATGGATTAAAATGAAGTGATGCGGCGGTCGTAGGTGGGGAGGGGATTTTTGAGGATGTGGGTGGTGTTTTGTGTTGTGGTTTTGGAGATATTCATTAACTTTGCCTTATGAAGAAGAAAAGTATGCTCGAGCTGGGACGTATCTCTGCCGAGGAGTTTAAAAGGGTGGAGAAGATTCCTGTGGCCGTTGTGCTCGATGATGTGCGCAGCGAGATGAATATAGGCAGCGTGATGCGCACTGCCGACGCTTTTGTTATCAGTCATATAGCCCTTTGTGGCATCACCGCCACTCCGCCTTCTGCCGAAATCCACAAAACGGCCCTCGGGGCGGAAGACAGCGTGGACTGGGCGCACTACCCCTCTGTGATGCAGGCTGTGGAGCGCCTGCGCAGCTTGGGCTACAAGATTTGCACCATTGAGCAGGTGCACGGCAGCGTGAGCCTTCAGCAGTTTGTGCCAAGCCCTCACGAAAAATACGCCATCATCTTCGGCAACGAGGTGAAGGGGGTGAGCCAGGAGGCGGTCGATGCCAGCGACTGCTGCATCGAAATTCCGCAATGCGGCACCAAGCACAGCCTCAACATTGCCAACACCGCCGCCATAGTGATGTGGCACTTCTTCAGCCACCTCAAACTGCTATAAGTTGATGATTTTTGCGTATCTTTGCATGTGGCTATGAACCTACGTAACGTATATGACTCTCGGCAAATTTGGAAGACTGCGCTGCTGGCGGTGTCGCTGCTGCTGGCCGGTGGCTTTATCTGGATTTCCAACAATCTGGTGAAGGACCTTGCCAAGCAGGAGCGCGACCGTATGGAAATATGGGCCGACGCCACCAAGGAGCTTGCGTCGATGAGTGGAGAGCCTGCCTCCGACTCCACGATGGCGACTATGCCTGCCGACATCGACTTTCTTTTCAGCATCATTGAGCGCAACCACAACATTCCGGTGCTGCTCGTTGATGAGCACGACCAGATTCTGCAATACCGCAACTTTAAGCTGCCGGAGCCTATCGACAGCCTTAACCCGATGGCGCTGTCGGCAGCGAATGAGCAATATCTGAAAGCAAAACTTGTGAACCTGAAAAAGTCGCCTAACAAAATCGACATCAAAATCGACCAGAGCACCACGCAGCACCTCTACTATGAAGACAGCGATGTGCTGCGCCGGCTCGCCTACTATCCCTACATTCAGCTGGCGGTGCTGCTGCTGCTGCTGGGCATTGCCTATTTTGCTCTCGTCAGTGTGAAGAAGGCTGAGCAAAACAAGGTGTGGGTGGGTCTTTCCAAGGAAACCGCCCATCAGCTTGGCACACCCATTTCTTCGCTGATGGCATGGACACAGCTGCTCGACTCCATGGGCGTGGACAAGAGTATAGTGACGGATATGGACAAGGACGTGAGCCGCCTGTCGAAGATTGCCGACCGCTTCTCGAAAATTGGCTCTATGCCCGACAAGGAACTGGAATTTATCAATGAGGCAGTGGCCTCGTCGCTGGAATACATGAGTAAGCGCATACCCAAGCGCGTGAAGCTGAATCTGCACCTCGATACTGAGGAAAACTGCGGTGTGATGCTCTGCCAGTCGCTTTTTGAATGGGTGATGGAGAACCTCACCAAAAATGCCGTTGACGCTATGGGCGGCGAGGGCTGCATCGACATCAGCGTGAGGAGCCGCGGCCTTCAGTATGCCACCATTTTGGTGACCGACACCGGCAAGGGTATTCCGCGTAGCCGCTTCAAGACGGTGTTCAACCCTGGCTACACCACCAAAAAGCGCGGGTGGGGACTGGGACTCACCTTGGTGAAGCGCATCATTGAAGAATATCACGGCGGAAAAATATTTGTCAAAGAATCGGAGGTGGGGAAAGGCACCACTTTCTGCATCGAAATTCCGATTGTGAACGGCAAGGCCACCTCTTAGTCAATTTTTACACGCATTCACATACACACTACCTTCGCTTATGAACACGATCATATTTCTCGGAACAGGCAACGCCATGTGCACCCGCTGCTACAACACTTGCTTCTACATTCGCTCGCAGGCAGGCTCGCTGCTGGTCGATGCCGGCGGCGGCAATGGCATATTCCGCCAGCTCTATAAGGCGCATATTCCCTACGAGGAAATACGCCACATTTTTGTAACCCACGTCCACACCGACCACATTTTGGGTGTGATATGGCTCATACGCAAAATCTCTCCCCTCATTCACAAAGATAAGCACCCGGGAAACCTCACCATCTACTGCAACAGTGAGGTGCGCAATGCCATCGCCACCATCTGCAAGTTGCTCATTCCCGGTAAAATTCAGCGTGCCATAGGCCACAGCATCATTCTAAGGGAAGTCAGCGATGGTGAGGAAATCATGGTCGATGACATGAAGCTGACCTGCTTCGACCTGCGCTCGTCGAAGGCGATGCAATTCGGGTTTCAACTGCAGATGCCTGGCGGCAAGCGGCTGGTGTGCCTGGGCGACGAGCCTTACTATGCCCACGAGGAAAAATACGTGCGCGGCTGCGACTGGCTGCTCTGCGAGGCGTTTTGCCTGTATAAGGACCGCGAGCAGTTCCGTCCCTACGAGAAGCACCACAGCACCGCACTCGATGCCGGAAAGCAGGCTGAGGAGCTTGGCGTGAAGAATCTGGTGCTCTATCACACCGAAGACACCTGCCTCGCCATGCGCAAGGCGGCCTACACGGCAGAAGCCAGCGTACACTTCCACGGAAAGGCCTACTGCCCCGACGACCTCGAAACCATCGCCCTCACCTAAACCCCTCCCCCTCGCCAGCCATGTAGCTTATTTTTATATAATTGAAAACCAAATGATTAATTCGTTTGTTTTTCTATCGGCTGGGCGGCCGCGGCATGCAGCGTCCCTACTGGGGCTAAGTGGGATTGCTGGGGTTGGCCCCCCTTCCCCCAAGGCATACCCACGTGGGGGCGGCCAACACCAGTATTTTGATTAAAAATAAATTACTTATCGGATGGGCGGACGCGCGCCCCTACTGTAACTGTGTTGGCATAGATGAACCGGCGTGTTCCATAGTCGTTTATTATGGTGATTTGTTGCTGACTTTTGTGATGGCAGTATGAGGGGTGGGGCACGGGAAATGGCTGCGGGGGTTGGATTTCTCGGGGAAATTTGGTAACTTGCAGCATAAATTGAAAGAAAAGGAAAATCATGAAGGTATTTCAGCACGTAAGTGATATTGGCGACTTGAAGGCCGCCGTGAGAGAGGCGCTTGAGGTGAAGCGTGACCGTTTTGCCAACAAGGCGCTCGGTGAGAATAAGACCCTGCTAATGGTGTTTTTCAACTCCAGTCTGCGCACTCGCTTAAGCACGCAGAAGGCTGCTATGAACTTGGGCATGAATGTGATAGTGCTCGATGTGAACCAGGGCGCATGGAAGCTCGAAACGGAGCGGGGCGTGGTGATGGACGGCGACAAGAGCGAGCATCTGCTTGAGGCCATTCCCGTGATGGGGTGCTACTGCGATGTGATAGGCGTGCGCTCGTTTGCCCGCTTCGAGAATAAGCGCGACGACTACGAGGAAAAGATTTTCAATCAGTTTGTGAAGTACTCCGGCCGTCCGGTGTTTGCGATGGAAACAGCCACCGTGCACCCATTGCAGGCATTTGCCGACCTCATCACCATAGAGGAGCACAAGGCAGTGGAGCGGCCCAAAGTGGTGCTCACCTGGGCTCCTCACCCCAAGGCGCTGCCTCAGGCTGTGCCCAACTCGTTTGCCGAGTGGATGACCGCCACCGACTACGATTTTGTGATTGCCTGCCCCGAGGGCTATGAACTTGACGAGCAGTTCACCCGTGGCGCAAAAATTACCCACGACCAGAACGAGGCCCTGCGTGGCGCCGATTTTGTGTATGCCAAAAACTGGAGCTGCTTCCGCGACCCCAATTATGGTAAAATCATCAGCAAGGACATGGACTGGACCATCACTACCGAGAAGATGGCGCTCACCAATAATGGCTACTTTATGCACTGCCTGCCGGTGCGCCGCAATATGATTGTGAGCGATGATGTGATAGAGGGTGAGCGCTCGCTGGTGATTCCAGAGGCTGCCAACCGCGAAATTTCGTGCCAGGTGGTGCTGAAGCGTATTCTTGAGAGCCTTTAATGCTCCACCTTGCGCCCCCTTTAACTCTCTGTAAAGAAACATAGATGACACCCACTATTTTTTTGATAGGATATATGGGGTGTGGAAAAACCACCCTCGGAGCCGCTTTGGCGGCAGTGATGAATGTGCCCTTTATCGACCTCGACGACTACATAGAGGAGCGCCACGAAGCCCGAATCGCCACCATTTTCAGCGAGGCGGGGGAGAGTGGGTTCCGGAAATTGGAGCAGCAGGCGCTGCGTGAAGTGGCCCACTTAGGCGGCATTGTGGCGTGTGGCGGCGGCACGCCGTGCTTCAGCGGCAATATGGAACTGATGAACAGCGTGGGACTCACCATCTGGCTCACTACTTCTGCCGAGCGCATCACCGCTCGCCTGTGTCTGCCAGAGCAGAAGGCAAAGCGTCCGCTGGTGGCGGCCATGGCCGACGAGGAGGTTTTGGCTTATGTGAAAGAGCAGCTCGCGAAGCGCCAGCCGTTCTACGCCAAGGCGCACCTGCGCTTCGATTCCACCCACATTGAGACCGCCACCGAAACCATCGAGACCGCCAACCTTTTAGCTGGCCTGCTCGCCACGCTCCGCACCGATGAGCAGTGAGCGCGGCGAGTAGATGTAAATTCAGAATTAAAACAAACAAGCGGACGTGGATTGCCACGTCCGCTATCATTATTATGAAAAGAGCCCATTGCCATTAAAGCAACAGGGTGATGGAGAGCTATTAGAATTTCACACCCACAGAGATGGAAACGTTGTCGTTCTTGAGCGAGCTTCTTTTCACTGCGTCGGTCAAGCCGAAGTCGTAGCCAATGGCCACGTTGAACTTACGGGAGAACTCAAAGCCCACACGCAGGCCTAAGCCAGCGTCGAAGCGCTCAAAGCCCACCTCGTCGCTAAAGGTGTCGGTGCCTTCGGTGGTGCCAAACAGCCCGATGCCGAAGTAAGGGCCGAACTCGCCAAACATGGCCACATTGCTTGCGATAGGGTGCTTGTAGCCAATATGGATAGGAATTTCAAGATAGAACGGGTTGTAGGTGATGCCATGCGACTTGGTGCCCTTCAGCGAGAGCAGTGCAGCGCCGTTCACATACACGCCTTTAGTCTGGCGCTGGAAGGCGTAGGTGCCGCGCACGCCAAGGTGGAAGCCTACACGGGAGCTGCACCCGGAACCGTCGAGGTCGGAAATGTTCATGCCCACCACACCTTCAAACTGAATGTCTTTCGCCGAGGCGGCAGTGCCAGCCGCCAGAATCACAGCGATGAATAATGATAATAGATTTTTCATAATAGGGTCTGTTTTGTTGAATTGTTTAGTTATTAAAAAATTTCTTGCTCGCAAATATATGTATAATTTCTCAACGCACAAGCACCGCTCAAATTTTTTAACTAAAATATCCCACCGCCCCCGCCTCGCCTCAAAGCACCGGGTGAGTGAAGCAGGATACTGCATAAAGCGGATAAATGCTTACAGTGAGTGTGCGCTCACCGCAGGTGTATGTTAAAACAGAGAAATTTTCTAACGAGCACCTGATAGCCTTTGATAAGCCTTTTTTCTGCAGAAAATATCTTAAGCTCTTCATTTTGCCGCTTGTTCCAGATTTCACCTCTATTGGCAGTATTTCCAGGTTTTTACTTACCACATAGTCCACTTCCGAAGAAGTGCCCCTGTCGGTATTCTCCCAATAATATAAGTCCTGGCTTAAAAGAGGGCTTGAATACTTAAGCATTTCAAGGCCCACCTCCATTTCTGCGAGCCCTCCTTTGTTGACGAGCTCATCGGCGGCGCCGGCAAGAATCTTTTCCGACAGTTGTTGGGTGCCACCGAGTTCCATGTCGAGCACGCGCAGTAGCAGTCCGCTGTCTAAATATATATACTTCCGAAAATTCGCATTTCCCTGGGCGCCCAACGGAAGCCCATTTGCCGATGTGTGGCTCACCTGTTTCACTATTCCAGCATTACAAAGAAGCTCCAGGGCTTTTTTCACCTCCGCTGCTCGATACTCACCTTCCACCCTGTTATACACAAATTTATCTCCTATCTGCTGAATCACGCTTTGCAAGGTGTTTCTTAATAGCTGAGGGCTTATTTTTGAGCCATATTTTGCGAAATCGTCGTAATAAGTTTGCTGTATGTCGTTCTGCTCGTACATACATTTTTTATAGTCGTGGGTTTCAATCCATTTCAGCACACTTGCAGGCATTCCGCCCACCATTAAAAAGATGCGGTATTGCTGTGCAAGTTCGGTGTGGAGTGCGAAAAACAAAGGGTGTTCGGGCGAGGCATCTTTTTTTGCTTTCACCCAGTCGGCCTTGTCTTGGGCTATAAGGAATTCATCGAAAGATAAAGGATACATGAAAATAGAGCGCACTCTCCCCACACCGAAAGAAGAAATGTCTTTTAATGCAAATTCCAGTAGTGATCCGGCTGCCACTACGTGGAGCTCTGGAAAGTCTTCCTTAAAAAACCATAGCGATTTTATGGCCGCAGCACACGACTGTATTTCGTCAAGAAAGAGTAGCGTTTTGCCTGGAATTATTGGCTGCTTGAAGAGAATGCCTAATTTTTGAGAAAGGTCTTTCACATCCGACGATTCTTCAAAGAGGCTTTTGAGTTCTTGCCTTTTTTCAAGATTCACTTCTATATAGTGAGGAAAACTTTCACCAAGATGCCTTATAGCTCTTGATTTTCCTACTTGTCTTGCACCTCTAACCAATAGTGGTTTGTGATTAGGATCATCTTTCCAATTTTGTAGATATTTATCTATTTCTCGAGGTAAATACATATATGGCTATTATTTAGTTGATTATAGGCACAAAGATAGGGAAAATTTGACAAAAGTCAAGGGAATAATAGGTTGTTTTTTGACAAAAGTCAAGGGAATAATAGGTTGTTTTTTGACAAAAGTCAAGGGAATAATGGGTGGTTTTTTGATAAAAGTCAAGGGAATAACGGGCGGTTTTTTGATAAAAGTCAAGGGAATAATGAGCTTGATGGCTTTACGCTACATCACTTCGGGGCGAAGATGGTAGTGGTTGCGGAGGTTCTCAAAATTGGTGGCTGTGGGGCTGGATTTGAGCATGGCGGTGTCGGTGAGCGGGTTGTAGCTGTCCATCACTTGCTGCAGGGTCACTTTTTCCACGCCGCCGTAGGGCGCTTCTGCTGCAAGTGGAGTGGCATGCCAGCCAAATTCCTTGTTGAGCGCCTCAATCACCATGGCTGTGCCTCTGCGCTTGCCATCGGCAGAGTAGCCTGCAATATGCGGAGTGGCCACAAAAGCCTTATGGAGAAGCTGGCGGTTGATTTCCGGCTCGTTTTCCCAGCAGTCAATTGCCACATCGCCATGCCACATCGCCAGTGAGGCGTTATGGCAGATAGGGCCACGGGCGGCATTCATAAGCAGGCGCAAATTTGTGGCTTTTTGCAGAAACTGCTCATCGCTGAGGTGGAGCGTGGAAAGTGCGCCACTGCGGTATAGCGGTGTGTGGAAGGTGATGATGTGGCTTTTAGCCACCACTTCATCTATGGTGCAGAAAGTAGATGAGCCTTCTTTTTGTGCTCGTGGAGGGTCGCACAGCAGCACCTGAAAACCTAATTGCGCAGCCCATCGCGCCACGATGCTTCCCACATGGCCCACGCCCACAATGCCCAGCACCAAGTGGTGGGGCGCCTCGATTCCCTCTTTGCGCATCCACATGCCTATGGAGCTGAGCACCCATTGTGCCACGGCGGGGGCGTTGCACCCCGGTGCGTTCACCACCTTGATGCCCGCCTTGCGGCAGTAGTCGAGGTCGATGTGGTCGGTGCCGATGGTGGCGGTGGCAATCATGCGCACCCGGCTGCCGGCAAGCAAAGCCTCGTCGCAACGTGTGCGTGTGCGTGTGATGAGCACATCGGCATCTTTTACCGCACTGGCGGTGATGGCAGAGGTTTCGAGATACAGCACTTCTTGGGCGTAAGGCTCCAAGAGGCCGCTGATGTATGGGATATGGTTTTCAACTACGATTTTCATATTCTCTCCTCGTTAAAGAAAGTAAAAGCAAATGTGGCTTGTGGCGCACGCAAGCACAAAGAGCACCATGAATATGTAGCGGCGCGACACGTTGGCGTGAATGGTGTAGGCTTGTGCCACCTGAATGGCAAAGCAATAGTTGATGAGCGCCAGATACACGAAAAAGTTGCGATAGTCGATGGCCATCATCAGAATGGCGAAAAGCGCCAGCACCAGGTAAAACGAATTGTAAACGCGCAGCTGCAGGCGGTACGACATAATCTTCATCACATTGATGACGATAAACGCGAAGGTGAACACGCCCACTATCGCCAGCCCGATGAGAATGACGGGAATTTGCCGCGCGCTGAGCACCATCAGTGCCTGGCCATACACAGGAGGCATGGCCGATGCAGGATCCACCAGTCCAAGCCCTATCGCCAGCCAGAAGGGGGTGATAAGCCCAAACACCGCTGCCAGCACGCCCCGGAAATTGATGGCGCGCATTTGCAGAAAGCCAATGAAGAACGGCACTACAAGCGCTAAAAACGCATACTGAAACAGGCTGCATACGGCCACCAGGAAAAACACGAGAAACACCCGCTGCTGCGACACCTGCTTGAGCTGATAGGTGGAAAACATCAGGTGCTGCACGATGAGTGTGAGCAGGCACAGCCCGGTGCCTGTGCTGAACTGTGTGGTGGCAAACGGACATGCCAGCTGCAGCGCTAAAAATGTGGAGCCATAGATGAAGGTGACCTCGCGAATGAAGGTGTAGGCCTTGTTGAGCAGCACTGTGAGCGCCACAATGGCAAACACGCACACCGTGTTCGCGGCGTAGGACACGAGGGGGTGACCGAGCAGCTGGTCGATGTCGTTGAAAAACACCCCGTTGCCGCTCGCCACCGATGCGTTGAACCGCCCGGAGGCAAACGCCACATACGACACCGCCACATACACCAGCCCCATGATGGTGAGCAGGGTGCGTGAATTAAAGAAGTCGTTGATTTTTTCTTCTCTGTACGTTGTCATTGGTCTGGTGTTTGCCTCTGTTGGGCGTGTATTTCATAAAGTGGGTGATGCTATTTGAGGTCGAAGCCTATATCGTGGCGGAAATAGCTCTTCTCAAATTTTATTTTGGCAATGTTGCTGAACGACTGCGCCAGAGCCTCGTCCTTGGTGGCGCCATAGCTGGTGACTGCCAGCACGCGTCCGCCTGCGGTTACAAGTTCACCGGCATCGTTGCGGGCAGTGCCGGCGTGAAACACCACGCTGTCCTTCACCGTGTCGAGCCCCTCAATCACCTTGCCCTTCTCGTAGGCTTCGGGGTAACCGCCGCTCACCATCATCACGGTCACGGCATAGCGTGGGTCTATTTCTACAGGAGTGCGGTCGAGCGTGCCGCTTGCTGCGGCTTCAAGCAGTGCCACAAGGTCGCTCTTCAGGCGTGGCATCACCACTTCGGTTTCGGGGTCGCCCATGCGGCAGTTGTATTCTATCACATAGGGATCGCCCTCCACATTGATCAGGCCGAAAAACACAAAGCCGGTGTAGGGCAACTTCTCTGCCTTCAGCCCGGCGATGGTGGGCTCCACGATGCGCTCCTTCACTTTACGCATGAATGTGCTGTCGGCAAAGCTCACTGGCGACACGCTGCCCATGCCACCGGTGTTGAGGCCCTTGTCGCCCTCGCCAATGCGCTTGTAGTCTTTAGCCACGGGAAGCAGCTGGTAGTGCTCGCCGTCGGTGAGCGCAAACACCGAACATTCGATGCCCGACAAAAACTGCTCTATCACCACGGTGGCGCTTGATTTGCCAAACATGCCGTCAAGCATGTGGCGCAGCTCGCGCTTGGCCTCGTCGAGGCTGTCGATAATCAGCACGCCCTTTCCTGCCGCCAAGCCATCGGCTTTCAGCACATAGGGTGGCTTCTGGATTTCGAGAAACGCGAATCCTTTCTCCATATTGTCGGCCGTAACGCTTATGTAGGCGGCTGTGGGAATGGAATGGCGGTGCATAAACCCTTTTGCAAAATCCTTGCTGCCCTCAAGCTGCGCACCACCTTTCGACGGACCAATCACCTTCACGCCCTTCAACGCGTCGGTGGAGTGGAAATAGTCGGCTATGCCAGCCACCAGAGGGTCTTCGTTGCCCACCACCAGCATCGTGATGCCAGCTTCGGCGGCAAACTTTCCTACGGCCTCGAAATCCATAGGCGAAAGGGGCACATTGGTGCCATACTGGGCAGTGCCTGCATTGCCTGGGGCGATATACAGACTGTCGAGAAGTTCACTTTGGCTCAATTTCCATGCGATGGCACATTCGCGGCCACCTGAGCCCAGCAGCAAGATTTTTTGCTTCATTGTTTGATAAAAAAATATGTGTAGGTTTTGAAGATTGCTTTACGGTGAGGGTGTGCGCTGATGAAGTTATTCCTCCCGGCGTTTCCACCCGTTACGGCGGCCGTGTATGATGGGGCGCTCATTCTCCTTGCCCAGCGTGGGCTCCTGGTGGCGCACCACGGCCCGAGCGTGCTTTTCGCTGTGGAAGAAGTCGTCGTGTGTCATGCGGCCGTTGTCGCCTTCTTCGCGGCGAGGGCGTTCATCGGCGCGGTGGTCGTCGAAACGGCGGCGTGGACGGTCATCGAAGCGGCGGTCACCAAACTTTCGCCGTGGTCGGTCGTCGGTGCGGCGGTCATCGAAACGGCGGCGTGGACGGTCGTCGAAGCGGCGCTTTCGCGCATCACCGGAGTTTTCACCATCGCGCTTCTTGAAGGTTTCCTCAAACCGGGGCCGACGCGCGCCACGGTCCTTGTCGGCGGCACGGAAGCCCTCATTGCGTATCGATCCGCCTTCGGCCTTCATGTCCTTATAGGATCCGTCGAAAATTTTGTATTCACGCAGCTCACATTCCAGGTCGCCATTGAGCAGGGGATAGTTCACCGATGGGCGCAGCCCGATGAGGTCGGTGAGCTCTCCATACGAGATGATCCATGCGTCGTAACCCTTAAACACAAATTTCAGCTTCTTGCCCAGAGTCTCGTAAAGTTCGTTGATGTCTTGATATTTCAGTCGCTCGCCATAAGGAGGGTTGGTGATCACCACGCCTTTTTCTGGTGCTTCTTCCCAGTCGGCGATGGCGCGCTGCTTCAGGTCGATCATCTTGCTCACGCCAGCGCTCTTGATATTGGCTTCGGCAATGGCGATGGCCTGAACGGCAATGTCGGTGCCATAGATTTTGTATTTAAACTCGCGCTCCTGGCTGTCGTCGTTGTAGATGGTGTTGAAAAGTTCTTCATCATAGTCGCTCCAGTGCTGGAAGGCGAACTCCTTGCGATACACACCGGGGTTGATGTTGGCGGCAATCATAGCGGCCTCCACCAAGAATGTGCCGGAGCCGCACATCGGATCCACGAAGTTGCATTGGCCGTCCCACCCGCTGAGCTTGATGATGCCGGCGGCCAGCACCTCATTGATAGGCGCCTCGGTTTGGGCCACACGCCAGCCGCGCTTATAGAGCGGTGCGCCGGAAGAGTCGAGCGATATGGTCACCTCATCTACCGATATGTGCACATTCAGCACGAGGTCGGCACCAGTCACACGGATAGAAGGGCGCTTGCCATGTTTTTCCTTGAAATAGTCCACGATAGCGTCCTTCACACGGTAAGTGACAAAGCGCGAGTGGCGGAACACATCGCTGAACACGGTAGTGTCGATGGAGAAAGTTTTGCCGGTGCTTAAAACGGTGTCCCATTCAAATTTGCGCACTTGCTCATAGAGGTCGTCAGCGTCGGTAGAACGGAATTTGTAGATTGGTTTGAGAATGCGCAGTGCGGTGCGGCAGCAGAAATTTGCCTTATACATCGTTTCGAGATTGCCCTTAAACGCCACCATGCGCTTGCCTTGGGTCACTTCTTGCGCTCCGAGGGCCTGAAGCTCGTCGCTGAGCACACCTTCCAATCCCTGGAAAGTTTTAGCCACCATTTCAAAATTTTCACTCATCGTAGTTTCTATCTATTTAAAATTTGGTGCAAAGTTAGTGATTTTCCGCCACTCACGCCCTATTTTCTCCGCCTCAAAGCATAGCGAAGCTGCTTAATTTTTTCAAAAGCGAGGGCAAAGCGCCGGTCGCATGAAATAATCGGCCACACCTGGCGCATTTCTCCATGTGCAGCTCCCACTGCTCTATTCGGCAGAAAAAGTGTAGTGAATGAGCCAAAGTTCGGCAGAAAAAGTGTAGTGAATGGGCCAAAGTTCGGCAGAAAAAGTGTAGTGAATGGGCCAAAGTTCGGCAGAAAAAGTGTAGTGAATGAGCTAAAGTTCGGCAGAAAAAGTGTAAAAATATTTGTTATCGAACTGATATTGTGTAATTTTGTATAAAAGATTCAGAAAACAAGAAAATGTACCGGAAATTATATAGTAGTTTACTTCAATGGAGGAAGAGCAACTCTCGGAAACCATTAATTCTTCAAGGCGCTCGACAAGTGGGTAAAACCTGGCTTATGAAGCACTTTGGAAAGAATGAATTCAAATCGTGTGTTTATGTCAATTTTGAAAAAGACACTTGGGCATCGTCACTGTTCGATAAGGACTATGACATAGATCGGATTTTGCTCTTTCTTCAAGCATATACAAATATAAAAATTGAAGTAGGGCAGACTCTTGTTATTTTTGACGAAATTCAAGAAGTGCCCAAAGGCTTGGAGGCTCTCAAATATTTTTGTGAAGACTTGCCTCAGTTGCATGTTATGGCTGCTGGATCACTGTTGGGAATTTCGATTCATACAGGAGTGTCGTTTCCTGTGGGAAAAGTGAACATGCTCACCCTTTTCCCAATGAGCTTTTCGGAGTTTTTGCTTGCTCTTGGCGAGAAAGAAAAAGTGGCTTTGCTGGAGTCTAAGCGATGGAATGTAGTGAATGTGCTTCTACCTGTTTATGAGGAATTGTTGCGTCAATACTATTTCGTGGGAGGAATGCCCGAAGCGGTTTTATCGTTCACTTCAGAAAAAAATCTGAAAAAAGTAAGAAATATTCAGCGCAACATACTGTCGGCCTATCGTAATGATGTGAGTAAACATGCGCCAAAAAGTGAAATTCCACGTATTAATATGGTGCTTGATTCTATTCCTTCTCAACTTGCAAAAGAAAATAAGAAGTTTGTGTATGGCCTACTTAAAAAAGGTGCACGGGCAAGAGAGTTTGAAATGGCTATCCAGTGGCTTGTAGATGCCGGAATTGTTACTAAAATCCATTTGGCTACCAAACCTACTATACCGCTAAAAGTGTATGAAGACTACAATGCCTTTAAGCTTTTTATGTGTGACTGTGGCTTGTTGGGGTGCCTGGCTGAGGCTCCACAAGAACTTGTCATTACGAGTAATCATATTTTCAAGGAATATAAAGGGGCTTTCACAGAGTCGTTTGTGGCGCAACAGTTGAAATGCAACCAAGACCTGTGTGTTTATTATTGGAGTAAGAGTGATTCCAAGTGTGAAATCGATTTTTTGGTGCAAAGTGGAGTGCGTGTTATTCCTGTTGAGGTGAAGGCAGAAGACAATGTTCACGCCAAATCACTCTCAACATTTTGCAATACACTTTTCCCTGGGCTCAAAGGCTTGCGGCTATCAATGAAGCCTTATGTGGACCAGTCATGGATGGAAAACTATCCCCTCTGCGCTGCAGAGTATTGCTTATGATATCTGTTTCTCCCATCAAGCTACATCAATTATTAGAACAGAAAATAGCCAAATTGGGGTGTTTTGTGTGGAGTTTGGCTATTTTGTGTGTGCCGATGAGTGCTTTTGATGGTGGTAGAGCTCAAGGCTATTGATGGCGTTTTGCCAGATGATGTAGCAGCCTGGGCCTACTGCTGCGAGCGGATTGATATAGGCGCTCGACACCCAGATGGCGAAAGCGGTGTTTTTCTGTCCGAGCGCCTGTCCGCTCTCCACTGTGCTGCCGAAGAAGCGTCCAATATTGCGCCCAACCGAAAATTGCACCACGCATATCATAAAGCTCACCACGGCTATGGTGGCGAGCAGCGAGAGTGGTGCGTGCGAATTCATGATGTTGCGGAATGTGATGCCCGTGACGATTGACAGGGAGCAGCCCCACAGGTAGAACGGCAGATTGGTCATTGCTGCCACCTTTTGCTGCACGCGTGGAAAAAGGCACTTCACAGCGTAGGCCAGTGCCATAGGCACCACCAGCACCACACACACCTTCCACATAATTGTGAGAAACGCCACCCCGAAGCTCATTTCCACGTGCGAGTCGATGAGCGGAAAAGCGAGTGGAATCATCACGGCTGTGAGCACATTCGACACGAAGGTGTAGGTGGTCATCGATTCCAGGCTACCGCCGAGTTTGGCGGTCACCACGCTCGCCGCCGCCGCGCATGGGCCAATCACGCAGGTGAGAATGCACTCCATCACCACCAAGTTGTGCCCCGTCATGCCAAAATATAGTATGCACCCCACCAGAGCAGCCACCATCAGCATTTGGGCAAGGCACACCCAGAAATGCCACCAGGCAAGTCGCAGCTTCTTGTAGTCGATTTTAAGGAATGTGGTGAGCAGGATCACAAAAAGGAACCAGGGCACCACCTCGTCGAACATGGGGCTTGCCGCCTTTGCAAAACCGTCGAGAGCGGGCGTGAGTGAAAACAGGTAATACACGGCTGCCCCACCGGCTATGGCCACCGGCAGAGTCCAGTTTTTTAATATGTTCAGTAGTTTGTTCATTTTTGTGCCACTAACGTTTAATTTCTAATTTAGGGAGTTAAGAAGATAAGAAGTTCGGAAGTTAAGACGAATGTCTAACCATTCACTAACCTCTAATTTAGGGAGTTAAGAAGTTAAGAAGTTCGGAAGTTAAGACGAATGTCTAACCATTCACTAACCTCTAATCTCTAATTTAGGGAGTTAAGAAGTTCGGAAGTTAAGAAGTTAAGACGAATGCCTAACCATTCACTAATCCCTTAATCTCTAATCTCTAACCTCTAACTTCCAACTTCTAATTTCTAACTTCTTTTAAACGCTGTATATGGGCGTGGAGCTTGCGGTAGAAGGGGTGGCGCGTGAGGGTGGACGCATCACCCAGAATAATGAGCTTCATTCGCGCGCGTGTGATAGCCACATTCATACGTCGCAGGTCGCGCAGAAACCCTATCTCACCGCCATCGTTGGCGCGAACAAGGCTGATGAGTATCACATCGCGCTCCTGCCCCTGGAATCCATCGACTGTGCCCACGGAAATCAACTGGCGGTAAGGCTTGAAGAAATCAGTGCCGCGAATCATTTTGCGCAGCAGTTGCACTTGTGCGCGGTAAGGCGAAATGATGCCCACATCGATGCGCTCATCGAGCACATGGTCGCGACCTATTTTGGTGAAATAGGTCTGGAGGGTTTGCAGTGTGAGCAGAGCCTCGTCTTTGTTGATGCGGCCGTAGCTCTCGCCCACAAATTGCTCCTTGAATCCCATGTCGCTGGTGTCAATCCACTCTATTGGTGTGTCGAAGTCGAGAATACTGCGGAATTTCACGTCGGGCGCACTCTGCACGGCACCGCCGTAAAACCATTCGCTGGAGAAGCGCATAATCTCATCATTCATGCGATATTGCACCTTCAGGAGCGTAACCACTTGCGGATTGCTCTTCACTATCCGTTCCATCAGCGTGGTGCCGAGGCCGCCTTTCAGCGCTTCAATGCTCTTTACGGTGGGTGGCAGCTGCTGGTGGTCGCCGGCAAAAATCACCCTGCCCGCTTTTCTGATGGCAATCCAGCATGCCGCCTCTAAAGCCTGCGCTGCCTCATCGATGAAGAGGGTGGCAAACTTCATGCCGCTCAGCACACGGCTTGCGCTGCCGGCAAGCGTGCAGGCTACCACGCGCGCGCTGGCAAACAGGTCGGTATTGATGCGCATTTCAAGTTCGGTGGCGCGGCTTTTCAGCCGGTCAATCCGGTCGTGAAACCCGTGGTCGGACCGCTTCTTTTTGGCCTGCATCTCACGAATGGCTTTTCGCAGGGCCCAGAGCGTGGGGTAGTCGGGGTGCGCCTCAAACCGGCGCTCGTAGGTGAACGAGAGCATCTTGTCGTTCACCTTTGTGGGGTTGCCGATGCGCAGCACCTCCACGCCGCGGTCCACCAGCCGCTCGCTTATCCAGTCCACCGCCATATTGCTTTGCGCGCACACCATCACCTGGCTTTCACGGCGCAGCGTCTCAAAGATGGCTTCCACAAGGGTGGTGGTTTTGCCGGTGCCTGGGGGGCCGTGCACGATAGCCACATCTTTGGCCAGGAGCACCTCGTTCACGGCATGCTCCTGCGTGGGATTGAGCCATGGGAAGCGCATCGGCGCAAAGGTGAATTTGGCTGTGGCCGACGGGTTGTAGAAAATGTCGCGCAGTTGTGCCAGGCGATTGCCCTTGGCGCGCATCACACGCTCTAAGGCATCGGTCATCAGGCGGTAGGTGGTTTCATCAAATGAGAGTTGCACGCCCACATTCTCCACGCCCTGAAGCTGGGCTGCGCACCCAGCATCGGGAATAGCCACCACCATGCGCTCCGCCTCGGCATAGCTCACCGTGGCAGAGAAAGAATAGTATTTAATTTCATCGTCGGGGGTGATATGGAAAAACATCACCTGTCTGCCAAACTCGAAATTGTGCTCCACATCGGTGTCGGTGGTGCGCAGCACCTCCATCACCAGTTGATTGAGCGAGTTATAGTAGGTGCGGCCAATGCGTATAGGCAGCCAGCAGTCGCCCCGCTTCACTTTACGGCGCAATCCCACCGTTTCGGTCTGGCGACGAAACTCCTCCTTCTCGGCCTCGTATTCGGCTTGAAGCAGCACGCGCTGCTTTTGCAGTGCTAATATGGGTGAAACTCTTTGATCCATAGATTCTTTATTGAGAAATTAGAAATTAGAAGTTTGGAAGTTGGAAATCTGGAAGTTGGGAATCTGGAAGTTAAGGAGTTCGGAAGTTAAGACGAATGTCTAACCATTCTCTCATCTCTAACCACTAACCTCTAATTTCTAACCTCTAATTTCTAACCTCTAATTTCTAACCTCTAACCTCTAATCTCTAATTTCTAACCGGTGCATCACCGGTGATCACATATTTGTAGGTGGTGATTTCGGGCAGTCCCATTGGGCCGCGGGCGTGGAGTTTTTGGGTGCTGATGCCAATTTCCGCGCCGAATCCAAACTGGCCACCGTCGGTGAATGAGGTGGGCACATTGGCATACACACACGCAGCGTCCACTTCCTTGCAGAACCGCTGGCAGGCGCTCTCGTCTTCCGCCACAATACACTCACTGTGTCCCGACCCATGCTGAGCGATGTGCTCAATAGCCTCCGTGATGCCAGCCACGGTGCGCACAGCCATCTTGTAGTCGCGCCACTCGGTGTCCCAAGCTGAAGGGGAGGCATGTTGCAAATAGGGATATTTGCCACTAAGCGCCTCGTAGGCTTGCGGATCGGCATATATTTCCACATGTTTGTCAGCCATAGGCAGCACCAGTTCAGGCAGGTCGGCAAGTCGGGCATTGTCGATGAGCAGACAGTCGAGAGCGTTGCACACACTCACGCGGCGCGTTTTCGCATTGTGAACAATGCGTTGTCCTTTGTGTAGGTCACCGCTGGCGTGGAAATAGGTGTGGCACAGTCCGGCACCGGTCTCGATGACAGGCACATGGGAATTGGCGCGCACATAGTCGATGAGGCCACGGCCACCGCGTGGAATAATCAAATCCACATAGCCCACAGCATTCAGCAGCGCAGAGGTGTAGCTGCGGTCCACAGGCAGCATCGTGGCCACGGCCTCGTCAATGCCCTCCTCGCGGAGCACGCTGTGAATGAGCCGGGTGATGGCAGTGTTGCTCTCCTCGGCGTCGTGTCCGCCCTTCATCACCACCGCGCTGCCACTCTTGAAGCAGAGTGAGAACACGTCGAAGGTGACATTGGGGCGAGCCTCGTAAATCACGCCAATCACGCCAAAAGGCACACTCACCTTCTTGATGGTCATGCCGTTGGGCTGAGTCCATTCGCGGAGCGTTTTGCCCAATGGCGAAGGCAGACTTGCCACGCTGCGTATGGCATCGGCAATCTCCTTGATGCGATCGTGGGTGAGGCGCAGGCGGTCGTACATCGGGTTGTTTTTGTCCATGCGCGCCAAGTCGCGCTCATTAGCAGCGAGAATGGTGCTTTCGGCGGCTTCTGTGGCATCGGCAAGATGCCGAAGTGTTGCGTTGATTTTATTGTCGGTGAGCAGGTTGAGCCGTCGGGAAGCCTGCTTAGCTTTTACAAAAATTGTATCCATAATTTTTTTGAGAAGTCAGAGATTAGAAATTAGAAATTAGAAGTTAGAGATTAGAGGTTAGTGAGTCGTTAGGCATTCGTCTTAACTTCCGAACTTCCGAACTTCTTAACTCCCTAAATTAGGGGTTAGTGATTAGGGGTTAGTGAATGGTTTGACATTCGTCTTAACTTCCGAACTTCTTAACTCCTTAACTTCCAGATTTCTTAACTTCTTCTATTCTATATATAGGTAATCGTAGTGCACTAAAGGGCGCTTGCCTTTGCTGCCCATCACGGCACGGGCCTTGGTGGCGCTGTATGCCACACGGCCATAGGCAAAAGTGCTGCCGTCGGGGCCCACGATGCTCACAATATCGTCTTTCTCAAAGTCGCCCTCAATGCGCGTCACCCCCACGGGCAGCACACTGGTGGCCACAGGCGAAGTGAGCGCCTCGTATGCGCCCTCATTGACATGGATTGCGCCTTTGGCAAACCCCTCGCTGTGCGCTATCCACTTCTTCACGCCGCTGGTGGGGTGCTCTGTGGCGTGGAACAAGGTGAAAGGCACCTCACGGTTGCCAGCCATCACATCGAGCAGAATGTCGGCACGCTTACCGTTGGCAATCACCACTTCGCACCCCTCCTCTGCCACTTTCTGGGCAATGTGGTATTTAGTGCCCATGCCGCCACGGCCAAAGCTCGATTTCTTTTTCTGTATGAACGAGCCCTCGTTGATTTGCTGCGCAGGGTCAATATCGGTAATCACCTTTGAGCTGGCCAGCTCCGGATTGCCGTCGTACACGCCATCGATGTTGCTCAGAATCACAAGAGCCTGGCACTCCATCATGGTGGCGATCAGCCCCGACAGTTCATCATTGTCGGTGAACATCAGCTCCGTCACCGACACAGTGTCGTTCTCGTTCACGATAGGAATCACGCCATGCGACAGCATCACATTGATGCAGTGACGCTGGTTGAGATAGTGGGCACGAGTGGCGAAACTCTCCTTCCTGGTGAGCACCTGGCCACACACCAGACCCCGGTCGCTGAAAAAGTCGTAGTAGCGGTTGATGAGCCTCACCTGTCCCACGGCGGAGAACAACATTCGCTCGCTCACCGTGTCGAGGGCCGTCACGCCAAGGGTGTGCATCAGGCAGCGACCGGCAGCCATAGCGCCGCTCGACACCATAATCACCTCCACGCCCAGCTTTCGCAGCTGCGCCACCTGGTCCACGATGGCGCTCATGCGCGTCACATCGAGCGTGCCGTCGGGGCGTGTGAGCACATTGCTGCCAATCTTCACCGTGATTCGGCGGTATTTAGAAAAATCTGTCATCATCCTTACATTATTTATTATAAGGCAAAATTACAAAAAAAAGCGTTACGCCTCCCCAACTGTTAAAAATTAGCGTTTTTTTAAGAAGTTGCAAAAAAAATAGCAAAGACCTTTGCATTATTAAGAATTTTTTACAAACTTTGTGTGCTAATTGATTTTTGAGCCATTGGAAAAGATAAGAAGGCTACTGAAAAATCACCCTGACAACTTTTATATTAAAATACATTCTAACTTAATTTTTTTAACTAAAATCATTAACTAAAACTACAAGCGTATGAAAAAACAGATTGCCCTTGTTGGTGCTCTTTTACTTGCCAGCGCGAGTGTAGGCACTACATTTGCATCCGCTGTACCACAAGCTGTCACGGTTGAGGCCGGATACGTGAAAGGTACCGTTGTTGACGAGAATGGTGAACCCATTATCGGCGCAAGCGTTCAGGTAGTTGGAACCACGCGTGGTGCTGCTACCGATTTGAATGGTAACTTCAGCATCAAGGCCAACAGCAACGTGAAGCTGCAAATCAGCTCCGTAGGTTTTAAGACCGTGACTTTGAAGGCTTCTGAAGCTGGTCGCGTGACCCTCCAAGAGGACAAGGCCCTGCTCGATGAAGTGGTGGTTGTGGGCTACGGCCAGCAGCGTAAGGCCAACCTCACTGGTGCCGTGACCAGCGTAGATGTGAGCAAGAACCTCAGCTCAAAAAGTGAGACCGATGTGGCAAAGGCCCTTCAAGGTGCTGTGCCAGGACTGACTATCACCAACAATAGCGGTAGCATCAGCGACGACGCCACCGTGGTGATTCGTGGTATCGGTACACTCTCTAACGGTGGAACTTCCACGCCACTCTACATTGTGGACGGTGTGCCCGTTGAAAATCTTTCATTTATCAACAGCGACGACATTGAGAGCATCTCCGTGCTCAAGGATGCCGCATCAAGCTCTATCTATGGTACGCGCGCTGCCTTCGGTGTGATCTTAGTCACCACTAAGACAGGTAAGCAGCAAGACCGCGTGAAGATCTCCTACAAGAACAACTTCGCATGGAGCCAGGCCACCTGCACTCCATCTTATCCTAACGTGCCCACCCAGGTGCAGGCGCTTATCGACGCCAACCGCCGCAAGGGTAACGCTTCCGAGCTGTTCGGCATGTATCTCGACAGCGAGCAGTTCCAGAGCGGTATGAACAAGTGGATTGAGAAGCACGGCGACACGAAGAGTGGCTACCGCGAAATGATTTATGGCGACGACTATGATGAATATGGCTACTATGCCAACTGGGATGTGCCCGGCATCATCTTCAACAACGCCGCTCCTTCCCAGAGCCACAACCTCTCCATCTCGGGAACTTCTGGAAAGACCAACTTCTTCATCAGCGCCAACTACAACCAGCGTCAGAACCTGATGAACTTCAATCCCGATAAGATTAAGAACTATCACCTTACCGCCAACATCACCACTCAGGCCACCGACTGGCTGCAAGTGGGCGTGCGCACCAGCTATGGCGACCGCTCTTGGGACTACCCATACGTGCAGGGTCAGGGCTCTTACCAATATGTATGGCGCTGGGGTTCATTCTTTGGTCCTTACGGATATGTGAAGGATGCTGATGGTAATGAATATGATGGTCGTACGCTCATCGGCTTCCGCAAGACCGCCGGTGACGCTTACAAGAAGACCAACAATATGCGTGTGGGTGCTTTCGCTAAAATTGACTTCACCCACGGCCTTACCTTCAACGCCGACTACACCTTTGTGAAGAAGCACACCAAGTATAAAGGCATCGGTCTGCCAAGCACCATCCTCAACACTTGGGGTGTGAATCCAAAGATCACAACGCTCAACACCACCACATTCATTGAATCAAGCCGTTCCGACTACACACAGCAGGTGTTTAACGGCTATTTCAACTTTGCTCAGAGTTTCAACGATGTTCACAATGTGAATGTGATTCTCGGTGCAAACGTTGACAAGGACGACAGCGAATATCTGTACTATGAGCGTTGGAATATGCTCGACACCAATCTTCCTGAGCTTATCCTCACCGATAAGGAGCACTCCTATGATCAATACCACAGGCATAATGGTTCAATCGGCTACTTTGCCCGTATCAACTACGACTTTATGGGACGCTACTTGATTGAACTTAATGGTCGCTACGATGGATCGAGCAAATTCCCAAGAAACGACAAATGGGCATTCTTCCCATCAGCATCTATCGGCTGGCGTTTCTCTGAAGAACCATTCATGGCAAGCACCAAAAGCTGGCTCGCAAATGGTAAGCTCCGCGCTTCCTATGGTTCAATCGGTAACCAAGAGGTGGGCGAATACATGTATCTCGAAACAATGTCGAAGGTGAACAATGGCGTTTACTGGTTGGGTAGTGGTGATTCCAGATACGACTATGTGGGCTTGCCAAGGCTGGTGCCATCATCCCTCACTTGGGAAAAAATCAACACCACCAACATCGGTCTCGACCTCGCCTTCCTCCAGGGCGACTTGAACGTGACCCTCGACTGGTTCCAGCGCGACACTAAGGACATGCTTGCTCCTGGCAAGGAACTTCCAAGTGTGCTCGGTACTGGTGCAGCAAAAGGTAATGAAGGATCTCTCCGCTCTCGTGGCTGGGAACTCACTCTTGACTACCGTCACAAATTCGGTGATGTGAACGTGTATGGCACATTCAATATCAGTGACTACAAGACCAAGGTGACCGAATGGGACAGCAACAACCTCATCAATGATTACTACACTGGTAAGGAATACGGCGAAATCTGGGGCTTTGAAACTGACCGCTACTTCGATTTCAACGACTTTACAGGTAAGGACGAAAATGGCAAGTGGATTTACAAGGAAGGCGTAGCCGACCAGTCTAAACTCCAGAGCGGCAGCTTCGTATATGGTCCTGGCGACATCAAGTTTGTGGATAAGGACAAAAATGGCAAGATCGACTGGGGCGAAGGCACACCAGAAAATCATGGCGACCTCGTGAAGATTGGCAACTTCACTCCACGCTATCAGTATTCAATCCGCCTTGGCGCAGAATGGAGAGGTTTTGATATCGACCTCTTTATGCAAGGTGTGGGTAAGCGCGACATGTGGACCCAGTCGGCATTTGTAATGCCAATGACCCGTGGCGAGGACGCTATCTACTCTAACCAGACCAGCTACATCACTGAGGCAGAATTCGCCGCAGGTGTTATCGACCAGAGTAAGGACTTCCCACGCATGTGGGGTGGTGGCGCAGGCCGTGGTAAGGCTTCAAGCTCTATCCTTGACAACGGTTGCTTCAACTTCTATCCTCAGACCAAATATTTGGTGAACATGGCTTACCTGCGCATGAAGAACATTACTGTGGGCTACACTCTTCCTACTAACCTCGTGAAGAAGATCACCCTCAGCAAGGTTCGCGTTTACGCTGCTATCGCCAACGCGTTCGACATCATCAACCACAACAACGGCACTGGCATCGACCCAGAAATCAACACCGGTGTTGGTTCATTCGGTAATGGTGTTTGGGGACGTACTGACCCAATTATGCGCACTTACTCATTCGGTATCCAAATTGAACTGTAATTTTAAGCAAGACCCAATTTAGATACATTGATTTACTAACATTCAAAACTGATAATAGTTATATGAAAAAAATAGCTTTATTATTGATTTCTGGATTGATGTTAACGTCTTGCAACGACTTGATTGACACCGAACCATACGATCAATTCACCAAACAGAACTTCTTCACCAATGAGAAGAACGTTCAGCTTTTCATCAACTACACCTATAATGAGTTCTCCGGTTACGGAAACAATGGTAGTTATGGCGACTTCTACTTCAATTTCCTGAACGACGACCAAGGCACCACTGGTATTCAAGACTGGACTTTCACATCTGTTCCTGCCACTGCTGCCGCTTGGAATAACCCTTATGTGGAGATTCGTCGTGCCAACACGCTTCTTGCTGCACTTCCTGGCATCACAGAAATGAGTGCGGCTACCAAGGCCAACTATGAGGGTCTCGGTCGTTTGGTTCGCGCATGGCAGCACTTTAAGCTGGTGCGTGGCTTCGGCGACTGCTACTGGGTGGACAAGGTGCTTGACCCTGCTGACACTGATATTCTTTATGGTGAGCGCCAGCCTCGCAACACTGTAATGGACAAGGTACTTGAAGATCTTAATTATGCTTGTGCCAACATTAGCATGAATCCAAACTCTCAAACAGAGTATAACAAATATGTGGCACTTGCTATCAAGAGCCGTGTTTGCCTGTTTGAGGGCACTTACAGCAAGTATGTGCTCAAAGATGAGGCTCGCGCTAAGACTTACCTCGAAGAATGTAAGAACGCCAGCCTTGAAATTATGAACTCTGGCAAGTATTCCCTCAATGCTAATTTCAAACAGAATTTCGATCAGCTTGACCTGAAGGGCAACCCTGAGATGATTCTTTACAAGCACTATGTATATAGTGTACTCGGCCATGGTACAGTGGACTACACCTGTGGTTCAACCCAGGTGCACGGTATGACTAAGGACGCTTTCGACAGCTACCTCTTCCGTGATGGCAAGCCATTGGCCCTCACCACTATGGATAAGAGCGAAGATGGTGTGATTATCAATAAGGACGATAACTCAGGCTTCGGCAAAGCTAACTTTATCGACATTGCCAACGTGCTTGCAAAGCGCGACCCACGTTTGAGCGCGCAGGTTGATAGCGTACTTCAATTCCCTGGCTGTGGTTACGCACGCTTCGGTGGTGCTCAGTCCACATCTTCAACAGGTTATGGTGTGCTGCTGTTCGACACCGACGCTATGCCTAACAAGGATCGTCAGCAGACTAACACCAACACTACCGATGCTCCTATCTTCTGGCTGGCTGAGATTTACCTCAACTATGCAGAGGCTTGCGCAGAACTCGGTAACATCACTCAAGCCGACCTCGATGCATCTATCAATAAGCTCCGCGACCGCGTGGGTATGCCTCACCTTACCACCACTCCTGAAGCTGACCCAGCTAATAAGATGGGTGTGAGCCCAATTATCTACGAGATTCGCCGTGAGCGCCGTGTGGAATTGATGTACTGCAACAACGACCGCTACTTCTCACTCCAGCGCTGGAACCAGCTCGGTCTCCTCGACACTCAGAAGTATCCCGACCAGTGCCGTGGTGCTTATGTGGGCAACCTCAAAGGCACAAGCACAATCGACTGGAGCCAGATTAAGGTGGATGCTGATGGCTACATCAACTGCAAGAACGGTGGTGCTGAGCGTATCTACGACAGCAAATACCTCCTCTTCCCAATCCCAAGTGGACAAAAGACCCTCAACAAGAATATCGGTCAAAACCCAGGTTGGGAATAATCTCTACGGAAAAATGATTTAGCGCCACACGCGGCGCTAAACCACCGCACATAAAGTGAGCCGCCAGAGCTTGTTGATGCTCTGGCGGCTCTTTTTAGCTACCAAGCCTATAAAGGGGGGCTAAAGCTGTGTGAGCATGAATGCCATGTAGTGTGGGAGAGTGAGCGTGCGGCCATTTCTGCCGATGTTGTAGTCGCCCAGCTTTATGCCATATTCCACATGATATTTCTCTTGGTGTTTAAGTAGGGTCTTCAATGATTTTGCATTGCCATTCTTGGCCTTACATTCGATTGGTGTAGCTTTTCCTTGATAACGAATAAAGAAACCAATTTCAAGGCTGTCGGCCTTCTGATAGTAATAGAGTTTTCGCCCCATTTTGCCGAAAATGTCAGCGAGCGCGTTTTCAAAAATGGCTCCTTTGTAGCCATATAAGTTGCCTTTTATGATATCAAACTGTGTGCCGTCGTCGAGCATACTGACAAACAGACCAGTATCAGCCATATAAATTTTAAAGCAATTCTGAATGGCGTTACCACTAAAGGGCAATTCAGGAATGTTAAGATTGTGGCATCTGCGCACAATGCCAGCGTCCTCAATCCATTGCAAACTTCCCTGATATTCCTTGCTTCTTCCCCCCTTCCTCACCATGGCGTAAGTGAACTTTTTGTTGTCACGCCCCAACTGGCGTGGGATAGATTCAAAACATTCACGAATGTGTGGCTTGTCGGCAGGTAGGGCGTATTTCACCATGTCTGCTTTATATTCATCAAGGATTTGCCGCTGAACCCTTATGGTTTGGTTGGTGTCGCGGGTTTGGAGGAATGTGGCTATGGCCTCTGGCATTCCTCCCACAATCACGTATTGAAGAAATAATTCCCTCATGCGGAGATGAATGGCATCTGGAACTGGTGTTTCAGACTCCATGCACGACGACAATAGTTTAAACACGGGCTCTTTGATGCCGTTGGCCCAAAGCCATTCTTCAAAGCCCATAGGATACATGTCAACAATGTCTTCAAACCCTACAGGAATTGAAGCCTCGCCACTTTCTTGACGTTCAGTTCTATAACCATTTACGCCTAAAAGCGAACCTGTGCAAATCACATCGTAGCGTCCATCAAGTTTGAAAAATTTCAGCGAAGACCTTGCTTTTTGGCAATCTTGTATTTCATCGAATATGAGGCAGGTGTGGTGGGGCTCAAATACGGAGCTGGGAATGGCGGCGGAGATGGCAATGGAAAGATAGTCGATGTCCAGACTGCCGTTGAATATGGATTTCAGTTGAGGCTGCTGGTGAAAATCAATATATATCACATGCTTATAGTTCGCTTTAGCAAAGCTGAGCACAGAACTTGTTTTGCCACATTGTCGAACACCCTTCACGACCAGGGGTTTTCGGTTATTATTTTGTTTCCATGATTGGAAGTGCGACTCTATTTTTCGTTTATATATATTATGCTGTGTATAAGTTTGATAAGTTAGTTTGTTACACTTTTTCGGGTCACTTTTTGGCAAAGTTATGGTGTTTGTTTGGAATTATGAAATTTTTGGTGGGTTAAATTTGGGTTGATATTGGTGCTCTGTGGCGCAAATTTGGAATGGTGATGGGTGTGGTATGTGCCGAATTATTCATAACTTTGTGTGGAATCATTCACTTAATTAATTAACCGCGTTTTGCGATAAAATAAACAAGAAAAGAATATATCTACGTATGAAACGATTTGCTGTAATGCTGTGTGCCTTGCTGCTGGCGGCCACACTTCCAATGATGGCCCAGAACTCTGTTTTGGGCAAGTATAAGAAAGCGCTGATTATTGGCGCGCACCCCGATGATCCGGAGTACTGCTGTGGCGGCACGGCGCTGATGCTCCAGCGCAGCGGCTGTGAGGTGGTGAACGTGTATCTCACCGGTGGCGAGGCTGGCATACCCGGCAAGAGTGGCGATGAGGCGAAGGCTATCAGGCTGAAGGAGATACACGATGCGTGCGCCATCATGGGTGTGCGCTATGTGATGCTCTCGCAGGTGGACGGGGCCTGTGAAATCACGAAGGAGCGCTATGCCGAAATGAAGGCGGTGATAGAGCGTGAAAAGCCCGATGTGGTGTTCACTCACTGGCCCATCGACTCGCATCGCGACCATCGCATCTGTAGCCTGCTCACCTACGACGCTTGGCGGCAGCTTGGCCATTCGTTTGACCTCTACTACCACGAGGCGATGACTGGATTGCAGACACAGAACTTCCACCCCGACACCTACGTGGATATTACCGATGTGGTGGAAACGAAGCACAAGGCCTGCCGCGCCCACGCCAGCCAGGAGCCCGACTTCATTCTGGAATGGCACATACCTATGGAGCGCTTCCATGGCGGTGAATACCAGTGCAAATATGCCGAGAGTTTTGTGAAGCAAGTTTGGAATCCGGCCACAAAACAAAAGTAGCCCCTCCCCAAATTCCGCCAAATTACCGAACAAAAACCGGCCAACTTGCCGAACAAAAATGCGCCAAATTGCCGAATGAATTTCAGAAATATTTAAAAATCAAAAGTTTACGGTAAGTGGAATCAACTTGTGTAGATGATGTGTTTTTTATATGTTTTCGGGTAGTATGAGTTTTGAAATTCAGCATGTGAAGTAAATCTCTGTTGTGTATTTAGCGTGTGTAGGGGGCGGACGCATGGGCCGTGTATCCCAACAGTTTTAGCCAGGTGCTCGAAATTTTAAAATGAGTACATCTTTTTCTTGCGTTGTCTTGTGTGATGATGGAGAATATTTAGGTTGTGATTTTGCTATTTGAGTGGTAAAAAACACTTACCTTTGCACAGAAAATGGCAAATTACCGATTATATAAGCGAGAGAAGCTGTGTAGCCACACGGCCGTAGGGCTCATGTTCAGTGGCGGGAAGAGCGTGATTGCCTATCCGCTGCGGGCGGTGTATCGTGTGGGGCCGGCGCGTGCCGAGGCTCCAGCGCGCTTTATGATCACCATTCCCAAAAAGAAAATCCGCACGGCTGTGGGGCGTGTGCTGCTGCGGCGCCGCACCCGTGAAGCCTATCGCCTGAACCGTGCCCTTCTGGTGCCTGCCTTGGCAGCCGTTGGCAAGAGCGTGGACGTGGCGTTTATCTATCTGTCGAAGTCGGCCGCCGACTATGCCGTGATAGAGGAAAAGATGAAAGTGATTCTTCAAAAGATTCAAAAAGCCGCCACCGATGAGTGCTGAGAGCCACACACTTCTGCGCCTGTGGCGATGGCTGATGAAGGCGCTTGGCATGATGCTGATCCTGCCCATTCGCTTTTATCAGCGGTGTATTTCTCCGCTCACGCCTCCGGCGTGCCGCTTCACCCCCACCTGCAGCCAGTATGCCGTGGAGGCCATTCGCAAGTATGGCCCGCTAAAAGGAGGGTGGCTTGCCGTGAAGCGCATTTGCCGATGCCATCCGTGGGGCGGCAGTGGCTACGACCCTGTGCCATGATGCTCGACTGCCACACCCACCGCCCCGACGCTGCCCATGCCCTGATCAGCGTGATGCCCGACGAATTTTCGCCCGAGCAAGGACGGCTCTATGCTGTGGGGCTGCACCCGTGGCATATCGACGCCAGCGCGCAGCGCCAGTTTGCCGCACTGGAGAAGATAGCGGACAGCGCGCAAGTGGTCGCCATTGGCGAAACAGGGCTCGACAGCCGCCGTGGTGCGCCCCTTCAGGAGCAGGCGCAATGGTTCGCGCGCCACATAGCCTTGGCGGAAAAGGTGGACAAGCCACTGGTGATACACTGCGTGCGCACCTCGCAGCAGGTGCTGGCGGCATGGCGTGGCAGCGGCAAGCGTGTGCCGTGGCTGATACACGGGTTTCGGGGCAACGCCCACGTGGTGGCTCCGCTTGTGCAGGCGGGGTTCTACATCTCGTTTGGCGAGCACTTCAACGCCGAGGCGCTCCGCTCGGTGCCGCTTCATCGGCTGCTTGCCGAAACCGACGACAGCCCGATGCCCATCGAGCAGGTTGTGGCGCAGTTGGCTACATCACTGCAGATGCCCCCCGAAAGGCTGGAGCGTGTGGTGGCCGACAATTTGCAGCGCTTTTTAAACCATCACCACCGTTTGCCGTCTATTTAACAAATTAACGAAGTTTGGGCGAGCGCATGCGCTTCCCCAAGAATAGTGAAACCATTAAAACTCTTGAACAATGAGAAAGTTATACTCCTTACTCGCTTTCACGCTCACCGCGCTTATGAGCCTCACGCTCACTTCCTGCGAAGACGAATATATAGCTTCCGGCCTTGAGGGCACTTGGGAAGGCTACACCCACATGCAGGCTGGCTACAACGGCCGTTATTACAACTCCACCTACTCCTATGTGGACTTCACCACCGACCCGTTCCGCTTCACATCGGGCTACGGCCACTGGGTGGACTACTTCAGTGGCGCGCCTTGGGACTACTTGGCCAGCAACATCGAGTGGCGCGTGCGCGACGGTGTGATAGAAATCCACTTTGTGGAAGACAACTACACGGTGTACATCGACCGCTACCGGCTCACCAACAATCATTTCACCGGCCGTGCCTACGATGGCTATAACTACGACTTCTCATTCGACCTGGTGCACACCAGCTCGCCACGCTGGGATAGCTACGACTACGACTGGGACGGCGGTTACTACTACTATTATGCCCCAGCAAAGGGCGGCAGCAAGGCACCGGTGAAGCAGCGTCCACAGCGCATGCTCCGCTAAGCCCACAGCCCACAAAAAACAACCAGAATATAGAAGCTCCACTGAAATATTGGTGGAGCTCAAATTTTGCTATTCTTTTACTCTGTACTTCTGATTAGGGTTGCGGGGGGTGCCCGGAAATAACATAACGATTGATTTCTCCGCTAACAACAACGGAATCACAACGTTTCTGATATAGGACGTGCTCTTTCCGCTTTTTTTGACAATATCTTCGATACTTACCCAGTCACTGCATATTGAAATAATCAGAGACTTGAGTTCTTCTCTTGTCAATCTCTTTTTTGGGGTTGAGCTTGCACTATTAGCAGTAGAGCTTGCACTATAACTTGCACTATAACTTGCACTATTAGCAGTCGCCATTTCGTGAGGATTATCAAAAGCGCATGTATTGTTTGTCCCAAGTGCATTCGTGCTCTTTGACGACAACTTATAATGCATGCCACGACCATGCCCGTATGTCTCAAGCAATCCTTTTTGTACCATCAATTTAAGTAAGTCGGAAATTTCTGCTTTATGCATATTCAGTACATAGCGTAGTCGTTCGTTGGTGGTCCCCCCCTCATCGCAAACCAACGCCAACACCGACATGACGTTATGGTCAAAAGAGTTGGCAGTTATGCCGAATTTGTCTGTAAGTATGGCTTTTGCTTTGTTAGATAGGAGCGACTCCATCGGCATCACAAGTACCACTTTATCAGGTTGCTGCTTTTCTTCAATTTTAGGGGAGCGCCAGTTTGCCTTGCGCCACCCTTTCATGATTTTATCAGTTCCACTTCCAGCTTTCTCCGCCACTCCAATCATAGAGAACATTTTTTGCAGATACTTGTTTCTACAAACACTGTCTCCCCCCGTATAGTACTGTTCTCTTGACACAAGCATGGTGCCAGGGTTGGAGAACACAAAGCCATCAAGTTGGTGTTTTACTACTAAGGTTGCGTTGACGCTGTAATCTGCATGTACGCATAGATTAATTAAAGCCTCTCTAACAGCAACATGGGCAGGCGTTTCTTCTATGCGTGTGTTGTTTTCCAGTTTGAATGGTTTGGGCAACACTGATTGCAAACGTGGCAGCACGCGTTGATAGAAGTTGAAAAGATTAGCCTCCCATGTTCCATCTGCGCAGATTCGATTGGTCCAACGAATGTCATCTTCTTCTGTTAGACGCTCTTGATAATCAGGGTAGAAATGTGGACAGCACTCTTCATCGACAATGGACAATGTTTTGCCAAACATCAATAGTCCAGCCACAGTAAACCCCTCTTCGCCACTTTGCCTATCTTTGCGATAACCGCCCAGTTTTTTCATCAAATCTATGTCTTCCAGAGCCAGCCAAGGGTGATCTGGAGAAGAGAGTTTGAATAATTGTCTATATCTGTTCAGGGAGTCAATGTCGATGTCCTCCATTGTGTAATTTTTAAGTATTCGTCCATCTGCAGGATGTTGCACGTCGGCATCGGCAAACATCCTTCTAACTTCTATATCGGTGCACCTGTAATCTCCTTCAAAATTTCTTTTGAAGGTATTCCCAAATGGACTTGTTGTTCTATAAACTGGTCGTTGTTCTCTATTTGCTCTGGGAATATGGAAAATGATAAGTTTGTATCCTTTGTATCCTGCTATTTCCACATCGTTTGATGTGAGAAGATTGTGGCTGATTGTGGATTTGTTGCTTATATTATTCCAAAAGTCTTTTTGATACTTCTGTATTTGTTTTTCAGAAAGCCCATCTATAAAGAATTTACCTTTCTTTTCCGCCACTCCAAGTACTATCATTCCACCTTCGCTATTGGCGAAGGCAGAATAAGTGTCCCAAAATGTTCCAGGAAAGCCTCCAGAAGCACTTTTGAACTCAAGATCGTCGCTCTCATAATTTAAGAGTAATGATTCGATGTACTCATTGAAATCATTCTTATTTCTTACTTCAGTCATATTATTGTAGAACAAGCGTTTAAATGTGTTGTGGTGGTAGTCGATGGGTTTCCCTATGCGTGTCCTGTGACTTTTACTTTCTTTCTTTCAGCAAGTCGCGGATTTCGGTGAGCAGCTTTTCTTCAGCGGTGGGCTCGGCAGGAGCTTCGGGCTTCGGCTCGGGTGCCTTCTTCAGTTTGCTGATAGCCTTCACCATCAGGAAGATGCACGATGCTACAATCAGAAAATCAATCACGTTTTGAATCAAATTGCCGTATTTTATCGTGGCATCGCCCACGGTCAACTTCAGCGCGGTGAAGTCGATGCCGCCGGTGAGCATTCCCACGATAGGCATCAGCAAGTCTTCCACCACCGAGGTGACGATTTTACCAAACGCGCCGCCGATAATCACACCCACGGCCATGTCGATCACATTGCCTTTCACGGCAAAATCCTTAAATTCTTTCACAAACCCCATAGTTCGGTTATTTTTAAATAGTTAATAGCAAATCAAAAAGAGGCAGGCAAGATTGCGCCCCACATTCACACCTTATAAATATTAAACATTCTTAATTGAGGAAAAATTTCCATTATTTTTTTCTGTAACAATAGGATTAACCACAAAAAAATGTATTAATTTTGCAATTGGAAAGAGAAAATGAGGAGCAAAAATTCCTTTTCACTCTTCAAAGTTACAAATTTCAGTCAAAAGAGAGAATTTTTGTAAATAACATATTTGTATTTTATTTAATTATTTAGACGAATTATGACAAAAGTAGCTATTAACGGCTTTGGCCGTATTGGTCGTCTGGCTTTCCGTCAGATGTTTGAAGCTGAAGGTTATGAAGTTGTTGCTATCAACGACCTTACCAATCCAAAAATGCTCGCACACCTTCTCAAATACGACACTGCACAAGGTGGTTTCGCTGGCAAGTATGGCGAAGGCAAGCACACTGTAGAGGCAACTGACAACTCTATCATCGTTGACGGCAAGGAAATCAAGATTTCTGCTGAGCCAAATGCAGCAAACTGCCCATGGGCTGCTAACGATGTTGACGTAGTTCTCGAGTGCACCGGCTTCTACACTTCAAAGGAGAAAGCTTCTGCTCACCTCCAGGCTGGCGCTAAGAAGGTAGTTATCTCTGCTCCTGCAGGCAACGACCTCCCAACTATCGTTTACAACGTTAACCACACCACTCTTACTGCTGACGACAAGGTGATCTCTGCAGCTTCTTGTACTACCAACTGCTTGGCTCCAATGGCTGCTGCTCTTCACGCATACGCTCCAATTCAGTCAGGTATCATGTCGACTATCCACGCTTACACTGGCGACCAGATGATTCTCGATGGCCCACAACGTAAGGGTGACCTCCGTCGTTCACGCGCAGGTGCTTGCAACATCGTTCCTAACTCAACTGGTGCCGCTAAGGCTATCGGTCTGGTGATTCCAGAACTCAACGGCAAGCTCATCGGTTCTGCTCAACGCGTTCCTACTCCAACCGGCTCTACCACTATCCTCATCGCTGTGGTTAAGGGTAAAGACGTGACTGTGGAAGGCATCAACGCTGCTATGAAGGCTGCTGCTAACGAGAGCTTCGGCTACAACGAAGACCAAATCGTTTCTTCCGACATCATCGGCATGAAGTTCGGTTCACTCTTCGATGCAACTCAAACTATGGTTAACAAGGTGGCTGACGACCTCTATGAAGTACAGGTGGTTTCTTGGTACGACAACGAGAACTCTTATACTTCTCAGATGGTTCGCACTATCAAGTACTTCTCTGGAATCTAAGAAATGGCTTGATTTTTCAACCGTAAGATAAAATGGGCGCACCCTTTTTTCGGGGTGCGCTTTTTTTATGCCCCTCCGTAGAAGCGGCGAAGTGGCCCCGGCTGGCTCACCCGATAAATCCAGAGTAGCGCAGCATTCCCCATATTTCCATAATCACATGCCGTAAGGGCGCTCGGCTCGTGCGTGCGCTCAGGCATAAACAGGGAGGGCCTGATGATTTTTTTTGAAAAAAATGCGAAAAAATTTTGGTGTTATCAAAAATCATTGTAATTTTGTAATCGTTACAAATAAATAATTGATTCAAACTTGTGAACACAGCAAAACAACAACTCGTGAACCATGGCGTGCATCCCTCGATGCAGCGAATCGCCATTATGAAGTATTTAATGGAGAATCGCACCCATCCTACGGTTGACACCATCTACACCGACCTGCTCGCCACGATTCCCACGCTGTCGCGCACCACAGTGTATAACACGCTGGAGCTGTTCTGCGAGAAGAATGTGGCCATGCCACTCACCATCGACAAGCGGAATGTGCGCTACGACGGCTGCGTTACGCCTCACGCCCATTTCATGTGCAGGAGCTGCGGACGCGTGTTTGATGTGGAGCTGAACGAGCATGTGCGCGCTCACCTCTACGACAGCGACCGGTTTGTGATAGAGAAAGTGGAGCTGAATTCCACAGGGCTGTGTCCGGAGTGCGCAAGCAAGGAGAAGTAAACACTAACACTAAATATTCACTTTTAAAAAAACTACATTATTATTATGGCTAAAAAATGGATTTGCACAGTTTGCGGTTATGTGCACGAAGGAGAAACCGCTCCAGAGCGTTGCCCACAATGTGGCGTACCAGCTGATAAGTTCAAACTGCTCAACGAAGAGGGCATCGCATTTGCCTGCGAGCACGAGCTTGGCACCGCCAAGGGCGTGGACGAGGAAATTCTGCAAGGCCTGCACGACAACTTCACCGGTGAGTGCACCGAGGTGGGCATGTATTTAGCAATGAGCCGCCAGGCCGACCGTGAGGGCTATCCCGAAATTGCCGAGGCTTTCAAGCGCTACGCATGGGAAGAGGCTGAGCACGCTGCCAAGTTTGCCGAACTGCTCGGCGAGGTGGTTTGGGACACCAAGACCAATGTGGAAAAGCGTATGCTGGCCGAATCGGGCGCATGCGAAGGCAAGCTCGCCATCGCCAAGAAGGCAAAGCAGCTCAACCTCGACGCTATCCACGACACCGTGCACGAAATGGCTAAGGACGAAGCTCGCCACGGCAAGGGCTTTGAAGGACTGTATAACCGTTATTTCAAAAAATAATTATCAATTCAACTTTCGCAAGTTCAGAAGTTAAAGGAGTTATCGCCTCCTCTCTGGTCGCTGAGAAGTTAAGGCAATAGTCTTTTTGGGCGTAGTTTGTTTTAGCATAAACACTTACGTCGTCATTCCTAAACTTCAAAAATTCCTTTAACTTCCTGAAATGCGCAAGTTTATTAATCAACATTTTTAAAACTTACATCATCATGAAAGAACTAAAAGGCACCAAGACCGAAAAGAACCTGATGGAAGCCTTCGCTGGCGAATCACAGGCACGCAACAAGTACACCTATTTTGCATCAAAGGCTAAGAAGGACGGCTATGTGCAAATTGCCGCCCTCTTTGAGGAGACCGCCAACAACGAGAAAGAGCACGCTAAAATGTGGTTTAAGCTGCTTGAGGGCGGTGCAATAAAGGGAACTCTCGACAACCTCAAAGCCGCTGCTCAAGGCGAGAACGACGAGTGGACCGACATGTATCCACGCATGGCCAAAGAGGCGCGCGAAGAGGGCTTCGACCAGATCGCGGCCATGATGGAAGGCGTGGCAGCCATCGAGAAAGAGCATGAGGAGCGCTACCGCAAGCTCTTGAAGAACATTGAGGACAAGGTGGTGTTCTCTCGCGATGAGGAGTGCATTTGGCAATGCTCCAACTGTGGCCACATCTGCGTAGGTAAGCAGGCTCCAGAGGTGTGCCCCGTGTGTGCCCACCCACAGGCCTACTTCCAGATTAAGGCAGAAAACTATTGATTGGCGGCAATAGCCAAATAGCGGCATAAAAAATGAAGCGCCGGGTAGCATTCATAAGCTACCCGGC
>JBNMJK010000011.1:0-46406 GCA_050873765.1 Sodaliphilus sp.
ATATAGAATTAATAAAAAACTTCATGAATTGATACGGTATTTGTGTGTTTTTATTAAATTTGTAATTATTTTCTGTGTTTTATAACCAATTTAAAAAGATTGCTTATGAAAAGAATCATTACTTTCATCACCTCGTTACTGGTGGCGTTAGGTTTTTTTGCCTCTTTGGCAAGCACCACGCTGCGCAACGGGGTAACCCTTTTAGGGGTTGACAGAGAGGTGATCAGCAAGTCGCTCAGTCCTTCGGGGCTCACGCCGGCCACAAGCGCTGAGTCGCCTCTTCGTGTGAAAGTGGCCAAGGGCTCAAGGCGCGCTCCTGCGCTGGCAAGCCTCAAGGGCTACTATTACACCACCGACTACGGCACGAGCGTGCCCCTTGCAGTGGCTCGCCGCTACATGGTGCAAATCACGCCATTTGCTGCCGACTCGGTGGAAATCTACAACTTGATAGGCGGCCAGCGCGCCATCAAGGGTGTGTATGATGCCTCCACAGGCGTGATCAGGGTTAAGCCACAGGTCACCTATGTGGACGACAAATACGGCCAACTCTACTGCTGCCTTGTAGATCTTGACAAGAAGGCCTACTACACCAATGCCGAGATTGAATTCAATGTGAGCGCAGATGGCAACATCAGCGTGGGCTCGTGGGGTATATTTGTGCTCAGCGGCCAATATAAAGGCACGCAGATAGTGAGCAGCAAATCGCGCATGTATAAGGCCAACGCCATGATTACCGACCATAGCCTCTCGCAAACGGTAGATAGCATGAAGGTGCGCACATATCCGGCATGCTACACGCGTGAGAGCAAAACGCAGATTGTGGTGCGCAACTTCTACAACTGCGGAGCTGAGGCTGTGATGACCGTGGATAGCACTGGCGCTGTGTTTATGCCTCACCAGGTGCTTGCCAAGTCGGGCGTGACCAACTTCTACAACTTCTGTATCACAAAATACACCAATGCAAGCGATGTCACGCTCAAGGCTTCGGGACTTAATGGCGCATTCGACGCCGACAGCATCACCCTTGGCGCATGGGCATTGTCGCGAGGCACGAGCCGAAGCTACATTGTGGAGTCGCTGGTGAAGAGTGTGATTAAAGTGCCGGAGGCATTTGCACCATTCTCCTCCAGCCTTGGTCTGAAAGGCTCAGGCACAGCGGCCGACCCTTATTTGGTGACCAATGCAAACGATCTGGAGGCGCTTGCCAACGCTGTGAACCACAATGCCGCCTACAAAGATGCCGACGGCAACGTGTTCACTGGCGCCTACTTTAAGCAGACTGCCGATATCAATATGGCAGAAGTGCTCAACCACGAGCCTGTGGGCGTGGCTAAAGTGGCATTCAACGGCCACTATGATGGACAGAACCACACCATAAGCAACCTCTCCCAAGACCGCCGCGATGAATTCAACGCTGGTATGTTTGGTCTGACGGGTGAGAATGCTGAAATCTCCAATATCAAATTTGTGAAACCCTCAGTGCGCAGCAACAAGTCGAAAGTTGGCGTAGTGGTGGGTGAAAACAATGGTAAGGTGAGCAACATCACCGTCACCGCTGGCTATGTAGGCTCCGATGCATTCTATAATGGTGGCATCGTGGGCATGAACAATGGCACAGGCGTGGTGGAGCACACCGCTTACTCCGGCACCGTGGAAGGCGAGAGCATGGTTGGTGGCGTGGTAGGTGTCAACTACAACGAAATCAACTCGTCGTGGAGCGATGCCACCATCAATGCCACAGCCGCTAAAGGCTCTTCTGGCGGTGTGTGTGGCTCGGCTTCACGTGCCACTTCAAGCATCAACGACTGCTACTTCACCGGTGTGGTGACCGATGCCTATGGCAATGGCGACCTCGGTGGCATTGTAGGCTACTATTATTTAGGCACAATCAACCGCTGCTGGAATGGTGGTCAGGTGAACGCTTCGTTCGGCCAGACACACACCGGACCCACTGGCGGTATTGTGGGACGCGCCATCGGTGTGAAAGTGAACGACTGCTACAATTCTGGCATCGTGCGCAGCTACACCAGCGACCTCGTGGGCGGTCTTGCAGGCAAATTTGAAATGGGCAAGGAAGGCACTACCACTGAGAGCGGCGCTCCAGAGTTTAACGGCTGCCTCAACACCGGCATGATGTTCTGCTCGCCATCGGCTCAGAACAATGAACTGGCAGGCTCTTATGTGGGCGACACTGCCATCATCAACCATTCTTACTTCGACAGCCAGGTGTGTGTGAACGGCTCGGTGGAGCATGGATTGCCTACCGCCACACTCACTTCCGGCCAAGCTCCTGAAGGCTTCAACGCCTCCGTATGGACTCTCTCGCAGGGCCACTATCCACAGCTCACCATCGGTGCGGCCACCACAAGGGCCAAACTCGATGCAGCGCCCTTCACCCTCGCCGCCGGCGAAACTGTGAAGCGCCTCAAGAGCAACTTCTCCGTGTGCACCGACAACAATGTGAAGTGGCAATTCTACAACGGCAGCAAACTCTCTGCCACAGGCCATGGCCTTAAACTGAACGGCAACAACGTGACCGTGACTGCCACTGCAGCCGTGAGCGATACGCTTACCGCCACATTAGGCAACGACTTCAGAATCTACATTCTGAAAGTGGTGCCTGATGAATTTGAGGGACAAGGCACAGCTGCCAACCCATATCTGATCAAGACAAAAGAGGATATCCTCAAAATCAAGAATGCTGTTGATATCCAGGTTTACGACTACACCGACGTGTACTTCAAACTCGCCAACGACATCGACATGGGTGGCAACACCGATTTCTTCGGTCTGGGCGTGCATGGCGTGAACTATGGCTTCAACGGCACATTCGATGGTGCAGGCCACGCTGTGAAAAACTGGAAGGTGAACCGCAGCTTCACTGCCGATGGCGGCTTTGTGACCAATATGGACAACGCCATGGCAGGCCTGTTTATCTACACTGGGCACAAGGCGGTGATTAAGAACCTTAACATAGCCTCCGACTGCCGGATTGAAGGCGGCAGCTATGTGGCTGGCGTGGTCAGCTACAATGGAGGCCGTGTGGAGAACTGCCGTAACTATGCCACCGTGCGAACGGTGAAAACCGGCGCGGCTGGCGTGGTGGCCTACAATGCCGAGGGATCAACAGTGACCGGCTGCTACAACGCCGGCACCGTGCTCACCGGACAATCCACCGTGGGTGGTCTGGTGGCTGCCAACTTTGGCACAGTGGACAATTGCCAGAACGATGGCGTGGTGGGCGCAGCGGTGCTCACCTCGTATGAATCCGACAGCACCAAACTTGAGAATGTGGGTGGTGTGATTGGTGTAAACTCTGCCGTTGTCACCAACTCGCTCAACCAAGGCTATGTGAGCGGTGGTAACAGCGTGGGTGGCGTGGTAGGCTACAGCAATGCACGCACCACCAATCAGCAACTGCTCTCCACGGGTGTGGTTTACTCTTTTGCCAATCTCGACAAGTTTGGCACCGTGTTTGGCTACTACAATGCAAGCGGAGTGGCCACAGCCAACTGCTACTACGATTCGCAGCTTGCCGGTAAGAATGCTGGCAATGCGCTTTCGGTAGATGGCGTGGACAAGCTCCCTACCGCCACCCTGGTGTCGGGCAGTGCTCTGAAAGGTATGGACGATGAGCACTGGAATTTCGCCGCTGGCCAATATCCTGTGCTGAAGGCTTTCGCTGCAGAACCAGCCGCCACTTTCAACCGTGGCAACTATATCCTCTTTGAGTCGGGCGACAAGACCGATTCTCGATTCTCGGTTCGCTATGCTGCTCAAGTGGTGGCACAGAACAACGTGACCTTTGCGCTGAAGCGCGCACACAATTTTGCTATCGACGGCACTACTCTGAATCTCTCATCGATCACCGAGGTGGAGCGCGACACGCTCACCTTCACACAAGGCAACTACTCGAAGCAGTATCCACTCTTCGCGGCTCCTAAGATGCTTGCTAATGGCGATGGATCCAAGACTAATCCTTGGATTATTGCCAGTGTGGCCGACTGGCAGACAGTGGCACGCTACGCTAAGAACTATCAGGCTTCGTTCGACGGTGAGTATATGCTCCTGACCTCCAACCTTGATTTTGGCGGTGATGCAGATGCCTCGCTCATGCTCGTTGACGATGGCGCTACTCGCTTCCAGGGTCACTTCGATGGCAACGGAAAGGTGATTGAAGGCTTCACTTATAGCAACACCGACCAAAAGACAGGCAGCAACAAGGGCTTGTTTGGCCTCGTGGGCGATAATGGCGTGATAGAGAACCTTACCCTTGGCGCCACATCTTCGATAGGTGGCTACTGGTATGTGGGCGGATTCGCCGGCCTTTCTTCTGGCACAATGCGCAATTGTGTGAACTACGCCACCGTGCAGACCCTCAAAATGGGCTTCGTGGGCGGCTTCGTGGGCACTGCCAATCCAAAGGCACGCTTTATCAACTGCCGCAACTATGGCAACATCACATCCTCTAACGGCCAGGCTGGCGGTATTGTTGGCTCTACCGATACCGATGTGAAAATCGACAGCTGTAAAAACGATGGCGCCATTGTGGGTAAATACTCCAATGGTGGTATTGTGGGTTCAAGCAAGGCCTCTATCACCAATTCAGTGAATAATGGCACAGTCACCTCAAGCGAATACTGCTCAGGCGGTATCGCTGGCTATCAGAGCGAAGCCTCTGCTGTGGTGACCAACTGCGAGAACTATGCAAAAATCGTGACCAAGACCTATGGCGCCGGTGGCATTATCGGCAACATCTCTAAGGCCAATGTGATAAAGAACAATGTGAACTTTGGCGATATAGAGTCGGGCACTTATGGTGCCGGCGGTATTGCCGGTTCTTCTGGCTCGAGCGCATTCTGCCTGCTCGACAGCTGCCAGAACTATGCAAAAGTGCAGGCCAAGACCAATGGCGCCGGCGGTATCGTGGGCAGCCAAGGCAATGGCTCTGACGAGTTCCCCGCCCTGATCGCTAACAGCTTCAACTATGGTGAGGTGACCGCAGTGAAGAACAACGCCGGTGGTATTGCTGGTTCTACCGGTATGAAATCAAACCTTGAAGGCGATGTGAACTATGGTGCCGTAGTGGCCGACTATCAGGCTGGCGGCGTGGTAGGTAACCACAGCGGTAATGTGGCAGGGTGCTACAATGTGGCTTCTGTGAAAGCTCGCTACAACTTGGGCGGCGTGTGCGGTAATAGCGCAAGCGGCTCAGTGGTGAAGGAGAGTGGTAACGCCGGCCAGGTGCTCTCAACAGGCAATTCTGCCTCCACTGCCTACAACGTGGGTGGTGTGATGGGCACAGGCAAGGGCACACTCACCGATGTGTTTAACCACGGCACTGTGCATGGTTACAAGCAGGTGGGCGGCATTATTGGTCTGCCTGTGAAATACTACACAGAAGTGACCAACGCCTACAACACCGGTGGCGTGGAATGTGCTTCGACAGCCGACTCCGCTTCATGTGGTAATGTGTATGGTGGCAATGGCATCACCAATGTGGTTTACACCAATGTGTATTTCGACCGCCAGACCGTGGGCGCCACTTATGCAAATGATGCCGACACGATGGCATTGCCAACCGTGGCAATCACCACACTCAATCTTGACGATTCCTGGGCTATGCGCCCCAACTGCTATCCAGTGATGAGCCGCCTCGCCGACACCGACGTGGTGAAACTCTACTCCGCTGCTGTGGTGCTCGATTCTCTCGACACACACGACAACGTGACGAAGAAATTCTACGTGGGTATGCCGGAAGGTGTGCAATGGACGGCTTCTGATAATCTGCAAATCGGCAACGACGGCCTTGTGAGCTTAATCAATACCGAAGGCGGCGAGGTGGCTACACTGAAGGCTGCCCTTGAAGGCGACACCCGTTTCGGCCTTGAATACGTGCTCACGCTTGCAGCGCCAAGTGGTGTGCAGGAAACTCTGGCCGACAAGGAAGTTGACCATGTGGATTATATAACAATCAGCGGACTTGTGCTTACTCAGCCAGTGGAGGGTGTGAACATTATGCGCACCTACTACAAGGACGGCAGCGTAAGCAGCAAGAAAGTGCTGGTTCGCCAGAAATAAGCATTTCTGAATCCTCACATATCACTCATAGCGAGTGAATACAGCCGCGGAAGCAGACGAAAAACTGTTTCCGCGGTTTTTATTTTTTGTGCCTGTGGGCGTAGATTTATTTGCAGGTGGAGAATGGTTTGATTAATTTTGTGGTGTAAAATCACTATTATGGATAATAAGGAACTTTTGGAAAAGGTGTCGGAAAACCTGGGACGCAGCAAGGCCGACGTGGCTAAATTGATGGAGGCTTTCGCAGAAGTGGTGAAGACACGCTGTGGAGCTCTCGACAGCGTGGCTATTCCTGGTTTCGGCAACTTTGAGGCCAAGAAAAAGAATGAGCGCGTGGTGGTGAACCCCAGCAATGGTAAGCGAATGCTCGTTCCGCCAAAAGTGGTGCTGGCTTTTAAAGTGAGCAACGTGCTAAAAAACCGCTTGAAATAATCTGATTCGTCAATGCGCATATCATCATGAACAACAAGATAACTTTCCCCGAACTTGTAGAGCAAGTGGCACAGTACGCCCATACGTCGAAGCGTATGAGCGAGCTGTTTCTTAAAGAATTGTTTGCCACCATTTCACAGTCGCTGATCGATGGCGAGAGTGTGAAAGTGAAAGGCATCGGCACATTTAAGCTCACAGATGTGAGCGCCAGAAAAAGTGTGGACGTGAACACGGGTGAGGAAATAGAAATTCCTGGACATAAAAAACTCTCTTTTGCACCCGATAAGGACTTGGCAGAAGCCATTAACCAGCCGTTCATGCACTTTGAAACGGAGATTCTTGATGATGCCGTGACCGATGAACAGCTTGCCGCCATCGACGCAAGCGATGAGGTGGCTCCGGCAGAGGAGAAGCCGGCTTCGGAGCAAGAGCCTTCTGAGCCTGAAGATGGCGCAGAAGACGCGTCGGAGCAGGAAGTAGCTGATGAATCGGAGCAGGAGACCGCTGATGACGAGGAAGTGGTGATGCCTCCAGCTTTTGTGCTTCCTGAGGAGAAGGAAGAGCCAGAGGCTGCTCCAGCCGACGACGCTGCCGAAGATGCAGCTCCAGACACGGCTGAGGAGGTAGTGCCCGCTGAAGATACCACTCCCGCACAGGAAACAGAGGAGCCAATGCCTGCGCCAGAGGCGACGGCTACGGAGCCTGCCGATGCGGCTACGGAGCCAGAAGTGCCTATCGCTGAGCCACAGACTCCTTTAGAGGAAACGCAAGACACAACCGACCAACCGCAAACCGCTGAAGAGGAGTCGCTGCCTGATGCTGATAGCGGTGATGAAGATGGTGTGGTGAGCGAAGAACTTGCCGATGAGCGTGTGGGCCAGGAAGTGGATAAGCGCAGAATCACTCGCCGTTCGCTGTTTGAAGGATTTGTTGTGGGCGTGGTCACCACGCTGATAGTCACGCTATTTGCCTATCGACTATATTTGATGAAAGGATACGGTGCCTCCACCGACGAAAAGCCAAAGGCAGAGCAAGCATTAGCTGCCGACAGCGCTGCTCATGATTCTGCTAAAAATGCGCCGCAAGCCACTCTTGCCCAAGCCAAAGAAAACGCTGAAAAAGAGCAGCAAGCCGCACAGAAAAAGCAGGCCGAGGAGGAGGCTAAGAAAAAAGCCGAGAACGAGGCAAAAGCTAAAGCTAAAGAAAAAGCCGATGCCGTTAAGGGTGGAGCTGCCACCACCGACACCATCAAGCCGGGCACAAACCTCTATCGCATGAGTCGTAAGCATTACGGCACAGATAAATTCTGGGTGTATATTTACGAGGAGAACAAGGCCAAGTATCCGAATCCTAACGCTATACCGGTGGGCGCGGTGCTGCGTGTGCCGAGTTTGGCGAAGTATGGGGCGAAGGCAGGCGACGCAGCCAGCCTGAAAGCCGCCAACAAGAAGCAGTCGGAAATCTTCACCCATCTCAACTCCAAGAAGTAAGTGATAGTGTGCAAAGCTGGACAATTTGCGCCAGTTACCACATAAGCATACAAAAGCATGGGCGCCACACATTTCAGAAGTGTGTGGCGCCCATGTGTTATTGATGATTGATGCTGTGTCAGGATTCTGGCACAGCATCATCACTTATTTTTTCAAGGAGGTTTTCTCGTACACGTTGGCATCAATCACCGCCATGGTGGTGAGGTTCACGATGTCGCGCACGGAAGCATCGATGCTGGTGAAGTGGATAGGCTTGTTCAGACCAATCTGAATAGGGCCGATGATTTCAGCCGCGCCAATCTCTAAAAGCAACTGATAGGCGGTGTTGGCTGCGCTCAAATTAGGGAAGATGAGCGTGTTCACATCTTTGCCTGCAATTTTATTGAATGGGAATTGCTTGTCGCGAAGTTGCTTATTGAGCGCATACTGCATTTGCATTTCACCTTCCACCTCAATTTCCGGGTAATCGCGGTGCAGAATGTCGATGGCCTCATGCACCTCGCCAGGGCCATGCTCCGGGTTAGAGCCAAAGTTGCTGTACGACACCATCGCCATCACGGGGTAGTGGGCAAAATATTTCACTGCATTGTAGGTGAGGCGAGCAATGTCCACGAGTTCTTCCGTAGAGTTCTCATGGTTGATGGAAGTGTCGGCCAGGAAGAACGTGCCACGTTTGGTGTTGAGAATGTGGAGCGTGGCAAAATGCTTGAATCCAGGCTTGATGCCAATCACCTCTTTAGCAATCTTCACCGTGTTGCCGCTGCCGGCGAAAGTGCCCGTGATGAAAGCATCGGCCTCGCCGGTTTCCACCATCATCATGCCAAAGTAGTTGCGGTCAAACATTTTCTCAGTGGCCTCGGTGAGATTGATGCCATCGCGCTGATGCTTGTTCATGTGCAACTTGGCAAAGCGTGCGCGTCGGCGTTCCTCCCTGTCGTGGCGAGGGTTCACAATGGTGATGCCGCTGAGGTCGAGGTCGAGTTTCTTGGCACGCTTGGCAATCATTTCCTCATTGCCCAGCAGGATAGGGAAGCACACGCCACTCTTGTAGGCCTCTACGGCAGCTTGCAGCATATTGTCGGTGTTGGCTTGTGCAAACACCACGCGCTTTGGCGAGTTCTTAGCCGTGTCGGTGAAGCGTCGGAGAAGTTTGTTGTCGTAGCCCAGCACCTTGCGCAATTCAGCGCGGTAGGCATCGAGGTCGGCGATCGGACGGCGCGCCACGCCCGACTCCATGGCAGCTTTAGCCACAGCGGTTGAAACGGTTTCGATCAAGCGTGGGTCGAGCGCCTTGGGCAGTATATATTTCGGGCCAAATTTCAGGTTATTCATCTTGTAGGCGGCATTCACCACCGGGGGCACCGTCTTTTTTGCCAAGTCGGCAATCGCCTTCACAGCAGCGAGCTCCATAGGCAGATTGATTTCGGTGGCGGAGCAGTCGATGGCACCGCGGAAGATGTAGGGGAAGCCCAGCACATTGTTGATTTGGTTGGGATAGTCGCTTCGGCCCGTGGCAAAGATAAGGTCGGGGCGCGATGCCACAGCCTTCTCGTAGGAAATTTCGGGGTCGGGGTTGGCAAGGGCAAACACGATAGGCTTTTGTGCCATCGACTGTATCATCTCTGGTGTCACCACATCTTTTACCGAAAGCCCTAAAAACACATCGGCACCCTCCATAGCCTCAGCCAGCGTGCTGATTTTGCGGTCGGTGGCAAATTCCTTCTTTTGTTCGGTGAGGTTTTCGCGCCGGGTGGTGATCACACCGTGGCTGTCGCACATCACAATGTTGGCCTTCTTCACGCCGAGCTGCATATATAGCCTGGTGCAGCAGATAGCTGCCGCGCCGGCTCCATTCACCACCAGCTTCACATCTTCAGCCTTCTTGCCTTGAATTTCAAGCGCATTGATAAGACCGGCGCCCGATATGATGGCAGTGCCGTGCTGGTCGTCGTGCATCACAGGAATGTCGCACTCCTCTTTGAGGCGGCGCTCAATCTCAAAACATTCAGGGGCTTTGATGTCCTCCAGGTTGATGCCTCCAAACGTGGGGGCAATCGCCTTCACAGCGGCAATGAATTTCTCGGGGTCCTTTTCATCGAGCTCAATATCGAAGCTGTCGAGTCCAGCGAAAATCTTAAACAGCAAAGCCTTGCCTTCCATCACCGGTTTGCCGGCCAGCGGGCCAATGTCGCCCAGTCCGAGCACGGCAGTACAGTTCGACACCACGCCCACGAGGTTGCCCTTGTTGGTGTATTTATACACATCGCTTGCATTGTCTTTGATTTCCAGGCAGGGGAATCCCACGCCAGGGGAGTAAGCGAGCGAGAGGTCGTTTTGCGACTGGTATGGCTTAGTGGGCACTACACATATTTTTCCGGGCTTGTCATCTAAGTGATGATAGTCGAGTGCCATCTTTTTTGTGATTTTTGACATAATATTGTAATACTGTATATTAGAATGTTTTCTGACTGTATCGTGTTGCCACGGAAGTTGTCACAAAGTTAAAGTTTTTTTCAGTCCCAACCAACCCGTTTGCCATGGTTTTGAGTGTTCAATTAGCGAAAAATAATTGTATAAAATGGCGTATTTGGCTTGATTCTCAAAAATATACTGTAATTTTGCATTGTGTAGAATTAAACGAATTGGAAATTGTTTAGTCGTACATTCCGAATATTGAATTTTTAACGATTTTACAATGATGAAAAAAATATTACTTCCAATATTGTGTGGCTCGCTGCTGATGAGCTCCACCACAAGTTGCGATTTGGCACAGTGGGCAGTGCTCTCCGATCCTGATGCGAGCAATTCCACCAAAGGCGCAGTGGTGGGTGCCACCTCCGGCGCAAGCACAGGTTCATTCATAGGCTCGCTGATTGGCAACAGTTGGCAATCTAACCGCGACAATTCCATCATTGGTGCAGCGGTAGGCGCTGTGGCTGGTGCCGCATTGGGTGCCGCTATTGGCAATGACATGGACAAGAAAGCAGAGCAGCGTTCGGCTTCTTATAATTCAGGGGAGACCACCTATTATGCAGGTGGCGATGAAGTGTATGGCCAGAGTGGTGCACGGCTAAGCGCACCTCAGCGTAGCGACGGCTGCATCTATTACGGGCAGAGCAAAACCAAACTCGACAAAAGCGCAAAAAAGGCCCTCGACCATGTGGCACAAAGGCTAATCAACGACCCTACGGCTTGCGCGGAGGTGTATGGCTACACGGATAATGCCGGCACCTACAGTCAGCGTTGTCGCCTCTCAGTGGAGCGCGCGCAGGTGGTGAAGGGCTATTTGATGAAGAAGGGCGTGCCAGCCAGCCAAATCTTCTGCAAAGGAATGGCCGACCAGCGTCCGGTGGGCGATAACCGCACTGCCGACGGGCGTGCCGTGAACCGCCGTGTGGAAATTCTCATTACCCACAACGTGAACGACGACAGCAGCGACTACAACTACAATAGCAGCAACAGTTTTGGCAATAAATACTTCAAAACCCAGCCTGCGGCAAGCACTGGTGTAGGTGGCACTACTGCTGACCCCGACCCAATCGACAATTCCAATGCAATAGAATAAAAAACGCAAGCGCACCGGCGTCTGCTTAAACGGCCGGCGCAGTGCAGAGAAAGCAAGATTCCGCCAGACGCGAGGATTTTGCTTTCTCTGTTTTTTTGCGTTTTTATCGGTGAATAAAGGGTAATTTTTGTTATATTTGCAAGTTGAAACACTATGGAAAACCATAGCTTTTTCCATGGTGTGATAATTAAAGAGAATATGCTGGCGTGAACGAATGCCAAGATGCTGGATTTGAGAGCGGTGCAATGAAGAAAGGCGGCTTTTTAAGTTCGGAGGCATATCCAACAGGCGCCAACTAACCAACGATATGATAATTACAGATGTCGGACAACGAATATATTAACCAGCACTTTCCGCTGCTGGCCACAATCGACAGCCCAGCCGACCTGCGCCGCCTCGACGTGAATCAGCTGCCGCAGGTGTGCGAGGAGCTGCGCCGGTTTATTGTGCATTTCCTGTCGTCGAACCCGGGGCATTTTGCATCGAGTATGGGGGCAGTGGAGATAAATGTGGCGCTGCACTATGTGTTTGACACACCTAACGACCGCCTGGTGTGGGACGTGGGGCATCAAGCGTATGCCCATAAGATACTCACAGGCCGCCGCGACCGTTTTTACGAAAACCGCACGATGGGCGGACTGAGCGGTTTCCCCAATCCCAGCGAGAGTGAATACGACACCTTCACCGCAGGCCATGCGAGCAACAGCATATCGGCTGCTTTGGGTATGTCGATAGCTTCGGAACTGACCGACAAGCAGCGTAAAATTGTGGCTATCATAGGCGATGCCTCAATCAGTGGCGGACTGGCGTTTGAGGGATTGAACAATGTGTCGTCGCACCCCAACAATATGCTGATAGTGCTTAACGACAATGATATGTCGATTGATGAGAATGTGGGCGCGCTGAGTGCCTATATGACCAAACTCACCACCTCCAAGCGCTATAACAATCTGCGGTACAAGACCTACCAGTTTTTGCGCCGCCACCATGTCATCACCGACAAGGGAAAAGGACTGGTGCTCCGGTTCAACAATGCAATGAAGTCGCTTCTGTCGGGGCAGCAAAACATTTTTGAAGGACTGAACATACGCTATTTCGGCCCGTTTGACGGACACGATGTGGTGCAGCTGGTGAAGACCTTCAGAGATGTGAAGGAAATGACGGGGCCAAAAATTGTGCACCTCCACACGCGCAAGGGCAAGGGCTATAAGCCTGCCGAGGAGTCGCCTTCCATTTGGCACGCACCGGGTAAATTCAATGAGAAAACAGGCGAGCGCATTGTGGGCGACCCCACAGGCAAACCGCTGAAATACCAAGACGTGTTTGGCCACACACTGGTGGAATTGGCCGAGGCCAACGATAAGGTGGTGGGCATCACTGCCGCCATGCCTTCGGGCACATCGATGTCGATGCTGCAAGAGGCTATGCCCTCGCGCACTTTCGACGTGGGCATCAGCGAGGGCCATGCCGTCACATTCTCTGGCGGACTGGCAAAGGACGGAATGCACCCCTTCTGCGCCATCTACAGCAGCTTCCTTCAGCGTGCCTACGATCATATCATTCATGATGTGGCCATTCAGCATCTGCCCGTCACCTTCTGCATCGACCGCGCGGGGCTGGTGGGCGAGGACGGCGTTACGCACCATGGCGCCTACGACTTGGCCTATTTGCGGAACATACCCGGCATCACGGTGTCGGCACCAATGAATGAGCATTATCTCCGCCACTTGATGTACACTTCGCAGCTTCCCGGAAAAGGACCGTTTGCCATTCGCTATCCGCGTGGCGGCGGTGTGTTTGCCGACTGGAAGTGTGAGATGATGGAACTTGAAGTGGGCGAGGGCAGAATGATTGCCGACGGCAAGGATTTGGCGGTGCTTAGCATTGGCGCTATTGGAAATGATGTGCAGAAAGCGCTTGCCATACTGAAAGAAAAAGGCATTTCGGTGGCCCACTACGATATGATTTTCCTCAAGCCTATTGATGAGGCCATTCTTGAGGAAGTGGCAAAGAAATTCACACATGTGCTTACGGTGGAGGACGGCACCATTGTGGGGGGCCTTGGCAGCGCTGTGGCGGAATGGCTTTCCGATAAGGAGCAGGCGCCACGCCTCACGAGGCTGGGTATTCCCGATGAGTTTGTGCACCAGGGCACCGTGGCACAATTGAAGCACAAGTGCGGCATCGACGCAGAGTCGATAGCCGAAACCATTCAAAAATTATTAGAAAGATAAGATAATAGATATGAGAATATTTATTGCAGGGGCAGGAGAAGTGGGAACGCACTTGGCAAAGATGCTCAGCGACGAAGACCGCGACATCATCGTGATTGACAATGATGAGAAAAAACTCTTTGCGCTTGATTCCTATAATCTGAAAACCTGTCTGGGCGAGTGCATCTCATTCCGAACACTTCGGGCCAATGGGGTGGACGACTGCGAGCTTTTCATAGCCGTGACCCCTTACGAGACGAGGAACATTCTGGCATGCTCCATCGCCAAGAGCATGGGCGCAAAAAAAACCGTGGCGCGCATCGACAATTATGAATTTCTGCGGCCAGAATATTCCGAATTCTTTAAGGGAATGGGCGTGGACACCCTGATTTACCCCGAACTGTTTGCCGCAGAAGAGATAGCCACTGCGCTGAAGCACAATTGGGTGCGCAACTGGTTTGAACTTTTCGACGGCCAACTGATTGTGGCTGCAGTGAAACTGCGCGCCACCTCTCCAATGGTGGGTAAGCAGTTGAAAGAGATTGGCGCCAGCAGCACTTTTATTCACCTCAACGCTATTCGCCGAAATGGCGAAATACTGATTCCGCGAGGCGTGGACAGGGTGATGGAGAATGATGTGGCCTACATCACCACCACGCGCGACCACTTGCCCCAGGTGGTGGAGCTGTGCGGCAAAAAAACGCTTCAAGTGAAGAAGATGCTGATTATGGGCGGCTCTGCCATTGCCGTGCAGGTGGCAAAAGAACTTGAAAGTACGGGCGTGAAGGTGAAAATCATTGAGCCCGACGACGACCGCTGCACCTATCTGGTGGACGTGCTGCCACACTGCAAGATTGTGCACGGTGATGCCACCGACAGCGATATTATGGAAGAGGAGGCCGGTGGCATGGACGCTTTCGCTGCGCTGAGCGACCGCTCCGAAACCAATATTCTGAGCTGCCTGATGTCGAAGGAGTATGGCGTGCGGAAAACGATTGCCGAGGTGGAGAATATCCAGTTTGTGCATGAGGCTGAACGTTTGAACATTGGCACGATTATCAATAAAAAGCTGCTTGCGTCGAGCCGAATATTCCAGATGCTCCTCGACAGTGAGCAAGACAATGCCCGATGCTTGGCTCTTGCCGATGCCGAGGTGGCCGAGGTGGTGATAAAGGAAGGTAGCAAACTTTGCACCAAGGAAATTAAGGACTTCGACATACCCGCAGAGTTCACTTTGGCAGGGCTTGTGCGAGATGGCAAAGGCATGCTCGTGAAAGGCGACACGCGGCTCCAGGCAGGCGACCATGTGGTGGTGTTCTGCATGCACGGGTCGTTTCATAAGGTAGAAAAATTCTTTAAGAAATAGTGTAAGGATATGAGTTTTCATTGTCACCATATCAATTTTCCCGTGGTGCTGAGAATAATCGGCCTGCTGCTGATGATAGAGGCAGGCTTTATGCTCATTCCTCTGCTCACGTCGCTCATCTATGACGAGAATAGCTGCATGATGGCGTTTGTGTGGTCGGTGGCTATTACATTCATGTGCGGCTTGGGGCTCTACAATGTGCCCATCAAATCCACCCAGATGCGCCGTAGAGAGGGCTTTTTGCTCACGAGCGTGGTGTGGGTGTTTTTTTCGGCATTCTCAGTGATTCCCTTCTATCTTTCAGGCGTGCTGACCGATGTGACCGACGCGTTCTTTGAGTCGATGTCGGGCTTCACCACCACAGGCATGACCTTGATTAAAGATGTGGGCAGTGCGCCTCACGGCATACTGATGTGGCGCGCGCTATCGCAGTGGATTGGCGGTATGGGTATCATTCTTTTCACCCTGGCAGTGATACCGATGCTCAACACCAAAGGGGGCATTGCCATGTTTAACGCCGAGGTGACGGGCATATCGCATGAGCGTATGCGGCCACGTGTGAGCGAAACGGCCATGTGGCTTTGGGGGCTGTATGTGTTCTACACGGTGCTTTTAGCCGTATTGCTCTCGGTGGGGCCGATGAATGTGTTTGATGCCGTTTGCCATACGCTTGCCACAGTATCGACAGGCGGCTTCTCCACGGTGAACGACTTCTCCAAATTCTCCGACACCTACAGCAATGTGATGATACTCATATTTATGTTTGTGTGCGGTATCAACTTCTCGCTGGTGTTTGCCGTGTCGAAGCGCAACGGAACGAAGGCGTTGAAGCACAACACCACACTGAAGTGGTATGTGCTGGTGGTGCTTGTCACCTCCATTATCGTTACGGCGCGTATGCTCTATTACGATATGCACACGAATGTCTATTCGTCGATCGGCGATGTGGCGCTGGCCAACCATGCGCTCGATGCCGTTTTCGACACCGTGAGTGCCATCACCTCCACAGGCTTTGCTGCCATCGATTTCGCCAGCTATGGGCCATTTGTGTCGTTTACCATCATGGTGGTGATGTTTTTTGGCGGTATGGCAGGCTCCACGGCAGGTGGTGCAAAAATCGACCGCATGATAGTGATGGTGAAGAATATCCGAAACGAATTTTATAAAGTGATTCACCCCAATTCAGTGACAGCCGTGCGAATGGACGGCCGTGCGGTGCCACCTTATCTGGTGTCGCGAGTGGTGGCGTTTTTGTCCATCTTCATCTTTTATATGGTGGTGATGGCGCTCACATTCAATTTCCTTGGAATTGACGACCCGTTTGAGGCCTTCTTCACCTCAATGTCGTGCATCAGCAATGTGGGATTAAATATTGTGGACAATTTGGGAGCCGTGTCGCCGGTGGCCAAGTGGCTGATGTCGCTTGAAATGCTGGCGGGCCGTCTGGAGCTGTTCACGGTGCTGGTGCTGTTCACCAAGGACTTCTGGTTTGAGGACTAACTAATAGTAATCGACACGATATATAATAATTGAATTTAAAAAAACACGAAAAATATAAAGAATAACCGATAATGACAAAAGACACAACATTCAACCCCGACCTCACCGGCGTGCGCAATGAGGCGCGCCGAGAGCAGGAAGCAAAACGGCAGGCGGAGGAGGAGAAACTCACCTTCCGCAAGCGCGTATCATATTTTTTTAAAGATGGCCGAACCCGGTTGATTATAGGGTCGGTGTTCTTTTTGGTAGGTGTGTTTCTGTGTGTGGCATTCTTCTCGTTCTGCTTTGGTGCAGGTGATGCCGACCAGAGCATCACCGCCAGCTCTGCCATCGCCAATGCCCGTGAGCACGTGCCCACCAAGAATGTGATGGGCACGTTAGGCGCGTCGGTTTCGGAGTTTTTCATTCGCCAGGGCTATGGCTTGGCCTCCTTCGTGCTGGTGGTGTGGTGTCTGTGCCTGGCATACCGCTTTTTCAAGAAAGACAGGAAAGTGCTGTTCTTCTCGTTTTCGCTGGTTTGCCTGTTTTCATTGTTTGCCTTCTCCATGCTTATCAGCTTAGGCACCATGAATCTGGATATCGCCTCATTTCCTTTAGGCGGAAACTTCGGAAAGGAGTTCAATGAATTTCTCACAGAGCTGGTAGGCTTCTATGGCATGGTGGGAGTGAATGTGTTTGTGGCTTTCCTGTGGCTGGTGATCACCTACAAGACCATCAAGGTGATGTATCACACGCTTAAGAGCCATGTGATTCCTCACCGCCAGTTCAATGGCGAAATCGTAGAGTCAGCCGACGACAAACACGCCGTACAGTCAGGCTTTTTGGGCGACGATCACAAGAATCAGCCCAAGAAGGAAAAACCAGTGGTGGTTCCACGGCCTGAGAAAAAGCGCAAACCCGTGCAAAAAGACACCACGGTGCTCAAGCAGGGCGGTGATCCTGCCACCGGCACTCTCTTTGGCGCGGCTGGGGGCAAAATCAACAGCGACGACCCCACCTACGAATATGCACATTACGAGTTTCCACCGCTTGATTTGCTTGCTCCCTCCACCATGGGCGTGAGTGTAGATGCTTCCGAGCAGGAGGCCAATAAGCAGCGCATTACTGAGACCCTCAATAATTATGGCATTAAAATTAAGCACATCGATGTGCATGTGGGCCCCACGGTCACACTTTTTGAAATAGTGCCGGAAGATGGCGTGCGCATTGCCAAAATTCGCGGACTTGAAGACGACATTGCTTTGAGTTTGGCGGCATTGGGCATACGTATTATTGCCCCGATGCCTGGGCGTGGCACCATTGGTATTGAGGTGCCAAACCGCGACCCTCAGGTGGTGCCGATTCGCCGTGCCTTGGAGGATCCTAAATTTCAAAACACCAAGTACAAGCTGCCTATGGCCATTGGCTGCACGGTGTCGAACGAGGTGTTTGTGGCCGACCTTACCAAAATGCCTCACTTGCTGGTGGCTGGTGCCACGGGTAAAGGTAAGTCGGTGGGACTGAACACTATCATCGCTTCGCTGCTCTACAAGAAAGGCCCATCAGAACTGAAATTGATACTCGTTGACCCTAAGCGTGTGGAATTCAGCGTGTATGCCGATTTGGAGAAATACTATTTCGCCCGTGTGCCTGGTGAGGAACGCTGCATCGTCACCGACCCTGCCAAGGTGGTGAAAACGCTCAACTGCCTTGTGCAGGAAATGGAGAACCGCTACACGGTGCTTGAGGAAGTGAAAGTGCGCAAACTGGAAGACTATAACGAAAAGTGGCGCCGTGAGCTTCGGGAGGTGGTAGATTCCGACGGTAAGAAAAAATATCGGTTTATGCCCTATATCGTGTGCATTATCGATGAGTTTGCCGATATGATTATGACTTCGGGCAAAGAGGTGGAGACTCCTATCGTGCGCATTGCCCAAAAGGCCCGTGCGGTGGGTATTCACCTGATTGTGGCCACCCAGCGCCCGGCTGCCAATGTGATTACCGGTAACATTAAAGCCAATATTCCAGGGCGTATGGCATTTGCCGTGTCGCAGATGATGGACAGCCGCATTATCCTCGACCGCCCAGGAGCACAAAACCTGATTGGCCGTGGCGATATGCTGTTCTCGGTGGATGGCGACATCACTCGCCTTCAGTGCCCGTTTATCGACACGCCGGAGATTATCAAGATATGCGACTTTATCAAGGCGCAGGAAGATGCCGACCTCGACGTGAACCACGAGGAGCCATACGAACTGCCAGAATATGTGGGCTCGGCAGATGGCGACGATGGCCATGGCGGCGGTGCAGGCGGCAACCTCAACGACCGCGACACCCTCTTTGAGGAGGCTGCGCGCTGGGTGGTTACGGCAAATGTGGCTTCCACCTCGTCGCTTCAGCGCCGCTACGGCATAGGCTATAACCGCGCTGGGCGAATTATGGACCAACTTGAGGCCGCTGGCATTGTGGGCCCGTCGAGTGGCGGTAAACCTCGCAATGTGTTGATGAGTCCAATGGACGTGGACCAGATGTTTGCCACAAGTTTTAAATAATTAAAAAGAAGATGTTATGAAGAAGTTTTTAATGATGACAATGTGGCTGCTGGCGGCAATTTGCTGCCAGGCTCAAAATGCCACACAAATATTCGACCGCACTGTGGCAGCCTACAAGGCCGCTGGCGCTGTGAGCGCAAACTATACGATGGGCGCTTCGCATGGCACCATCGTGATGAAGGGCAATCAGTTTCGTATTCTTGCCAACAATGTGAAATCGTGGTACGACGGCAAGACGCAGTGGACATATTCTACTGCCACCGGTGAGGTGAACGTGTCGGCTCCTTCCTCGCAGCAGCTTGTGATGATTCACCCTTTGGCTGCCGCGCAAACCCTCAAGGCTGGCTACACGATGAGCGCCAAGAAGAACGGCTCTGGCTATGTGCTCACGCTGAAGCCCAAGGCTAAGAGCAAGGTGGTGTCGGTCACACTTTATGTGTCGCGATCCTATGTGCTGACCAAGGCGGTATATACCACCAAAAAAGGCAGCGAAACGCTTAAAATCAGCAACTATAAAACGAAGGTTGCCACTTCCGCCGCCACTTTCAAGTTCAACAAGAAGATGGTTCCGGCCGGAACAGAAGTGGTGGACTTGCGCTAAGATGCGGTTTGACATGATTTGAATAAAACAGTAGGATAACTTTAAAATTCGGGGATTTCCCCAGCACAAATATGAAGCAGACAAACGAAACCCAATGCCTCGTCATAGGATCAGGACCGGCTGGCTACACGGCAGCCATCTACCTTTCTCGAGCAGGAATCAACAGTGTGCTCTATTCTGGTATTCAGCCAGGAGGGCAACTTACCCAAACCACCACCATAGAGAATTATCCAGGTTTTCCTGAAGGGGTGGAGGGATTCGACTTGATGGAAAAAATGCGCCAGCAGGCTGTGAATGTGGGCGCGGATATTCGCTCTGGAATAGTCACATCAATCGACTTGACCTCGCACCCGTTCATTGCCACTATCGATGGCAAGCACACCATTTCCGCTCAGGCGGTGATTGTGGCCACAGGCGCTTCAGCCAAGTATCTCGGACTGCCCGACGAGCAGAAATATGCGGGTATGGGCGTGTCGGCATGTGCCACCTGCGATGGCTTCTTCTACCGCAAGAAGGTGGTGGCAGTGGTGGGCGGCGGCGACACTGCCTGTGAGGAGGCCTACTATTTGAGCAATCTTGCCAAAAAAGTGTATATGATTGTGCGCAAACCTTATTTGCGCGCTTCGGCTGCCATGCAAAAGCGTGTGGCCGAAAAGGACAATATTGAGATTCTTTACAACACCAACACGCTTGGGCTGTTTGGTGAACAATTTGTGGAAGGGGCACACTTGGTGAAATTTAAAGGCACCGACAAGCAGCAGTTGTTCGACATTGCCATCGATGGCTTTTTCCTTGCCATTGGCCATCACCCTAACACCGGTTTCCTCGACGGGCAGCTCGCCCTTGATGAACAAGGCTACATTGCTCTGCCAGGCTCCACCACCGAGACCAGTGTGAAGGGCGTGTTTGCTGCGGGCGACGTGGCCGATCCTCATTATCGCCAGGCCATTGCTGCGGCAGGATCGGGCTGCCGTGCGGCTCTTGATGTGAAGCGTTTTCTTGACACTTTAGCCAACCCATAATGCACACCGATATGCTACGAATGCTAAAAAATAGTTTGGTGCTGTGCGCTATGGCGGTGTGCTTCTCTGCTTTTTCGCAGCAGCGGCCACCGAAAGGCTGTAACTATGCCATTGGCGACTTTAATGGCGATGGTAAGAATGAATATGTGTATTTCGTTGCACCGCAAGGAGCCGACCATTGGGACGAACTCGAGGATTTGAGTGGCTTGAACGGATTGCTGAAATTCACCGACTCCTCTATTCCAGGCATCTTTATCAAGCAATGCGCCTTTGGCATGCCGCGCAACTTGGGCGACTTGAATGATGACGGAAAAGATGAAATAGGCATTCAACCCGGATGGGTGACTTCTTCATGGCAGATTTACCGCATTTTCACGCTTCAGCCACAAGGCTGGGTAGATGCGGTAGCCCCTTTCACCGTGTGGCTTGGTGATGAGGATACTGATTTCGATGCCAATCCGCCCGTGGCGAAACTCGGAAATGGCAAGGTGCGCATCACTTATTACGAAATGCCTACTACCGGCGATGCCCCTACGCCCAAAACGAAAGTGGTGAAAATTAAGTAGTCAGCCACTAATAAATAATATAACGATTCCACCACCAGATGTGATTCAGCCTTGGTGGTGGAATTTATTTTGTGTGACAAAAAACTCTTACGCTTGTGGAATTTTATAGACAGGAGGCTTTGTGCTTTTTCAGAAGTTGCTCAAACTCGTAGTCGGCTTTCATCTTTTCGAGCATTGACTTCACGAAGCGGTAGATTTCTCCGCCTTCGCTGTAGTCGGCCTTGGCGATGAAGTCCACCCGGTTGTGTGCTATCAGTGTTTTTGCCTGGTCTTTGTGGCTGTCGTCGGAAAACACGGCTACGGAGTGGCCGCCGAAATGACGGATAAACGCCATGCTCGGCACGTCGGTCATTCCGTCGCCAAAGTAGATCATGTGCTTGTATTGCACAGGCATTTCATCGTCGGGAATGTATTCATTCACTTTCAGATTGTCGCCAAGCTCCTTGATACCTCGCGCTATTTTGAAGATGAACTGCGTTTTGGCAATAGAGTCAACCGCCACACCAGGCCAGTATGCCACGCCGTCCACATTATAGAGATAGGTGCTGCTGTAGATGGCCTCGAATTCGTGGCAGATAGAAGTGCCCTCAATCATCTCTTTTAATCCCGACGAATTGATGTAGTGCTTCACGTTGAGCCCGAGTTCATCACCTAACTTGTTGATGATGGAGAACCATTGCTCCACGCCAGGGAACAACTTCACCATTGAACCAAACTTCTTGAAACTCTTGCGCTTGAGCGAGATGCCGTCGGCACGCGCCTCGTTGAGCATGGTGTACATGTAGGTGAGGATATGGTTGGCATCGTTGTTGCCTGCCAGGCTGTTGCACTTTTTCCAGAATTGCTCAATGTCGTCGCCAATGGCTTGAATGAAGCCAAATTCCTGCATATTGCCAGGGGCGAGAGTGCCGTCGAAGTCGTAGATGAGTGCTATTTGAGGTCGTTTATCGTTTGTCATCGGAGTATGTATATTGTTTTAATTGTGCAAATATACGCAATAATCGTCATATTTTATAGGGAATGGGCTATGGATTCAGCTTTAGCGCGAGCGGGTTTTCCCGTTTCGGTGGTAGGGACTTCGGGAATATGGAAAATATAGCGCGGCTGGTAGTATTTTGGCAAGCTCTTGCGGCAGATTTGTGCTATGGCATGGGTGTCGGGGTCTTCAGTGAGCAGGGTGAGTGCTTCGCCCAGTGTGCTATCGGGCCGCTTGGTGATAATGAATCGCTTGTGAATGAGTTGTTTGAGAAGTTGTTCCACTTCTTCTATTTGTATTTTGATGCCACCGCTGCACACCACATTGTCGATGCGGCCAAGAATACGGAACTGCTGGCCATGGATTACTGCGCGGTCGTTGGTCACGAGCGTGTGCGCGCACACATGGGGCGCATCAATCACCAGACAGTCTCGTGCGTCGAGGCTCACGTTCACGCCTTGGAAAGGGGTATAGTATGGTGATGCGTCTTTTCCGCTAATGCGGCGCAGTGCTACGTGTGAGAGCGTTTCGGTCATGCCGTAGGTGCTCCACACGGCATTAGGAAAGAGTCTCAACTGCTGCTCCATTTCGGCATCAATAGCGGCACCGCCTATAATCAGGTGCTTGATATCCATCAGCCGTGTTCGTTCAGAGGCGCTTTGCAGGGAATTTGCCACTTGCAGTGGCACCATGGCGGCAAAGTCGATGTGCGTGTTTGGCGGCAAGGCGGCTAACGGGTGGCCGCAAGGATTGATGCGCAGGAGATGAAGTCCACAGGTGATGGCGCGAACCACCATCATTTTCCCGGCTATGTAGTCGAGTGGCATACAGAGCAGTGCCGTGTCGCCTTTTTTCAGCCCCAAGAACTCACAGGTGATGCGTGCGCTTGCCTCCATGCGGCGTTTTTCCACCATCATGGGTTTGGGCGTGCCGGTAGAGCCGCTGGTGTGCACCAGCACACAGGGGTCTGGATTGTGCCACTCGTTCAGGAATGTTTCGTAATCCATAAGCAGTCGCGCTTGATTTTTAGAGGCATATCAATATTGTCGGTAAACAGCATTCCAGTGCCCAGGCCTTGGGGCATGGTGATGTGTGGACCGTAAATGTGGGCGGCGAGTTGGGCGATGGCATTCAGCCCTACGTTGCTTTCCAATGCGCTCGTAATCCAACTGCCGATGCCGCGTTCCTGTGCTAGCTTTATCCATTCGCGCGTGCCCGCCACGCCACCATGGAGCGATGGCTTGAGAATGATGTACTGTGGCTTGATGGTGTGGAGCAGCGCTATTTTCTCCTCTGTGGTGTTTATGCCAATGAGTTCTTCATCGAGGGCGATAGGAAGCGGAGAATGTGCGCACAAGTATGCCATTTCTTCCCACTGGTGAGCCATGATGGGCTGCTCGATGCTGTGGATATCGTAGCCTGCCAATTCTTGCAGTCTGTCGAGAGCTGTGGTAGGGGAGAAGCCTCCATTGGCATCGACTCGCAGTTCCACTTCGTCGCGACTGAAATGCTTGCGGATATGCTTAATCAGGTCGATTTCCTTATCAAAGTCGATGGCGCCAATTTTTAGTTTCACGCAGCGAAAACCGAGAGTGAGTTTCTCTTTTAGTCGCTGAAGCATTTCATCGTGCGTACCCATCCACACCAGTCCATTGATGGGAATACCCTCCTGTCCTCGGCTGAAAGGCGTGTCGTAGAGCAGACCGTCGGTGCGTGAGAGTTGGGCAAGGGCAGTTTCCACACCGAAAAGCATTGAAGGATATGGCCGCATTTTTTCGTAGGGAATGTGGCATGTGGCTTCAATTTCGCTGCAAAACAGCTGAAGCACGTCTTTATAGTTGGGAATATCATCGCAGCTCAATTGAGGCAGCGGTGCACATTCGCCATAGGCTGTGCGCCCACCATGCTCCACCCGCAGAAGCCATATTCGCCGTGTGGTGTAAACACCACGCGACGTGCCGGCTGGCTGCTTAAAATGCAGCATTTTTTCAATGATTTCAATTTTCATAATAAGAGAAATTAGAAGTTAGAAATTAGAAGTTAGAAGTTAGAAATTAGAGGTTAGAAGTTAGAAATTAGAAGTTAGATTTGGGGGGTGGAGAGCCCGTTGTTAGTCATAACAGTCATAATAGGCACAATAGGCTTGCTGTCTAACTTCTAATCTCTAACTTCTAACTTCTTTTCTACGGCATTTTAGGGTATTTTTGGAAGTCGGGCTTGCGCTTTTCGAGGAATGCCTTTCCACCTTCTTGCGCCTCGTCGAGGAAGTAATAGAGCATGGTGGCATCGCCTGCAAGCTCTTGAATACCAGCCTGGCCGTCGAGTTCAGCGTTAAGTCCTGCCTTAATCATGCGCAATGCCATAGGTGAGCGCTCCATCATGATCTCCGCCCACTCCACACAGGTGTCCTCCAGCTTGTCGAACGGCACCACCTTGTTTACCATTCCCATTTCCTCGGCCTCTTTTGCAGAGTATTGCCTACAAAGGAACCAAATTTCGCGGGCTTTTTTCTGACCCACGATGCGTGCCAAATACGAAGAGCCGAAGCCAGCGTCGAATGAACCCACTTTAGGCCCCGTCTGGCCAAAGATGGCGTTCTCGCTGGCGATGGTAAGGTCGCATACCAAGTGAAGCACATGGCCGCCACCTATGGCGTAGCCGTTGACCATGGCAATGACCGGCTTGGGCAGGCGGCGAATCTGCATTTGCACATCGAGCACGTTGAGCCGTGGCACACCGTCTTCACCCACGTAACCTCCTCGGCCTTTCACATTCATATCGCCGCCACTGCAGAAAGCCTTGTCGCCAGCACCGGTAAGAATGACCACACTGATGCGGCTTGCCTCACGGCAGAAGGCAAAAGCACGGCTCATTTCCCAAGTGGTGCGAGGCGTGAACGCATTGCGGTAGCGTGGGCGGTTGATGGTGATTTTTGCTATTCCGTTGTATTCCTCAAAAAGGACTTCTTGAAAGTCGAAACCTTCAATTTTTTTCCAATCTCTCATAGTTTAAAAGTATGATAAATTTTACTGATTTCTTCTTTGTCGATTGCGGCATCGGTGAACACCTCCAGCACAATGGGGGAGCCTTCTGTGCCAAGTCTTGAAATATTGCTTTCAAGTTCTTCCATATTGTGAATAGGAACGTAGCCAACGCCATTCTGGAGGCATATACCCTCGGCGGTGGCGTGGTGCTTGCCGCGTGCCAGTGGATTGTCGCCAAAGCCTCTCACCTGATTGAATATGCCGCCTTCGCCATTGTTGAGCAGCAGAATACTTAGGTTTTGTGGCAGTTCTGTGTTCCACAGCGCGTTGCTATCGTAGAAAAACGACAGGTCGCCCGTCACCAGCACCACAGCTTCTTTTTTGTTTGTGGCCATGGCGAATCCCACGGCAGTAGAAACGCTGCCGTCGATACCGTTGATGCCACGGTTGCACCACACTTGATGGCGCGCAAACAGATTGGCAAGCCGAATAGCGCAACTGTTGGCGTAATGGATATGGGGGGCATAGTCTTTGTGGTAAAATTGCTGTTCAAAAGTCTTAACAGCAGCTGCCTGCGAGTATGCTGGCTCGTAGTTGACAACGAAGTTGTCAACTTTGTTGAGCATTTGCTCCCAAAGGTTCAAATAGGTTTGAACGGAATAAGGCGTTTTAAAGTCGCGCATTAAGTAGCTTGTGGCGATTAGTCCCAATATGTTTTTCGTGTCACCATCAAGCACTCCGGTGAGGTTTTGATACGTGTCGATGATTTCTCCATTGGGGGAGATTCTCCATAATTTTTTCGCTTTTCCGACAAATGTCTTCAACCGTGCGCTCACGATTTCGCCACCCACATGAAGCACGAGGTCGGGAATGTACTTCCGGTCGTTGTCGCCTATGGCTTTGAGCAGTAGATCGATGCTGCACCGCTCGTCGTTGCCCGACAGTACCTCATTGATAACCACAGCCTTTGCCGACAGTTCTTCTAAAGCGTCTAAAGTGTCTGATGCAGTTTGCTCATCCATACTACCTACTACAATCATGGGTCTTTTTGCATCGCAGAAGTCATCGACGAAATATTCAGAGTTGCAAATTTCGCGGCGGTAATATTCAATGGTGCGCTCTTTCGGGAGCTTCTTCACCGTGTATTCAAACAGCGGTTCGCCTAATGGCACATTGATATGCACGCTTGGGCGGTGACTCTGCTTTGTCGCAATCAGTGCCTCGTTCACCAGTCGGTTGATGTGCCAACGGTCTTCATCGGTGTGTGGCTCGTGTATGTTCACGCATTTCTCCACAAACTCACCGAGTGCGCCAGGCTGTGGAATGGTCTGTCCGGCGCCTTGTCCTATCCATGCTGCTGGGCGGTCGGCAGAAATCACGATAATGCCCTGGTGCTGATAGGTGGCCTCTGCCACGGCAGGAGCGGTGTTGAGCAGGGCGGTGCCTGATGTGACGCACACCACCACTGGATTGTGGGTGGCTTGTGCTATGCCCAGTGCCACGAATGCCGCACTGCGCTCGTCGGTGACAGGGTGACATTTGATTTTTGGGCACTCGTCCAGATTGTGAATGATGGGCGCGTTGCGCGAGCCAGGGCACACTACCGCATCTTTTATTCCGTGGCTCACCAGCAAGGCTGTGAGAATGTTGATATTTTCCTTGTTGCTATACATATATAGTTTTTTAAATTTATTCCGTGAAACGTGGCTTTTTATAATTTGCAATCGATGCATCGGAGCATCGTGCGCATTTTAGCTTCAGTCTCGTCCCATTCTTGCTGCTCATCGCTGCTGGTGATAAGCCCTCCTCCAGCATAAAGGGTGCAGTGGCGGCCATTTAAAGCCATACAGCGGAGCGACACATAAAGATCCGTGTCGCCGCTGGCGTTGATGTTCATTGGTCCCATAAATCCACTGTAGTAGTGGCGTGGCTCAGGCTCGTGTTGGGCAATGAAATGGCGAGTGGCGTCTTTAGGAATGCCGCACACCGCAGGAGTGGGGTATAGGTCGTGAAGCAGTTGGCCCACATGGGCATTGCTGTGGAGCTGGAATGAAAAATCACTTCTCAGATGCAGCAAGTGACCGGCTTGCGCCGTGGTGGGTCCGCTTAAGTGAATGTGATGGGCGTGGCGCTGAAGGCAGTCGCTGATGTAGGAGGAAACTAATCGCTGCTCCTGAATGTTTTTCTCGCTCCAGCCCATTCTTTCTTGGCCGGCTTTCATTGTGCCCGCCAGAGCCATGGTGTGCCATAGTTGCCCACGGCCTTGAAGTAGAATTTCGGGGGTGGCCATCAACCAAGTGCCACAGCCGTGTGCGCTCACCAACACAATCATTTGCTGAGGATACAGCGCACAGGCCCGGTCGAAAAGGCGGAGAGCCTCCACCTCAGCGCCAAGCGTCAACGATTTTTTGCGAGCCAGCACCACCTTGCGGAAAGCGCCCTCGGTGAGACGGTGGTGAAAAAGGGCAAACGCTTGCGCATAAGCCTCTCTTTCGGCAGCAGCGTCGGCCTCTTGATAGGGTATGGATAATCCATTATCGGAACATGGCACATATTCACTCACCTCTTCCGGCTCAATCAAGATGATTGGCTCGTGGCTTGAGGGAATGAATGGCGCAATCACAAAACCGCTTTGCCCGTCAAGCTGACTGCAACTGCTCAGTGAGGCTGCATTTCTTGCCGTGATGCGGGTGGCAGTCACCTCGCCAGGCAGTCGGTAAAGGGCGAAAGGCTTCATTTATCTACGGTAACCTCGAAATTAGTGACGTGGGCGGTGAAGCACAGAGCTCCATCTTCGTCGTAGATATTGACATTCCACACGTGGGTGGTGTGGCCTTGGTGCACAATCTTTGCCACGGCCTTGATGGTTTGGCCTATGGGCACAGCGTGAAGATGGTTGCCCGTCACGTTCAGCCCCATAGGAAAGTGCTCACCGTCTAAAGCCATACTGCCGATACCGGAAAGATTCTCAGCCACCGCCAGCGACGTGCCGCCATTCAGGTAGCCGATAGGCTGGCTCACAGCCTTTGTGACCTTTAACGTGCACACTGCCTCATCAGGTTCCGGGGTGCTGACAAGTTTCATTCCAAGAGTGGTGGCAAGGAACTCCACCTTGTCGGCCATAGCGATAAATTTATCAAGATTCATAGTGTAATTACATTAAAAATTATTGCTAACTAACCCACAAAGTTACCAATAATTTTCCACCCAGCCCCCATCAATCCCCCGCTATATATCTGGCATTAACATTTGTTGCTTTCACTAAACCCAAAATCGTTGTCTGCAAAAGGTGAATGGGGGAATGGCCTCGTACGTACATTTTTGTGCACTAAGACCATTCCAAGCACCTTCTCTTGTGAATGGAATAGGGTGGTGGGGGTTAGAATTGGCGGGCGGTGGCGAGAATGGCTTCGCTGAGGGTGGGGTGCCCGTGAATACTGGCGGTGAGAGTGTCGATGCTGGCCTCTGCGTTCATCGCCATCACCACTTCCTGGATTAAGTCGGCAGCGTGTGGCCCACAGATGTGGCAGCCTAAAATCTGGCGAGTGTTGCTGTCGATAATCAGCTTCACCAATCCCTCAGTCTCACCCATGGCAAGAGCCTTGCCGTTGGAGCGGAAGAAGCCTTTTTTAGCTGTGTAGCTAAGGTTCTGTGCCTTGCATTGCTCTTCGGTGAGGCCTACCATTGCCATTTCGGGTGAGGTGAACACTGCGCTTGGTATGATGTGGAGCTTGATGCCGTCAGTGGTGGCTTTGCCTTCAATGACGTTCAGTGCCCTCATGCCGTGGGCTGTGGCGGCGTGCGCAAGCATGCAGCGTCCGTTCACGTCACCAATAGCGTAGATGCCCGGCACGGTGGTCAGCATATTGTCGTCCACCACGATGCCACGCCTGTTCACTTCTATGCCTATGGCTTCTGCGCCTTCAGGCACTATCGGTTTACGCCCCACGGCCATCAGTACCGCTTCGCACTCAATGGTTTGCTCTTTGCCTTTAGCCTCGAAGGTGACGGTGTGGCCAAGTTCGGTTTTTGCAATGGATTTCACCTCAGCTCCCACTTTGATGTCGATGCCGCGTTTGCCCATAGCCGTACGCAGGCGTTTGGCCACATCTTTGTCGAATGGAGGGAGTATTTCCTTACAGAATTCCACCACACTCACGTCCACACCGAAGCTGCTGAATATGCCTGCAAACTCCATTCCAATCACGCCTCCGCCAATCACGCATAGACTTTTGGGCAAGGTGTTGACCGACAGAATGTCGTCGCTGGTCATTGCGTATTCCGCACCAGTGATGGGTAGTGCCTTGGGTGCTGAACCTGTGGCTATGACGATGTGGCTGGCTTCGAGGCGGTCGTCGCCCACGCCCACGGTGTGTGCATCGATGAGTTTTGCCTCGCCTTGTATGATGGTGATTTGTGGATTGTTCAGAAGCATGCCTATGCCATCACGCAACTGTGCCACCACGGCGTCTTTTCTTTCCACGGCTTTAGCGTAGTTGGTGTGGAAGCCATCTATGCTGACGCCAAACTCGGCGGCTTCTTTTACGGTGTTGAGCACTTCGGCACTTCGGCAAAGTGCTTTTGTGGGTATGCAGCCCCGGTTGAGGCATGTGCCGCCCATAAGGTTGCGTTCCACAATGGCCACTTTATGTCCACGATGTGCAGCCTCGGCAGCCATTTCGTAGCCGCCAGGCCCTGCACCTATAATGATAATGTCGAAAGTCATAAGAAGTTAGAAGTTAGAAGTTAGAAATTAGAGATTAGAAGTTAGAAATTAGAGATTAGAAATTAGAAATTAGAAATTAGATTGGGTGGTTGGTGAGCCCGTTGTTAAGCTTAATAGGCTTAATAGGCTCAATGGATTCAATAGGCTTGTTTTCTAACTTCTAATTTCTAATCTCTAATATCTATTTTTGATTTAGTTCTTTCCAGGTGACGATTTGCTGGAGTGCTGCTTTGGTGTCGTCGAGACGGCGTACGGGTGTGGTGTGTGGAGCAGTCTTCACCAGTTCGGGATCGTCTTTGGCTTCTTGTGCTATTTTCCGCATCACCTCAATAAACCCATCAAGCGTTTCCTTGCTCTCACTCTCGGTAGGCTCAATCATAAGCGCCTGATGGAAGAGCAATGGGAAATAGATGGTGGGTGCATGATAGCCGTAGTCGAGCAGTCGCTTGGCCACGTCGAGTGTGGTTACGCCAGTGCTTTTGTCCTTTAAGCCATCAAACACAAATTCATGCTTACACACGCCATCGATAGGCAGTTCGTAGCAGTCTTTTAGCGACTCTTTGATATAGTTGGCATTGAGTGTGGCCAGAGGACCCACCCATTTCAGGTTGTCGCTGCCGAGTGTCACGATATAGGTGAGTGCGCGCATCATCACGCCGAAGTTGCCAAGAAATCCGCTCACGCTGCCCAAAGCGTCGCCACCCATTTCAATCTTGTAGTCAACCATACCGTCGGCATTGAAATCGCAAGTGACGCGTGGGTTTGGCAAAAATTTCTCAAGTCCCTCACGCACACCCACCGGTCCGCTGCCAGGTCCGCCACCGCCATGAGGGGTGGAGAAGGTTTTGTGCAGATTGATGTGCATCACATCGAAGCCAAGGTCGCCAGGGCGGCATTTTCCGAGCAGCGGGTTGAGGTTGGCACCGTCATAGTACATCAGGCCGCCGCAGTCGTGCACGAGTTTTGCAATCTCGGCAATATTGTTTTCAAAAAGCCCCAGCGTGTTGGGGTTGGTCATCATCATGCCTGCAATGGTGTCGTCGAGTAGCGGTTTCAGATCGTCCACGTCAACGCGTCCATCGGGTTTACTTTTCACTTCCACCACATCGAGGCCGCATACAGCAGCGCTTGCAGGGTTGGTGCCGTGTGCGCTGTCGGGCACAATGATTTTGGTGCGCTTGGCATCGCCCCGACTTGCGTGGTAGCTGCGAATCACCATCAGTCCGGTTAGCTCACCGTGAGCTCCAGCGAAGGGGTTGAGCGTGAACTCAGCCATGCCCGCGATTTCCGACAGACTGCGCTGCAACTGATAATACACAGCCAAAGCGCCTTGCACGGTTTCCACGTTTTGGAGCGGGTGCAGCCCCGTGAACTTGGGGTGGGCAGCCATTTCCTCGTTGATTTTGGGATTATACTTCATCGTGCACGACCCTAAAGGATAGAAGCCGGTGTCAACGCCGAAGTTGTTGTTGCTCATGTTGGTGTAGTGGCGCACCACGGTCAGCTCGTCCACCTCAGGGAGCTCGGGGTCGGTTGAGCGCAGCAGGCACTGTGGAAGTTGCGTCACACTGTAGTCGGTGAGTTCATTCTGTGGCAGCGAATATCCTTTTCTGCCAGGTTTTGACAGCTCAAAAATGAGCGTTCCGTAATAAGTGTTATTCATCTTCGTAATCTCCTTCCGTGTAAGCTTTGCAGGTTAATATTACTTCATCGAGTTCGCTTTTGCTGGTGGTTTCGGTGACGCAGAGCAGCAGCGTGTGGTCGGCAATTTTCAGACCGAATTGCACCCCGTTATAGTCGAGCAGCACATTTTGCAGCTCATTGATGTCGCCGTCGAAATGCACGGCAAATTCATTGAGGAACGGCTTGTCGGGGTAAGCCATACTGAAGCCTTTGAGCTCGCAAAGTTTGTCGGCTAAATAGTGTGCGCCGCTGTAGCCCAGCTCATTCACTTCCCTCAGCCCATCGCTGCCCATCAGTGCCATATACACCGTCACGTAAAGCGCCATCAGACTTTCGTTGGAGCAGATGTTGCTCGTGGCCTTCTCGCGGCGGATATGCTGTTCGCGCGCTTGCAAGGTGAGCACAAAAGTGCGCTTGCCGTCTAAGTCGGTGGTGGCACCCACAATGCGGCCGGGCATTTTTCTGATCAGTTTTTTGCTGGTGCAGAGGTAGCCCACGTATGGGCCGCCGAAATTCATAGGAATGCCAAGGCTCTGACCGTCGCCCACAGCGATGTCGGCGCCCCATTCACCAGGTGTTTTCAGCACACCAAGAGCCGAAGCCACGCTGTTCATAATTAGAAGCGTCTTGTGTGCGTGACAGAAGTCGGCCCACCCGGTATAGTCTTCCACAATGCCGTAGAAGTTGGGGGCTGCCACAATCACGCCAGCCACATCATCGGCTGCCACCTTAGCCTCGAAATCGGCGCGGTCGGTCACGCCATCGGTCTCGGCTATCGTGTTGAGCGTAACGCCATGGAATTTGGCGTAGGTTTCCACCACACGGCGAACGATGGGGTTGATGGTGGCAGATATCAGCACCTTGGAGCGCTTCTTTGACGCAGCCACCGCCATCATCATGGCCTCAGCAGTGGCGGTGCAGCCGTCGTACATCGATGCGTTCGACACCTCCATGCCAGTGAGTGAGGCCATCATGCTCTGGTATTCAAAAATGTATTGCAGCGTGCCTTGCGAAATTTCAGCCTGATAAGGCGTGTAGGAAGTGAGAAACTCGCTGCGGCTCACAATGTTTTCCGCCACAGAAGGCGAGTAGTGGTCGTAACAGCCAGCGCCGATCAGGCATTTAAGGGTTTCGTTGCCCTCGGCCAGCCCATTGAAGAACTTCCGCACCTCAATTTCGCTTAACCCCTCAGGCAGCGCATACTCTTTTTTCATCACCAGTTCGTCGGGAATGTCCTTGTATAGGTCGTCGAGGCTGGTTTCTCCGCAGGTTTTGAGCATCGAGCGAATGTCGAGCTCGGTATGTGGAAAAAATTTATAGCTCATAGTGTGTAAAAAAATGAGAGTTGCTTTATATAGATAAAAATAGAGGGCTGAGAGGCATGAGCGTAGGAGGCATCTCAGCCCTGTGGCTTAGGATAAATCCTTGAAGTGGAATGGGCTTATTCGCCAATGAAAGCCTTGTAGGCGGCTGCGTCCATCAAATCGTCGAGCTCGCTCTTGTCGGTCAGCTCCACCTTCATGATCCAGTTTTCAAAAGCGTCGGTGTTGATCAGTCCAGGCTCATCTTCCAGGGCCTCGTTCACTTCCACCACGGTGCCGCTTACGGGCGAATACAGGTCGCTGGCGGCTTTCACGCTTTCCACTGCGCCAAACTCTTCACCGGCGCTCAGTTCATCATCCACTTCGGGCATATCCACGTACACCACGTTGCCGAGCTCGTGCTGTGCATGGTCGGTGATACCCACATATCCTATATTTCCTTCCACTTTCACATATTCATGTGATTCGCTGTAGTAGTAGCCTTCAATAATCTTACTCATAGTGTTATTCGTTTTTTGTGTTGGTTATTTACTTTTTGTATGATTTTTTGTAGAATTTCTTTTTCACAATGGTGGCAGGGAACACCTTTTTACGGATTTTCACGCTTAACTCATCGCCAAGATTGCCTACGGCGCGGTCAACGAGCGCGAAAGCTAAACTCTTTCCTTCCACCGAAATGCCACGGTAGCCAGTGGTGATGTAGCCCACCACCTTGTCGCCTTTCAGCACATCGTAGCCATGGCGCGCAATGGCCTTGTCGTGCAGCTCCAGACCCACGAGCTTTTTAGGGCTGCCTTCCGCTTTTTGCTTGGCGCAGGCTTCCTGCCCGATAAATCCGCCGGCCTTGTCGAGCTTCACAAACATTCCGAGCGTGGCATCGATAGGCGAGATTTCCGCGCTCAGCTCATCGCCATAGAGGGGAAGACCCACCTCAAACCGAAGCGTGTCGCGGCAGCCGAGGCCGCAAGGCTGCACCCCGGCATTGATAAGGAGGTCCCACATTTTGCGAATGGCATCGTGGCTTGCATAGATTTCAAACCCGTCTTCACCGGTGTAGCCAGTGCGGCTCACGATGATGGACGCGCCATCGTATTGCATCGTCTTGAACGTGTAGAACACAAGGTCGGTGGCGTCGATGCCAAGCACGCGCTTCAGTGTGGCCTCGCTCTCCGGACCTTGCACAGCGAGCTGTCCGTACTTGTCGCTTTGGTGATCCACCTTCACGTTGAAATCCTTGGCGTGCTCCATAATCCATTCCACATCTTTATCGATGTTGGCGGCATTGATAACCAAGAACAGGTCGTTCTCGCCCATTTTATACACCAGCAGGTCGTCAACCGTGCCACCGTCGGGGTAGAGCATCATGCCATAGAATATCTTACCCACTGGGGCATTAGAAATGTCGTTGGTGAATATGTAATTGACAAAGATTTCCGCTTCAGGGCCGGTGATTTCCACTTCGCCCATGTGCGAAACATCAAACACGCCCACATGGTGGCGCACGGCATTGTGCTCCTCCACGATGCCCTTATACTGGATAGGCATGTCAAAGCCTCCAAAAGGACTCATCTGTGCGCCTAAGGCCACATGTTTGTCGTGCAGACAGGTAGTTTTCATTTCTTCGCTCATAATATAAAATTAAGTTGGTTCTTTAGTTTTTTGTTATTAGCCTATAATGATATTAATTAGTTGTGGTGTGGTGATGCCGGCAATCACTTCGCTGGCATCGAGCGCCTTCAGCGCTTCGGCCACGGCTTCGCGGGTGTAGCTCACGCCTATCAGTGGCGCGATGATGCTCTGGTCGATGCTGCCAAGCACAAAAAAGTCGCCAGCTATGTTGATGTCCTTGATTACATTGTGGTCAAGTTCGATGCTCACCTGGAATTCGCCCACACCGTCCACTCTTTTATTAAAAGATGTGGTGCAGCGCGGATTGCTGCCGTAGATAAACTCCGGCGTGAGGTAGCTTTGCATAATGTCTTCAATAGCCTTGACGTCGGATTCGGAAAGAAGTGTTTCGCCGTCGCAGAGCTCGCTCTTCACGAACGCCTTAAATTGCTCTATGTTCATTCTTCCAGCCAGATGCTCACTCAGTGTGGTGATGCGGCTGCGCACACTGCTCACGCCTTTCGAGGCCAACTTCTGGGAAGAAGGGGTGATGGCCCCTTGCATGTGGGCCATATCGGTGTCGAAGAGCATGGTGCCGTGCACGATGCTTCGGCCAGGCAGATGATAGAAAGCGTTTCCGCTCACCTTCCGCCCATCAATGAGAATGTCGTTCCGGCCGTTGTCGGTGGCGTTCAGTCCGAGTTTTTTCAGCATATTCACCACAGCGCTTGTGTAGCGGGAGAAGGTGTGCTCCACATTGTCGCTGCAAGTGATATAGCTCATCATGATGTTGCTCATGTCGGCAAACACACAGCCTCCGCCGCTCTTCCTGCGATAGGTGGCTATGCCATGCTCCTTGCAGTAAGGAATGTTCACCTCGTTGGCAATAAGCTGATTGCGCCCGAAAATCACGGTGGGGTTCACTTGCCACATAAAGAAGATGTCGTCGTCCTTGCTGATGATTCTGGCAGCGTATTCTTCCATTGCCAGATAGAACGGCAGGATATGGGTTTCGGGATGTGGCAGTTGTAAGTATTTCATGTTGGTGGATATGACTTTTCAGTAGTAAGTTTCGTATTTAATAATTAGTTATGCAACGCACTTCAAAGATAGTAATTTTATCTGAATATATTCATTTTTCCACCAGCTTTTTTTGATTTTTTTGTTTTTTCACTCAAAAGTTTTTTATGCCGTGGCTGCCACGAGCAAAAGGCGGTGAGGTGCATTTGAGAGGTGTGAAAAACGAGGGCTATTTTTCGGATTCAATTCCGAAAAGTGCTGGATTTTTCAAAGTTTTAGGATTTGATTCCGAAAACTTTGGAAATAATTGTTTCTTTTCGGTACTATTATGTACTGTTGAGAGCTGCTATATATTGCTTACGCTTTGGTGGATGGGATGAGCATGTGCTGTATTTTGCCGGAAAACGCAATCACGAGCGCCAGCAAGGTGAAAATGCCGCCGATGGCCATGGCTTGCTGGCAGATGGTGGTCATTTGGTGCTCGCTCGAAGTGTAGCTCACGATGATGGACAGGCCTATTGAGCAGCCAATTTGATGCGCGGCATTCACGATTCCCGACGCAGCACCAGCATCATCTTTCCTCACGCCCTTTATTCCAAGATTGGTGAGCGGGCTCATCACAAATCCTTGTCCGAATCCTATGAGAGCCATTGGCAAAGCTATTTCCACCCAATAATTGCATTTGCCTAAAAGCAAATAAATGATGGCGAATCCCAGCATCATGAGCGTAAGCCCCACGAACAGCGTGCGTAGGTTGCCCCACCGGCCCACCGTGGCAGGCACTCTCATGGCGCCAAAGAAGGTGAATATGGTGAGCGGGAAAAATGCCAGCCCCACCCACAGTGGCGACATGTGGGATATTTCTTGCAGATACTCCGAAACAAAATAGTAGAAGCCCATCATGGCCCCGGCGAAAAGTACACGCGCGATGTTGGCGCACGAGCGCTCCCTGTTGAATATGCGCAATGGGGTTATAGGCGCTGATGCTGACGCTTCCGTTCGCACGAACAGCACAAGCAGCACTAAGGCGCAAATGAGCCATGGCAGCGCGTGGCTCGCACCATTGATGGCATATACAAGACTGAAAATTCCTGCCGTGGACAAGAGGGTGCCGATGATGTCGAAATGCTCCGGCTCGTGGCTTTTACCCTTGTCGAGCACTTTTGTGGCAGTGCAAAACATAAACACCACCAAGGGAAGGTAAATGAAAAATCCGTATCTCCAGGAGAGGAAGCTGGCCAGTGTGCCGCCTATGACTAAGCCCACGCACATGCCCAACCCTGATATGGAACTATACCATGCGATAGCCTTCACCCGGTCGGCCCCCTGGAAGTAGTCCATAATCAGGGCGAGCGATGAAGGAGCGAGCATGGAGGCTCCCACACCTTGCACGAAGCGCGAAACAATCATTACTGAGGCAGATGTGGCAATGCCCGACACCAAAGAACTGGCGCCAAACAGCACAAGAGATATGTTGAGTATCAATTTTCGGCCGATGGTGTCGCTCAAACGACCGCCGAGCAGCATAAATCCTCCCCACGACAGCACATAGGCGTTTTGAATCCACGATAGTGTGGACTGGTTGAGATGCAGGTCTTTTGCCATGTATTCCAGACCTGTGATGACGATTGCGGCATTGATGGCAGTGACCATGTAGCTCATCAGCACAATGGTCAATATCAGTTTCTTTTTTAAATCCATTTTTTCATTGGGATAAATCTTTACAAACCGGGTGCAAAATTAGTGGTTGTCGGTAGCTCTGCTGTTACAAAAATCAATGGCAAACTTGCAAAAATCATCTGATGGCGTGTAAAGTGATGAGCTATTTTTTTGTGGATTGATATTATGGTGCTATTTTTGTAGCCATAGTAATGGCACAAAGACCGTGTGATGCAAGTCAGAGAATTTAAAAACATTCAGCAATATTGTGAAATGGTGGGCGCTCAGGTGCAGCATCCACTGGTCACCGTTATAGATTTCTCTACACTTCCTCCCATTCGCTTCATCAACCTCCGCAGGGTGGCGGGCTACTATTCTATTTACTTGAAAGAGAGTAAATACACCACATTGAGGTATGGCCGGAGCGTGTACGACTTTGAGGAGGGCACTTTGGTGTGTGTGGCGCCAGGACAAGTGCAGGGATCGGAAGAAGACGGTCTTTACCATAAAGTGAAAGGACATATGCTTCTTTTCCACCCCGATTTGCTCCAGGGAACCCCGCTTGCGCAGGCCATGAAGCACTACACTTATTTTTCTTACGATATTCATGAGGCTCTCCATCTCTCGGAAGAAGAAAAGAGGACGGTAGTGGCGTGCATGGCGCACATTCACCACGAGCTTGACCACTTCGCAGAAGACAGTTTAACGCTTGTGCTCGATTACATCAGGCTTGTGCTCGACTTTTGTGTGAGATTCTACAACAGGCAGTTTGAGAGCAGAACGCAAGCGAACCACGACGTGCTGGCAAAGCTGGAGCATCTGTTAGACGACTATTATCAATCGTCGCTGCCATTGGAAGTGGGGGCTCCCACGGTGCAGTATTGCGCCGATAAGCTATGCCTGTCGGCCAATTATTTGAGCGATTTGGTGCGCCGAGAAACAGGGCTCTCGGCCTTGAAGCACATACACTTGAAAACTTTGCAAGTGGCCAAGCAGATGCTCAACGATCCCACACTGTCAGTCAGCCAGATAGCAGTGCAGTTGGGGTTCTCCTCGCCGCAGCACTTCACCAACTGGTTTAAGAAGATGACTGGCCTCACTCCCACAAGCTACCGCTAAGCACCCCCCCACACAGCATATGGCTATGGTTTATTGAAAAGATGTAATCTTAAATAATGTTATGGGTTTGCTGGTTTGGCATTTAATTGGTAACTTTGAATTGAGTATTCACCTTCTGAACGAATTAGTATTATGGAAAAAGAAAATGTAATTACTCCAGCAGAGTTCGCCGACATTTGCCCGATCTCTGACAAGGACTTTCATAACGAGATGTCGATATTGGTGGAGGAGCCAATGTTTCAGTATGTTGTGAAGTTTGTGATGCCCGACAAGAAGTTTTCCGACGTGTCGCGCCTGCTTTTGAGCCTTAATTCTAAGCAGGAGTTCCAGCAGAAAATCATGGCGCCGCTTGTGAGTGGTATTCTTGCCAAAACCAGCGACGGGCTCAGCTTCAGCGGCATGGAAAACCTCGACAAGGACACGCCGTATCTTCATATCACCAACCACCGCGACATTGTGCTCGACTCTGCGCTGCTGAGCTATTTGCTATCCACCCAGGGCTACGACACCGTGGAGATTGCCATTGGCAATAATCTGCTGATCTACGATTGGATTACGAAGCTGGTGCGCTTGAACAAGAGTTTTATCGTGAAGCGTAACCTTGGCCGCTTGCAGACCCTTGCAGCCGCAGTGCAGCTTTCGCGCTACATACATTTTGCCATCAAGGAGAAAAACGCTTCGGTGTGGCTCGCCCAGCGTGAGGGACGCTGCAAAGACAGCAACGACCGCACTCAGGAGAGCCTCCTGAAAATGCTCACCTACGGCAACCGCGAGGTGTCGATGCTCGATAGCTTGAAGGAACTGAACATAGCTCCGATAGCCCTGAGCTATGAATACGACCCCAATGACTATCTGAAGGCCACGGAATTCCTGCTCAAGAGCAAAGACCCCAACTTCAAGAAGACTCAGAACGACGACTTGCTGAGTATGCAAACGGGCATTATGGGCTACAAGGGCAAGGTGCACTACACCTTTATGCCTTGCATCAACGACAAGCTCGACACCATTCCTGCCGACCTCGACAAGCTGCTGATGATTCGGCGCGTGTGCACGATTATTGATCAAGAAATACACAGCAACTACAAAATATTCAAGACCAATTATATAGCGCACGACATTTTGTTCGACAACCAGGATTTTGCCGATAAATACACCCCTGAGGAATGTAAGGCCTTTAAGGACTATCTGAACGGGCAAATTGAGAAAGTGCAGGTGCCTTATAACGACCTCGACCGCAATTTTATGTATAAGTGCATGCTCGAGATGTATTCCAATCCGCTCACCAATCAGCTTGAGGCTTTGAAGTGATTTGCCGATGAAGCTGCACTGGATACCTCTGCTGATAGCCTTGGTGGTGAATTTGGCTATCGACGTGTGTGCCTACCGCAGGCTGCACCGCTCGCAGGTGTGGCCCCGATGGGCAGCGCCTCTCTACGGCAGTGTAAGCGCTGTGCTGTATGTGGTGCTGTGTGTGGCGGTATGCCTCTCGGCGCAGCCTTCCGACGAATATATGCGTGCTGCGATGTACGCCCTGCTTACCTTCTACGGTATTCAATGCCCTAAAATCATTGCGCTGCTCATCTATTCGCTCTCGTGGCTGAAAATGCTGTGGAATGGCACAAAACGAATGGTGCGCGGCACGGCAGTGGTGGTGTTCTTCTTTTTGATTATCGTGCAGTTGTGGGGCATCTTCGTCACCCCTTACACGCTTGAAGTGAACCGGGTGACGGTGGAAAGCGGGCAGTTGCCAGCGGCTTTCAATGGCTACCGCATTGTGCAGTTCAGCGATGCTCATGTGGGCACGTATGGCTCCGACACCTCTTTCGTGGCGGAGTATGTGGACAGTATCAACGCCCAAAAGGCCGATATGATATGCTTTACGGGCGACCTGGTGAACCGCCACTCCACCGAGATGAAGCCATTTGTGGCAGTGCTGGGAAGACTGCACGCTAAAGATGGCGTGGTGGCCGTTCCGGGCAATCACGACTACAAGACCTATTATCCGTGGGCTTCTGAAAGCGAGTGGCGTGCCGATTCGCTCAACTTGGTGCTGACGGAGCGAAAGATGGGGTGGACGGTGTGCAACGACTCCACATTTGCCCTCCATCGGGGTGCCGACAGCATAGTGGTGGTGGGGTTGCACAGCTTCCGCCCGCCACACTGGAAGATTCCTGCGGCACTGCGCAGCGTGTATCCACAGATAGCGAATCCACACATCTATAAGATTGTGCTACAGCATGTGCCCTATATTTGGGACAACTATACCGACTCGGCGCACATCGACCTGATGCTGTCGGGCCATACGCATGCCATGCAAATGGAGTGCTCGCTCTTTGGCGTGCGCTTTTCGCCGGCAAGGCTCATTTCGCCCTATTGGGGAGGTGAATACCGCAAAGACGCCGACCAGACGCTCTACGTGAATACGGGCGTTGGCGAGGTGGGCATACCTATGCGCATAGGGGTAAAACCCGAAATCACTGTCATCACTTTAAAAAAGAAACAATAACCCTTTATATACCTATGACCGACAAAATATCACAACTCATTTCGCAAGAACTCAATATTCCGCTTCATCAAGTGAAGGGCACTGTGGGGCTACTTTTGGAAGACAACAGTATTCCATTTATCAGCCGATACAGAAAGGAAGCCACTGGCGGCCTCGATGAGGTGGCCATTCAGTCGGTGGAAGCCCGTCTTAACTACTATAATGAACTGGAGAAGCGCAAGGCCTCCATTCTCAAAAGCATTGAGGCGCAGGACAAACTCACCGATGAGCTGACGGCGCGCATTATGGGGTGCTGGGACGCCAACAAACTTGAAGACATGTATCTGCCCTACAAGCCTAAGCGACGCACCCGCGCAGAGGTGGCCCGTGAGAAAGGACTTGAGCCGCTTGCTAAAATAATTATGGCGCAGCACTCCGATGATATTCATCAGCGCGCCCAGCGGTTTCTCTCCGATAGCGTGGCCGATGCCGACGCTGCCATTGCCGGAGCGCAGGACATTATTGCGGAGTGGATTTCGGAAAACGAGGCTGTGCGTGGCAGCGTGCGCCGCACCTTCCGCCACGAGGCTGTCCTCAATTCCCACTTTGTGAAGGGAAAGGAAATAGAGGGACGCAATTATGAAAATTACTACGACTTCAGCCAGCCACTGCGCCGTGTGTCGTCGCATCAGCTTTTAGCCATTCGCCGTGGCGAGAAGGAGGGCTTTCTGAAAGTGGGCATCGCCATCAACGACGATCGTGCCATCGACAATGTGTGCCGCATAGTGGTGAAAGGGGGCGGTGAGGCTTCGCAACTGGTGGAGGCTGCTGCCGAGGACAGCTATAAGCGTTTGGTGCGGCCGTCTATCGAAACGGAGTTTGCCGCGCTCTCAAAGTCGAGAGCCGATGAGGAGGCCATCGAGATGTTTGCCCAGAATGCGCGCCAGTTGCTTTTCGCTCCACCCTTGGGGCATAAGCGGATATTGGCGGTGGACCCAGGCTTCCGCACAGGGTGCAAGGTGGTTTGCCTTGATGAGAATGGCAATTTGCTGTGCCACGATGTGATATATCCCACCGCGCCGCATTACGACGTTGATGGCGCGGCACAGAAAGTGTGTGATTTGGTGGAGCAATATGCCATCGATGCTATCTCGCTCGGCAACGGCACGGCAAGCCGCGAGACGGAGCGTTTTCTCAAGCGCCTGCGCCACGGCAGAAAGGTGGACTTGTATGTGGTGAGCGAAAACGGCGCCAGCATCTACTCTGCCTCAAAGGTGGCTCGCGATGAGTTCCCCGACAAGGATGTGACCGTGAGGGGGGCTGTGTCGATAGGCCGCCGCCTGCTCGACCCTCTGGCCGAACTGGTGAAAATCGACCCTAAGTCGATAGGCGTGGGGCAATATCAGCATGATGTGGACCAGAACCGGCTCAAAGAAGCACTCACATTCACGGTGGAGAGCTGTGTGAACAGTGTGGGTGTGAACATCAACACGGCAAGCAAGGAGCTGCTCACCTACGTGTCGGGCCTGGGACCCGCTTTGGCGGAGAATATAGTGGCTTACCGTGCCGAAAATGGCGATTTTCACTCGCGCGCCGATATTATGAAAGTGCCGAAAATGGGCAAGAAAACCTTTACGCAGGCCGCTGGCTTCTTGCGTGTGCCTGAGAGTGGCAACCCGCTCGACAATTCTGCCGTGCACCCGGAGAGCTATTCCATAGTGGGACAGATGGCACACGACTGCGGCTGCACTGTGGCTGAACTGATGGCTGACAAGGCGAAGCGCGCCACCATCGACATTAAGCGGTATGTGACCGATAAAGTGGGTATTCCCACCTTGGCCGACATTATGAACGAGCTCGACAAGCCGGGGCGCGATCCTCGCAGCGAGATAGAGACGTTTGAATTCGATGATTCTGTGGCCGACATCAAGGACCTGCGCAAGGATATGGAACTGAATGGCAAGGTGACGAACATCACCAAATTTGGCGCCTTTGTGGATATTGGTATTCACGAGAATGGACTGGTGCATATTTCGCAGTTGGCCGAGCGGCGTGTGAGCGACCCTGCGCGGGTGGTGCATATCGGGCAGCATGTGCGCGTGCGCGTAATCGATGTGGATCTCGACCGCAAGCGAGTAGCACTGTCGATGAAGGGGGTGCAGCAATGAAAGAGGCTGTGCTGAGTGTGGCGAGCAATATGCCTGATGGACGGAGAAGACTCTCCGAAACGCTTGATTGGCTTGAGCAGTCGTTTCCCCCGATGCGATGCTCGCGTCCATACGCCACGAAAGCGCTCCACGGCCATTCCACTTATTGGAACGCTGTGGCCACGGTGTGGTGCAATATGTCATGCGAGCGGCTGAACCAGGTGCTCAAGCAGCGTGAGGCTGACGAAGGCCGCACCGAGGAAATGAGAAAGAAAAAAATGGTGCCGATTGATATCGACATTGTGGTTTTCGACGGCAATATTTTACGCCCCAATGATTTTCAGCAAGATTTTTTTCAGATAGGCTGGGAGGAACTAAAGAACACCGACATAGAAAAGTAAACTATTGACTGATAACATTATGAACAAACAAACCATATCACCCGTAAAATTAAAGGCACTGCGCATCTGCGCGGTAGTGTATTTGCTGCTTGCCATCGCTTACATAGTGATGCCGGTTGATTTCGACCGCATAGGCTGGCTTGGCTATATTGACGACTTCTTCATCTTCATGTCGGCCTTCACCTTCCTCAACGGCGCCTTTCAGAAAGCCGAGCGCGCATTCATTCGCCGCCAGTTTTTCCTGCTTGCGGCAGTGTTCTTCGTGCTCTGCCCCCTGTGGCTCCTCATCCTCACCACCCTCCACTAATCCCATTAATTAAATTTCGGTATTTGTGTAGAGAACAACTGTAAGGAGATGATGATGCATATATGCCTTCTTGGTGGTAAAAGTGTCGCAGATTTGTCTGTTACTCTTTAATTAGACCAATCCTTGTTCCTGCTCATACCATTCATTATTTATCCTAATCTTTCAAGCATGCAAGTGGTATGACCTTTACGCCATCTGGACGTGTATAGGCCATGTGTCCACCAGTCATAACAATCATTAAATCGGGTTCACGCAGTGGCACCTGTTTTTCTGTTTTATTATGCTCTTGAATGAGTCGTTTTATTTCCAAAAGATGTTTTGCTCCTTCTTCTATTTCTCGGCTGCCAAGCTTACATTCTATGAGAGCGTAGCGTCCATCGTCAAGATGAAGCACCAGGTCGGCTTCCAGGCCGTAACGGTCGCGATAGTATGATAAATGATTACCAAAGCCTGGTGTGTAGGCCCGAAGGTCTCTCGCACACATCTGTTCAAAGATAAAACCGAATGTCTTAAGTTGTGTTTCCAGAGCTTCTGCATTTACGCCTAATGCAGCCACAGCGATTGACGGATCAGAAAAGCCTCTCTTAGGCATACTGCGGATAGCAGTTTTACTCCTTATAGCTGGACACCAAGCATCAATGTCTTTGATTACAAACAACTTCTCTAAAGCACTGATATAATCATCAAGGGTGTCAGAAGATATACTTAACTCTCCCGAGGCTGCAACATCTGCAAGAATGTTTGTCTTCTTGGCTATAGTGCTAATATTACGTGCGTATGAACGTAATATTAACCGTGCTATTTTAGGATTTCTTTGTTTTTTATCTATTGACGAGATGTCTATTCCGCATACAGAATTGACATAGTCGTTTGCTACAAGCATACTTGCTTTTTCAGACATTTGAAGTGTTGCCGGCCAACCTCCACGGCAAGCGACCCTAATAAGATCCGGAATTTCCAGTTTATTCATGATGCCATCAATGTCACAATTAGGATTTTGAAAAAGTTCTTTTAAGGATATCTCACCAGAAGAATCTTTAGACTCCCACAAACTCATTGGATACAAATTCATTCGAGATATGCGTCCAATCCCAGTATGATAGATCTTATCTTTGTCAACCGTATTACTCCCAGTTAATATGTATTGCCCAGGCTTTCCACCTGAATTATCAACAGCAACTCGCACTGCATCCCAAAGTTTTGGGGCATCTTGCCACTCATCTATCAAGCGAGGTTTTTTACCTTTTAACAATAAAGACGGCATGGTTTCGGCTGTAGCAAGATTTTCGTCTCTTCTGTCAGGATCTTGCAATTTAATAACACTCTGTGCCTGTTGTTGAGCAGTTGTGGTTTTTCCTGTCCACTTTGGACCTTCAATAAGCACAGCGCCAAAGGCTTCAAGCCTTTCCTTTAGCACGGTGTCCGCTATTCTTGGTAGATACTCCATATTGTTTCAATTTTATGATGCAAAAATACTGATATTCATTGATATGTCCAAAATATTCGGTGCTTTTGTGGCGTTTCATTCGGTGTTTTTGTGGCGTTTCATTCGGTGTTTTTGTGGCGTTTCGTTCGGTGTTTTTGTGGCATTTCGTCCGGTGTTTTTGTGATTGGCTTGTTGAAAAACTCATTTTTATGGAGTTTACAAGCCAAACTTATGGGCGGTGTGCGTTTCGGGGGTAGCTATCTGCTCAACTTTTATTTTTGGTAGGTGCGGGTGATGGTGAGGCGGGGCTTGCCGTCGAGGGTGGCGTGGGCACGGGTCCATTGGCCTGTGGCGCCAATGGTGTAGGTGTAGCGCCATTCATGCTTTGTCTTGCCTTTCTCTGAAGTGATTTGGGTGGCTCGGCTGCCATCGTAGCGCAGGAAGGTGAGCTGTGTTTCGCCCGTTTTTTCGGTGCGAATTTTTCCGCTTTTGTAGGTGGATTTGCGCTTGGTTCCTTTTTCGGCTGTCTCGGTTCGCTCTGTGAGGCGGCCATCGGCATCGTAGGTGTAGCTGATGGTGGTGCCGTCGGTGCAGGTGATGCGCGCCAACCGTCCGCTGGCGGTGTAGGCGCATTTGTAGACATACGTTTTCCCCTTTTCTTTTTTGCTTACGGGATAGTAGCCGTGGCGTGCGTCGTGGGCATAGGTGTAATAGGTAATCACCTTGGTGCGACCATTGTAAGCCTCTGTGAGCAGGCCTTGCTCGTTGAATTTATAGTGGTTGTGGGTCACTGCGCCAGTGCTCTCGGTAATGGTTTCCTGCACGGTGCCCACGCAGCCGTTGAAATTGAGCTTCAGGCTCATAAACCGGTAGGAGTGGGTGGGGAGGTTGATGAGATTGTCGTAGGCCACAAACACCCGGTTTCCAGCCTCGCGGCGGTGTGTGGAGGCGTATTGGTCGAGCGCTGAGAGCGGCACATTTTTGCCGCATAGCTGATTTTCCTGTAGGCGCGTAAGCGCTTTTTTGGCTTCGGCCACTTGTGTAGCGGCCTCGCTCACCAGTTGATAGTCGGCTATAAACTTTTTCCAGGTTTTTTCATCGTTCACCTCCTTGGCATGGGCAAAGTCGAGCTTCAGCAGTTTTTCCTTAGCCTTGTCAACCAAGGGAGAATTGGGG
>JBNMJK010000012.1:0-45092 GCA_050873765.1 Sodaliphilus sp.
ATGCTGCTCGATCAGCCACTACACACCGAGCACACCACCAGCAGCACCGACTGTGTGGGAATGCAGATTGTGAGCAGCGGCCCCACTCAGCCGCTCAATGCCATGTCGATGGTGATTCTGCGCGCCATTTCTCTGGCACAAAAATGCATCTATATCCAGACGCCCTACTTCCTGCCCGAGGAGAGTATGAAGTCGGCGCTTCAAGCTGCGGCACTATCAGGCGTGGATGTGAGTATTATGATTCCGCTTTATCCCGACAGTAAAATTCTGAAATATTCGTCGCTCTCCTATGTGAAAGAATGTCTGGAGGCTGGCATCACGGTGCTGCTCTACACCGAGCGAATGCTCCACGCCAAGTGCGTGATTATCGACGACGAGTTTGTGACCACGGGATCGACCAACTTCGACTTCCGCAGCTTTGAGCACAATTTTGAATGTAATGCACTCATCTACAGCAAATCTTTCTGCCAAAAGATGAAGGCGATATTCAATGCCGATGCTGAGCGAAGCTGCAAAGAGATGACGCTTGATGAATGGGTGAAGCGTCCCATGAGGCAGCGTGCACTCGAATCTATGTCGCGATTACTTGGCCCTATTCTATAGCCTGCTCACACAAACTCTTTTTTACACACATTCTACTCTTCTGATTATGATCACATTCCCTAACGCAAAAATCAATCTTGGGCTCAACATAGTGAGCCGTCGGCCCGATGGCTACCACGACATCGAAACCGTGTTCTACCCTATCAACCTTACCGACTCTCTTGAAATTGTGCCAGCGACAAATGGCTGCCACACCACCCTGAATTGCTACGGACGCACTGTGGACTGCCCCCCAGAAAAGAATTTAGTGATGAAGGCCTACAGAATGATGGAGAAACAATACGCCCTGCCTCCGGTGGAGATCCACCTGGTGAAGCACATTCCCGACGGGGCTGGCTTGGGTGGAGGGTCGAGCGATGCGTCGTTCTGCCTCAAAATGCTCAACGAGATGTTTCAGGTGGGGCTTACGAATGAGCAGTTAGCCGATATGGCATCTAAGATAGGCGCCGACTGCGCATTTTTCATCTACAACACCCCCATGATGGCCACCGGCATTGGCAATCAGTTCTCGCCCATCGAGGTGGCACTGAAGGGTATGACGATGCTGCTGGTGAAGCCTGATGTGTCGGTGCCAACTAAGGCTGCCTATGCCATGGTCACCCCCAAGCCTTCGGTGAAGCCTTTGAATGAAATTCTGTCAGCAGGCATAGAGCACTGGCAGACGGAGCTGGTCAACGATTTCGAGAAAAGTGTGTTTGCCCAATACCCCGAATTAGCGGAAATTAAGCAAGCCATGACCCGCGCCGGTGCCATCTACGCCGCCATGTCGGGGTCAGGCTCATCTATCTTCGGCATTTTCAGCAATGCCGAATTGGCAGAAAAAGCCGCAAAGGAAATGGAGGAACACAGCCATTATGTCATATCACTGTGATTCATGGCTGACCAATGCAGCCATCATGCGTGTTGGCATCATTTTTGCTAATTGTTTCTGAAGCGAAAGTTGGCACCCATGGCAGTCAACGTGCCATTACAACTTTCGCACACATCACACACTTACGACAATGAAAAAAAGATACAGAAATATGAGCAAGAAAAATCAACAACACGAAAAAGATATGGAGAAGGAAGTGCAACAAGAGGCTCAGAATGAAGAGCAAAACACTCAACAACAAACAGCCGACGACCTAAACTCCACTGCAGAAAACAGCGAGCAAGCCTCAGCTGAGCAGCCTGCAAAGGAGGAAACTCCCGACGACAAGATTGCCAAGCTGAAAGCTGAGCTTGAAAAAGCGCAGAAGGAATACCTTTTTCTGATGGCAGAATTCGACAACTACCGCAAACGCACACTCAAGGAAAAAGCCGACCTCATTAAGAACGGCGGAGAAAAAGCTATGCGCGATCTCCTGCCGGTGGTCGATGACTTTGAGCGCGCCATCGACGCTATTGACAAGACAGAGGATGTGGAAAGCTTGAAAGACGGGGTTAACCTGATCTACAACAAGTTTTTAAAATACCTCGAATCACAGCAAGTGAAGCCTATGGAATCGACTGGCAACGACTTTGATGCCGACGTTCATGAGGCTGTCACCACTTTCCCTGCTCCTGAGGAGAGTATGAAGGGCAAGGTGATCGACACTGTGCAGAAAGGCTACACCATCAACGACAAAGTGCTTCGCCACGCCAAGGTGGTAGTGGGCCAGTAATTTTTTAAAACACATTCAGAGCAACAATGGCAGAAAAAAGAGATTATTATGAAGTGCTTGGCGTTCAAAAAAACGCCACAGACGACGAACTTAAAAAAGCATACCGCAAATTAGCGATTAAATATCACCCCGACCGGCAGCAAGGTAAATCCGATGCCGAGAAGAAGGCCGCCGAGGAGAAATTCAAGGAGGCCGCTGAAGCCTACGATGTGCTGTCGAATAAGGAGAAGCGCGCCCGCTACGACCAGTTTGGCTTCGCCGGCGCACAAGGAGGCCAAGGAGGCTTCGGTGGCGCAGGCATGTCGATGGACGACATTTTCTCACAGTTCGGCGACATTTTCGGTGACTTCGGTTTTGGCGGATTCCACGGTGGCTCTCGCTCTCGCGGCGGACGTAGAGTGCAGCGCGGCAGCGACCTTCGCGTGCGCGTAAGGCTCTCGCTGAAAGATGTGGCACACGGGGTGGAGAAGAAACTGAAAATTCCACGCATGGTTTCGTGTGAGGCTTGTCATGGCACTGGCGCCAAAGATGGCACCCAGCTCGAAACTTGCCCCACTTGCCACGGCACTGGCGTGGAGACCCGCATGCAGCGCACCATCTTAGGCACGATGCAGACCCAGAGCGAATGTCACACCTGTGGCGGCAAGGGCAAAATCATCAAGGAGCGCTGTCCACAGTGCGGCGGTCAAGGGCTGATTAAGAAAGATGAAGTGATCACCATCAATATTCCTGCCGGTGTGGGCGAAGGCATGACGCTCAAAATGAGCGGCAAAGGCAACGACGCCCCAGGCGGTGGCATTCCCGGTGATTTGCTCATCGTGATAGAAGAAGAAAACGACAGCCAATTCCACCGCGACGGCAACGACTTGGTGTATAACCTGATGCTCGACATTCCTACCGCTGTGCTTGGCGGCAAGGTGGAGGTGCCTACCGTTGATGGCCGTGTGCGTGTCACGATTGAGCCGGGCACCCAGCCGGGCAAGATTCTGCGCCTGCGTGGCAAAGGTCTTCCTTCGCCCGACCGCTACGGCACTGGCGACCTGCTGGTGAATGTGAGCGTATATATGCCCGAAACGCTCAGCGACTCCGACCGCAAAGCCTTCGAGGCGCTGAAGCCGTCGCCCAACATCAAGCCGTCGGAAACCACCAAGAATAGAATTTTCGAGCGTTTCCGCCGCTTCTTTGAAGGATAAAAGTTTTTCCCAAACTCTCATTTTCATACATTGCGATATTTTCACTAATTTTGTGGTGAAGATACCGCAATTTTTTTTGTCATTTATATATGCGTCATAATCACAGCAACCCCAACCACAACACCTCTGGCCGTGTGCCCCATGCCAGCGCCCAGTACACCCAGTTTCTGTCGAAAGAAGAAATGCCCCTTCTCGAATTTGTGATGAAGAAGCTGCAAGGCATCAGCCGCAGCAAGGCCAAAGCCATTCTTTCGGGAGGCGGTGTGCTCGTTGACAAGGCGGTGCAAACCAGGCACGACTTCATCGTTCACCCCGATGCGCTGGTAGAAATCAGCAAGCACCCCGGCGTGAGTCGCGCTAAGTTCGACTTCAGCCGGTATTTTGCAGTGGTGTATGAAGACCGCGATGTGATTGTGGTTGACAAGGCCGACGAAGTGCTGTCGATGGGTGTTGGGCGTAACAGCCTCAACATGAAAGATCTGCTCGACCGCTATTTTATGGAGACACACCAGCGATGCACCGCCCACGTGGTGCACCGCCTCGACACCCGCACATCCGGACTGATGGTGTATGCCAAAAGCACCGAGGTGCAGCAGCTCATGACAGCCGACTGGCGGCGCACCGTAATCGACCGCCGATATGTGGCAGTGGTGGAAGGCTGTATGCCTAAAGAGACCGGCCACATTGAAAGCTGGCTGAAAGACACGCCAAGCCTGAAAATCATCAGCAGCCGCACCAACAATGGTGGTAAATGGGCATCGACCGACTGGAAACTGCTTGAGCAGACCGATCAATTCGCCCTGCTTGAGCTACACCTGCACACTGGCCGCAAAAACCAGATTCGCGTGCACATGCAGGCACTGCACCACCCCATCGTGGGCGACTACAAATACGGCAGCCAGACCGACGGTGCACGCCGTCTCTGCCTCCATGCTTTCCGCCTCGCCTTCTACCAGCCACGCACCCACGAGCCCCTCCATTTCGAAACCCCTTTCCCACCCTATTTCCTCACCTTCTTCCCCTATTCAGCACAGCACGATACTAAGCAGATAAAAAAACGACAGTTATAATGCGATGTGAATGATAAAAAAATCGCAACTTGTTTACACGTATTTCATGCTTTTTCGTAAATTTGCGGTAAGCAAAATTTAGTGAGAAATGAAGAATAGCATATTAATGAAGGTGGCTTCTGTAGCCACAGCCATAGGCGCATGTGTGTCGGCAAATGCCGAAGTGCTTCCAAAACCCAACACCACTGGCGGAATGCCTCTGATGAAAGCGATGAGCCTCCGATGCTCACAACGCGACATCAATCCCGCCTCTGTGGTCACAAAGCAAGAGTTGAGCGACATTCTGTGGGCGGCATGGGGCATCACCCATGATGGCAAACGCACCATCGCCACCGCCATGAATCGCCAGGAACTTGAAATTTATGTGGTCACCGCCACCGAAATCAGCCGTTACAGCGCTGAGGACAACACGCTCACCACCATTGCCACAGGCGATTTCCGCAACGAGGTGGCCCTGCAGGATTTCGCGGTCACCGCTCCCGTGAACATCGTATTCGTGGCCAACAAGACTAAGCAAAAAGACATTGAGCACCAATGCTACGCGGCTGGCGCAGCATCACAAAATGTGTATCTCTATTGCGCTCAGGCCGGTCTCAAAACCGTGCTGCGCTACGGCTGCGACCGCGATGCCATGAAGCGCACCATGAAGCTCGACGACAGCAAAAACATTCTCTACGTTCAAACCATCGGCCGATAACACTCTTTTGATAAAATGCGAACATTACTTTGGGCATTGCTGATTGTGGTAGCGGTGATTTTGGTTTCTTCTACGGTTTACACTTGTGGCTACCAGCAGGAGCAACCAGAATATGTGCTGACCGATGAAGTGGTGGTCAGCGGCAATAATCAGAAGGCATTGGAGCAAGCCACCGACAATGGCAGTGAGCATGTGATGACCACACACATCAAGCCAGGCAGACTGACTGCACTTTTCAACGACTCCAACGCCCTACAGCTCAACGCTGCACAAGCCAACGGCATCAACCCTATCACCGACATTAAGTCGGCATTCCATCTCAAGCGCCCCATTCTGCACATCACCACATGCGATGTTTACTATGTGGACTCGATGAGATACGCTATGCCCTACCTCGTGCCCAAGGCAGCACAATTGCTGCACGATATTGGCAAGGCTTTTCAGGACACCATCAAGGCGCGCGGAGGCAAGGCCTACCGCATAAGGGTGAACAGCCTGCTGCGCACGGAGCACACGGTGTCGAAGCTGCGAAAGCGCAATGCTGCCGCCACGGAGCAGTCGTGTCACCTCTACGGCACCACGTTCGACATCAGCTGGACGAAATTCGACTGCATGGACGAAAGCTACAAGATTTCGCTGGAGAGCTTGAAAAACATTCTCGCCGAAATCATCTACAACTACAGGGAAGCCGGCAAGTGCTACGCCATTTACGAGCGCAAGCAAGGGTGCTTTCACATCACCGTAAGATAAATATTACTGAAAAAATAACACATAAAAGATATGACAGAACAAACAGCTATAGCCAACTATCTGAAATATAGTGGCAATAAAAGCGTGGATATTAAAGTGGCGCTCGTGGATTGCGATGGTGTGCTCTACGATTCAATGAAAAACCACACGCGCGCATGGGTGAAACTGATGAAGAAGAACAATGTGAAATGCTCACGCGATGAGTTTTACCAATACGAAGGCATGACCGGCGCCGACATCATTAAGATGATGTTTCGCCGTGGTGCCGGCAAGAATGTGACCGACGAAGAAGCATGGGAATACTATAAGGTGAAGGGGCGCTACTTTAATGAGCTTGGTGAACCCGCCATGATGGAGGGCGCCACCGAGGTGCTTCAAGCCACCAAAGCCGCGGGGCTGAAAAATGTGCTTGTCACGGGCTCCAACCAGCCTTCCATTCTGGAGCGCATCGACCACGACTATGCCGGACTTTTTGAACCTGAGCGCGTAACCGGCGCCGACACTCGAAATGGCAAGCCCAATCCGGAGCCTTATTTGCGCGGCCAGCAAAAAGCTGGGGCTAAACCGAGCGAGTGCATCGTTATCGAGAATGCGCCTCTTGGGGTGCAGGCAGGCCATGCCTCCGGCTCTTTCACTATTGGTGTCACCACTGGCCCGATTCCTGAAAAGGACCTCTACAAGGCTGGCGCCGACATCGTTTATCCTAACATGAAGGCACTTGCCGAAGCGATCCCATCGCTGCTGAAGGCGCTTGCCGACACTCAAAAATAAAACCTACTCTGCATTCTCACAATGAAGCAAAACATTGTATTCACCAACGATGTGGCCACGGCACTCGACCAGATTCTCGACCTCAAGCCATATAGCCGGCTGGCGGTGATCGTTGACGAGAACACAAAGCTGGCAGCGTTGCCCAAAATACAAAGCCGACACCTTCAGAAGGCGCATGTGATTACCATAGGCGCAGGCGACTCTTGCAAAAACTTGCCTACACTCACCCATGTGTGGGAAAGCCTGGAACAGTGTGGCGCCACCCGCAAATCTGTGGTGGTGAACATTGGCGGTGGCGTGGTGACCGACTTGGGCGGATTTGCCGCCTCCACATTCAAAAGGGGAATTCGCTTTATCAACGTTCCCACCACCCTGCTCAGCGCCGTAGATGCGGCAGTGGGTGGCAAGACTGGCATCAATTTCGGTGGTCTGAAAAATGAGATTGGCTGCTTCAGTGAAGCGTCTGACGTGATTATATCCTCCTGCTTTTTCAGCACCCTCCCTGCCGAAGAACTGAAGTCGGGCTATGCCGAAATGCTGAAACATGGCATGCTCAGCGATCACGACGAGTTTATGCGCCTCATCAACTTCGACTTTCAGAACGCCAATGCAGATGTGCTGCTCAAGCTGCTGAAGACGTCGGTGCTGGTGAAGGAGCACATTGTGAAAGAAGACCCTCACGAGCAAGGCATTCGCCGCGCACTAAACTTAGGGCACACCGTGGGACACGCCTTTGAAAGTAAAGCGCTGCATGATGGCCGCCCTATAGCCCATGGCTATGCGGTGGCCTGGGGACTGGTGGCTGAAACGGTGCTGTCGCACCAACTGCTGCAATTCCCGGTGGCAGATTTACACCGGTTGGCGGATTTTGTGCACACCAACTATGGCGCATACCACATCACTTGCGATGACTACGACTATCTCCTACAACTCATGCACCACGACAAAAAAAGCCAGAACGGTGAAATCAACTGCTCACTGCTCACCGCCTGTGGCAAGGTGAAAACAGACCAAGCCATTTCCGACGATGATATGCGCATTGCTCTTGACCTTTACCGCGACTTGCTCCACATCTAAAATCTCGGCACGGGCCTTATGGCCAACGCACAGGCCATGACGCTACGAACCGACCTCAACACTAAGGGCAAGGCTCTCATTGCCACCCTCACACGCTCTTTCACCAATTTGAAGCAGAATGTGCTAAAACATAGCATTTATGCCGAAAAAAGATTTGCGAAGGTGAGAAAAAAATTGTAACTTTGCATCGCTTTTAGGAAATAAAGCCTATCAGTGCGATCGGGATATAGCTCAGTCCGGTTAGAGTATACGTCTGGGGGGCGTGGGGTCGCTGGTTCGAATCCAGTTATCCCGACCAATCACAAAAAGCTTGACAGCATTTGCTGCCAGGCTTTTTTTATTCCCCCACCGGTATGCTGTAGCCTATGAGGCGATAGGCTATCTTATAGGCCGACGCGCTTTTCCTTGGCTTAGTGCCTGCATAATAGTAGAACTGGCGATGAAGATCCCACGAGCGAATTGCCACAAGCTGCGTTTCACCAGCGCGGAGCGTTACATTCACAGTAGCCACTCGCTCATGAAGCAGCTTGCCATCGATAGCGCTATAGCGCAGCCGTATCTTGATTTGTGAAATGCGGTGCTGGGTGTTGTTCGTCACGAAAAAAGTCTCCTTGCTGTCGCTCGCCTTTTTTGAATACCCCTTGATGGTGATGGCATTCAAATCTATGCCCTCAGGCACTTCCATGGCATCCGCCGCTATCGTATCAATTTCGGCATGGGCACCGGTGAGCTTATGAATGGTGGTCTTGGTGCGTGAAAAAGCCCCTACCGAAGCCAAAGCACAAAGGATTATGATGGCTATCTTTCTCATAAATAACGAATTTCATTGAATTTATCACCATTGCCATTGGCAGGAAACACTTTGCGGAAGCCCACAGGAAGTTTCTCCTCCACTTTTTCAGGCATCACACTCACCCCACGGAAAATCTTGGTGAACACGCGCGCCAAGTTGACTCGCACCTTCACTTTGATATGTGGGGGATCAAAAATAAGCGAAGTGCCATCGGCCGAAAGTGTGGCCACGCACTCCATTGGCGATTTGAGCCCCTCTTGGCTCCGCTCCGTGTAAATCCACAGGCGGAACTTCTTGGAATCGGCACTGGGCGCGATGTAGCCCACCACAGCCCCAGGCAGAAGTTCTATGTCAGAACTGGCCAGCAGCACAATGCGGAAAGCGATGTTCTGGTCGCCTTTCCACCGCTCTATAGCCAGTTTCATATTCTCATTGGGATATTCCCACACGCCCTCCATCGGCTGCAAATCCATTTCAGAGAATTTAGCCTTCACGGAAGCCTCGTCGATACCCGGAAGCGTGACCGACACTTTGGGCACGGCGGCGGAAGCGCACAGCGTCATCAGGCCAGCAAGCAAAAGTATGAACAGAGGCTTTAGCATTATCATTAATTTGAGGTGGAGAAACGGTAAGTGAGGCCCAGACTGAGGATTTCCTTCAGCTGCCAGTATTTCCAAGTGCTGCTGTAAGGCCTTGACTTATCGTAGCGCAAATGCACGAATATTTTAGTGGAGAGATGGCGGGTGATAAAGAAATCCACCGTGTTTTCCCAGTCGCCTTGCACATATTCATAATTGGAGTAAACGTAGAATCTCGACGACCACGACACATTCGCGCTGATATTCCACCCCAGTTTGGCTTCGAGTTTGCTACCGAAGCTGTGTGCGAAATGGTGCCCAGCGTCAATACCAAACGAGGTGGGCTTCAGGTGCTCAATGTCGCGGCAATACTTCATATTGTACGACACTGGCGACAACGACATCGAGAAAGTTTTGATGCCTTCCTTGTCCTTATAGTTGTAGGTCATACCCAAACCGATATTAAGCTCGGCAGGCGAAAGCAGACTCGCCTTCATCGTGGTGGTTTTTGCCTTATAGGAATTAAACAGCTGCGTCTTAAACTGAAGCGACACCGAATAATACCAATTTTTGATGGCCTTATAGCCAAAACGCGAGTCAAACTGCAAGATATCTTCGTTGATGGCATATTTGCGCAAAGTGTCGCTTTGAGCCGACATGATGCCCACTTTGTAGCGCAAGGTGTTGTCGAACAAATAGTTTGGGTGGAGTTTCTGGTTAAGGTTGAAGCTCCACTGGAAATCGGCAAGCACATTTACATTGTTCTCACCGCCCTGATACCAGTTGTCGCTGATAAACGCCTGCGTGAAGTGAGCGCTCGTCTTGAAAGTGTGAAGCCAGTTGCGGCGCTTGAGTGGGCGGCGGTCGATAAAATCAGGCATCTCCACCGGTTCCTCGTCGTTTTTAGGTGCGTCGATCGTGAGCAGAGTCTTGGAGGGGTTGGCCTTCACCACATATTCCTTTGGGGCGTGACGCATATTCTTTGAATTGTAAAGTGTCACCTGTGGCGATTGCAGCATGGTGCGGTAGCGCTCATTGTCGATGCGGCTGCGGTCAGACAGCTCGTCGTCGAGCCACGATCGGTCGTACTGCAAATCATGGCCAGCCTTTTTTCCTGGGGTCAACGAAGGCGTTTGAAGCGTGTCGGTCACCACCTGCTGCTTGTCGAACACCAGTGGCAGCAGCAACTTTCCGGGTTTCACGCTGGAAGTGCTGTCGGCCTGGGCCTGAGCCACTCCTGAAGCCAATACAATAAGCGATATATATGTGAATATTCGTTGCCAATTCATATCTGCAAAGATAGATAAATATTGTGATAAATAAAAATTGGGGGCGCACCGGCTTAAGCCTTAGTGCGCCCCCAATAGTATGAGGGTTATGATATGTGAGGATTAGCGCTTCAGAAGCACTTTTTTGGTTGCTGTAGTGCCATCCACATATTTAGTGACCACAATATAGATTTGGCCTTCCTCAGGATTAGGCACTTCCACGCCGCCGAGGTTGAAGAAGGTGCGCGACTGAACAGCCTTGCCATTGTCAAGCACATCAGAAATGCCCGTAACACTGGCAATCACCAAGTCGATCTGGTTTTCCACCATCTTGTCAGCAATTGTGGCGGTGTACTTAATCCATGCGTCACCTGTTGCTTTAGGAGTGGCGATGCCATCGCCAAGCTCCAAGTTGTCGGAAGCGGTCACAACCACGCCTTCAAGATTGGCCACATTAAATGGGCCAGTCACTTTGGTGAGGTCGTCGTCATCATTGATCATCTCCACATCAGAAGCAAAGCAGTTGGCAACGCCAATGTGGTCGAAAGCATAAAGAGTTGGGTATGCTGCCACATGATATACAAACTGGTCGCCTAAGTTTGCTCTAAACAGATCCTCTGATGTGAGCGCAGTAATCAGTGCCTCATTTTCGAGAGGTTTAGGGTTCACATCTGAATCATAGTAGCAGTTGCTGATGGTCACATTGTCTGCATCACCGCTCATAGAGTAGCAGAAAATGTTGCCGCACATCTCATCGCTTGAAGAATTGTTGGTGAGCTGGCCTGCATTGTAGCAATTGCTGATCACAGCGCCACTGAAAGTGCCACCATTGATGCCCGACAAATTGCCGTTGGCAATCACCTCACCCATATTCATACTGTCGTAAATCTTCGATGCGCCATAGCCCCAAAGACCACCAGCGTTACCGTAGTTGCCATTGTTGCCAATGCCACCGCCAGTGATGTCGCCATAGTTAGCGCAGCTATGGATTTCACCTGAGCCGATACCGCCAAGGCCGCCTGTACCATAGCTGGTGTTCGACACGTCACCCAGGTTCCAGCAATTGGTGATTATTCCTGAAAGACCACCACCGATGCCGCCCACACCAAGGGCCTTTGAAGATGATTCCACCTTCACCTCGCCAATGTTGAAACAGTCGCTCATCACGATGTCGGAACTGTTGCCACACAAGCCACCGGCATAGCCGTTAGCAGATGTCACAGAACCAGAGTTCCAGCTATTAGTGATAGCGGTAGGATATTTGCCTGTCTTACCTGAAATATTACCGAACAAGCCGCCCACATTCGACGACTTAGTGCCATTGACTTGGGCTGTATTGTAGCAGTACTCCACAGTGTGGCCGGTGCCAATGGTGCCGGCAATACCGCCCACATAGCCTTGTGCTGTGATTTCGCCAGTGTTGTAGCAGTAGCCAATATAGCCTGTGGCATTAGCGGCTGCGGTGGCTAAAATACCACCTGCATAGGTTGATGCAGCGATGGTGATGTCGGCAGTGTTGTAGCAGCGGATTATCGAGTCGGTGGCATTGCCTTTCGCCACGATACCTGCGAGATACTGCTTGCCTGTGATGGCACCTTCGTTGTAGCAGTCTTCGATTCGAGCGCCGCTTGTGGCCACAATGCCTGCACCATAGCCAGTGGTGGCATTAATCGTGCCCTTGTTGGCACAATTCTTAATCACACTTCCTGCATCGGCTTGATAAGCGATGCCGGCGGCATAAGTGGTCTTGGTGGTGACGTTGCCTTCATTCAAGCAGTTATCGATCAAAGAGCCTTCATAGGCGCGTCCTGCAAAGCCGCCAGCGTAGCCAGCGGTGGCAGTGGTCACGCTACCACGGTTCACACAGTCGCGGATTGTGCCATAGAGTTTGCCTGCAAAGCCGCCGATGTATGAATGAGCAGCGAACGAGCCATTCAGTGTAAGGTCGTGAATCACGCCATTGCCACCCACATTTCCAAACAGACCGATGTATCGGCCAGTTTTGGTGGTGTTGTCGTTGAAGTCAAAACCAGAGATAGTCTTGCCGTTGCCGTCGAAATCGCCTTGGAAGTTCACGCTGCCCAAAGCCAGCACCTTTAATGGCGCGCCGGCATAGTCGATGTTGTTCATCACCTTAAAGTGGTAACCATCATAGTCCATGGCAGCCGAAGTGATGAAGTCAGCAAGTTTGTTCATATCTTCCACACTCTTGATTTGGCATGGGTTTTGAGCAGTGCCCGCGCCATCAAGAATAGAAGGAACGCTGCGCAAGCTGTACACCTTGGTGTACTTACCGTCGTAAGCGGCAGTAAGAGTGTCGTTGGCCACCGTGAGGTCGGTAGGAACAGTCACGTTGAGCACACCGTCAGCGATGGTGAAGTTAGTGCTTTGTGCCAGGTTCCAGGTAAGTTTGTCGTCTTTCGACAGATTTACGTTTTCCACCACATTGGCTTTCGACTCGCCGTCGGCAAATGCCACATAGATGCTGCGAAGAGCCTTGGCTGCGGCCTCTTCCTCAAAGGCTTTAAGCACGGGATACTTACCTGCAGCGAAGCTCCACTCATCTGCATTCAGTCCGCTTAATGCGGTGCCGGCTGTGAGTGCGGCTGTAGAAACGCCTGTCACGCCATTGAGCGAAGCATTGTTGGCAGCGCCGTAGGTAGTGACAGAAGCATCGTAGTAGTTGCCTGCCACGGTGTTTTTACCCAGCAGGTAGCCAATGATGGCACCACGGTTGGCGTCATCGTTCAAGCAATTCACAATACCGTTGTTCACACTGTTGGTGATATTGCCAAGCGAGTTCTGACCAGAGTTAGCGCCTGCAAGTCCACCCACTGTCTTATAGGCAGTGATAGTGGCATTGTTCACGCATCGGTCAATCACACCGTAGTTTACAGAGGCAATACCGCCGGCAGTGTTCTGATTGCCGGCTTTGGTAAGTGCGTTCACATATTTAGCGTCGATGTTGCCATCGTTTTGGCTCAGTTCCACCGTGCCATAGTTATACGACACAATACCAGCCACGCCGCCGTTGCCCACCTGAATATTGCCTGCGTTGTAGCAACCGCTGATGGTGGCAGTGGGTGTGCTGGTGCTCACCACACCAGCCACATGCTGGTAGATGCCCGTCACGTTGGCATAGTTGCGGCAGTTGATCACTTTACCGGCAGTGTAAGCCACGATAGGTGCGCTGTGGCCGTAGAAAGTGAACTGGTTGTCGGCTGCCATATTGAGGTTCTTCACCACACTCTTTTCAGAGCAAACGCCAAACAAGCCTGCATAGTAGTACGAGCCTTCTGCTGTGGCTGTGCCATCGGCTTCAAATTTGGCTGATGTGATGTCGAGTCCGTGGATTGAATGGTTGTCGCCATCAAATACACCACCAAAGGCATTGGTGGTCTTGCCGCTCACACCCACGAAATTCGACCCTGTGAAGTCGATGTCGGTAGTGAGTTTGAAGAAGTCGCCCTCATGAGCCTGGTGGTTGCCTTCCACTGCGGTGTTGAGTGTCTTGAAGTCGGCCACCGACTTAATCAGGTAAGGACTGCTTTCAGTGCCTTCACCGTCGAACAACTTTGGAACTACGGCAAGTGTATAATTTTTAATACCTACGCCATCGGCTGTGGTAGCCACGATGATTTGGTTAGCGTAAATGTCCTTCACAGCCACTTTGCCGCCTGAAATAGACAGAGCCTTGGTGGAAGCTACAAACGATTTGCTTTCTGCATCATAGAGTTTCCACTCAATGCTTGCATCAGGCACATTCACTGTGGCCTCACTCTTCATCTTGCGAATCGACTCGCCTTCGCCTAAAATCAGCGATGCTGCCGAAAGTTTGGCGGCATCATTATCGCTTATGCCTTTCAGCATAGGATAGAAATTAGCCTTGGCTTCCCACACGCTTGACGAGAACTGCTCAGGAAGTGTGCCAGAAGTAAAGAAACTGGTAGGCTTGCCATATACTGTTTCGCTGCCAAGGCCAGTCATCTGGCTGTCGCTGTAGCAATTGGTGAACATACCATCAGCTGGTTGATAGCCATTGTGCTCGAAAGTCGTGCCATACAGGCCAGATTTCTCATGAATGGCGTAGCCATTGATGAATGCGCTGTTGTAGCAGTTGGTCACGGTGCTCAGGCGGTAAGGTGCGCCATCGAGATAGGTGAGCGACAGGTAACCCACAATGCCACCCACGCTTGCATTCTTGGTGTCGGCCTTGGTCACCGAACCGGCGTTGTAGCAGTCGGCCACTTCCGATTCGTGAATCATACCAAACAAGCCGCCTGTGGCAGTGCCGCTCACTTTGTCGGCATCGGCATACACGGCGCCTGCATTGAAGCAGCGCTGCACTTTGCCACCAATCACGCAGCCAGCCACACCACCGATAACTCCGGCTCCATTTGGATCAAGAATTTGACCTTCAAAGTAAGAGTCTGAAATCAAGCAGTTGGCACCCGTTGCATATGAGGTGGTGCCTGCAATACCGCCCACACAATGGTAGGTGGATGAATAGTAGCCGCTAAGGGTGAGTTTGGCTGATGCCGAGCATTTGGCCACAGTGCCAGTGTTGTAACCCACAATACCACCAACGTTGCCGGTATTGCTCAGCGTGCCAGAAAATGTGCTTTCGCTCACATTGCCTTGTGAGAAGCCCACAATACCGCCTGCCACATCGCTGTCGGCGGTAATCGCCGAACCTGTCACGTGGCAGTTGGCGATAGCGCCATAGTTGCTACCTGCCACAATGCCCACATTCGAACCTGTTGACTTCACGGTAGCGGCAGAAACGTTGAGGTTCTTCACCACACCGCTGGTGCCAATGTAGCCAAACACGCCAGCATCGGAGAAGCCACGGCGGTTGAGCGTCATATTTGATATGGTGTTGCCATTGCCGTCGAATGTGCCTTCAAATGCGGTTGTGGCTTCACCAATTGGCTGAAATTCACCTGAAAGATTATTGAGAGAGATGTTTTGAGTGAGTTTGAAGTAGCGTCCTTTGTAGGAGTTGCCCAAGCTCACGGCCTGTGAAAGCATCTCAAGGTCGGAAGCCGACTTAATCAGATAAGGCGACTCGGCTGTGCCCTCGCCATCAAATTTCACTGTTGAGGCCGCCGGATAAGAGATAGCCAGCGTGGTGCTGATTTCTGTGCTGGCATTGGCAAGAATCAGCGAGGCTGAATTGTTGCGCTGAGCCACCACCCAGTTGCCAAAAGTGATTTTTCCATCTGTGCCCACGCCTGTGATAGGCTGGGTCATATACACTTTGCCCTTTGCGAAGTCGGCGGGATAGCAATAGAAATCGCCATACATGGAATTGGTCAAAATCAGCTGTGGCGAAACTTTCACCGCTTTAGCCGAATTGATCGTGGCTGATACAGCCACGCCATTGCCTGCAAAGTTGTAGATTCGGATTTCATTGGCAGAGGTCTGCTCCACCAATGCTCCATACAACTCACTGTTACCGTTCTTATCCACACTTTTCACTGTGGCGTTCACGGGAATCCATGAGCTGCTCACGAATGCATTGAAGCAGGAGCCTTTGTATTGGCCGTCGGCCACGAAAATGCCCCATGATGAGAGTGTGATCACACCTTTGTCATCGATGGTGCCCGTGATGGAGCCTTCGGGATTGTAGGTGTTGTTGCTGAAATTCACAGGATACACATACACATCTCCGTAAGAACTGTGAGTGAAGAGTTTCTGTGCCGGAATTTCCACTGTGCCGTTGGCAAGGTCGATGTTCAGCGTCAAGGAATCATTCTCCAGACCATACACATGGAGCATCTTATATGCTCCCGACTCGTCTTTCTTGAGTTCCATAGCGCTGTGGTATTCACCCTTGCTTGCCTTGTCCTTGGCGATGTAGCCGCCCACAGGAGCCACGGCTGCCGCTTTACGCGACACCGACTTTTGCTTCTTCACCGCAGTGGCAAAGCTGCCCCGTGTCCATTGCTGGGCGCTCAACTCGGTGAGCTGGCGGCTGCGTGGCTCATTGAGCATTCGCAGGGGCTCTGACTTGTCAGAACCTTTTGCCTGAGCAAAACTAACAAGCTGGTCAAACGGCGACACGTCTGGTGCGGTGCTGCCATCTGGCACAGCTTTTTCAATGACAGGTGGCGGTGTGGACTTGACCGCCGTCATCTTTTGCAGCACATCGCTGTACTGCGCACTGGCCAAGAATGAACACATCATTAGCATGACGAGGCTAAAAGCGTACCTTTTTATTGTCATAGTGTAACTTTTGTGAGAGGAGCTGTTTTTTTACAGACTTGCGCGCGACTGCTCCCTTTAATCACCCACAGTCTTTTCATTGTTTCTGCGTTAATTATATAATGTGTGTAGATGATGCACGACCCAAGCTGGCGTGCATCATCATAATTTCATTACAAATTTAATACAAATCCAACAAATCACCACTTAACAATCATCACAAAAAACACACCAATGTTTACATTTTATCGCTCAAATCTCTGTAGTGATGCCATAAAACAATAATTTTAGCAGATATTCTTTGCAATTTTTCGGAACAAATGACCACTATATGGACTAATCGGCAGAAAATTTGCCTATTTGGCACGCGCTTTTAAGGGTTTGTAAACCGATGCGGAAATGGCACGATGTTTGCATAGTCTATAGGCGAATTTAAAATTAAAAATTAACTTTAAAAGAATACGAATTATGATGACTACACGAAGAAATCAGTATTGGTTGCCTGAGGTTTTCAATGACCTCTTTGATAATGAGTTTGTAACAAAATCAAACACCACTTCTCCAGCAATCAATGTGGTGGAAAAAGAAAATGAATACGATGTTCAGTATGCCGCTCCTGGCATGACCAAAGAAGATGTGAAGGTCAGTCTCGACAAGGAACAAAACCTTGTGGTGGAGATGGCCAAGAAGGAAGAATCCTCCGACAAGAAAGAGGGCGTGTACTTGCGCCGCGAATTCACTGTCTCCAACTTCCAGCAGAAGTTGATTCTCCCCGACGACGTGGACCACGACAAGATTGGCGCTTCAGTTGCCAATGGCGTTCTCACCGTGGTTTTGCCTAAGAAGAAAGCAGAAGAACAGAAGAAGGAAGTGAAGATGATTGAAGTGCAGTAATTTCAAACTTGGGCAACTTCAAGTCATTTAACTCTCTAAACAATAAATCAAGCCACTCAGTGCGCGATTCACATCGCTGCTGAGCGGCTTTGTTTGTTTACTACGTTTATTATTATAACTAATTCACTTTTATTTGTACTTGTGTTCGCTATTACTATTTTTGACACTGCAAAGTTACTGCCACCGCGGCCTTTGGGCAATAACCAATAATAGGTAATTTTCAGCGCCATATATCATCACTATTGATGAATTTTGCTAAATTTGCAGAAAATAATAGCATTAACACCTATGAAAAGAGTATTATTCCTCCTTTTTCTTGTGTTGGCCTTCACATGCCATGCACAACTTCTGTGGAAAGTGAGCGGTGGGTCACTCAAAAAGCCAAGCTACCTTTTTGGCACCTATCACCTGATGCCAAGTTCCTTCGTCGACAGTGTGCCCGGGCTTAACGACGCCATCCACCATGTGGACGCTGCGTGGGTTGAAATTGAAAACGAGAAAATGACCGCACCTTCCACCATCAAGGAAATGGGCCTATGGATGATTGCCCCTCCCGACAGCGCCATCGATATGATCCTCTCTAAAGAGGGCTACCAGATTGTGGACGCTGTGGTGAAGCGCTATCTTGGTGACTTCGGCGTGAATTTAGACAAGCTGAAAATGATGCGCCCTGCCGCACTCGAAGCACAATTCCAGCAACTCATGGCCGCCAAGATGCTCAATGGCATCAATCCCCAAAAACTGCTTGACAGTGAAGTGGAGAAGCGTGTGGAGGCGTTGGGAAAACCTGTAAAAAGTCTGGAGACGGTGGACTTTCAGCTGCGCATGCTTTTTGGCAGTCCACTCAATAAGCAAGCTGCCGATTTGCTTGAAATGTGCAAAAACATTGATAATGCGGAGCGTGCTTTCAAAGATATGCACAACGCCTACGCCTCACAGGATTTCAGCAAACTGATGATTGCCGCCACCGACCCGGCGACCATGACCGCTGATGAATTGGAGCATTGGTGTTTTGAGCGTAACGAGAAATGGCTGCCTACGCTCATCGAATCCATGAAGAAAGAAAGTGTGATGGTGGCTGTGGGTGCCGCTCACCTCGGGCTGGAAAAGGGATTGATAGCGCTGCTCCGTCAGCAGGGCCTCACCGTAGAGCCTGTCACGAAATAACGCTTCAATGATTTTTCATAAGAAATCACACTAAAGCCTATATGGGCTGCAGAAGGTGAGTAGATGGGTGTCGGCAAGCGTGGTGAGCAAATAAAAATTCGACTCCTTGAAGGTGCCTTTGTGGGCTAACTGCTGCCCTATGCGTGGTGTGGAAAATGGAAGCAGCCTAATTTCATCACGGTAGTTTGCCACAAGGCTTCGCTGGCCTATGGTCTTGAATATAGCCTCTTTGGCTGTCCAGGCCACAATATGCGCCAACTCATCATCGGGAGCAATCCATCGGCGTTCTTCCTCGTTGAGAAATCCAGCACGCACATTCAGCACACGCCTGTGGTATTGCTCCACGTCCACACCCATACTGTGATGATGGTTGAGGGCCACCACCAAAAGTCCCTTGGTGTGGGCCACCGACAAATGCACGCCACTGTCGGCAATATAGGGCATGCGGTCGGCATTATGCAGAATGGGGGTGGGTATGCCGAATATCGTCTTCATTAAAAGTCGCTCACCCAGAATCTCCCTACGCCGGCTCTCCGCCTTTGCATCGCACGAGGCGTCAAGCATTTCGCTCACGCACATTTCCGCGAGTTGGGCCGAGGATTCCACGAGCTGCCACTGATGAAGCACTGTGCCATCGGCAAATGTTATGGTGCCTGTGTATGCCATCACTCTTCAACTTTTTCTTCGCTTGCAGGAGCCACATACACACGAACTTTTGCTATTCGGTATTTCTTCACCTTCAGCACGGTGAATGTACAGCGCCCGCAGCTAATTTCCTCTTTTTCTTGAAGGAAGTCGCCCTTCAGATTCAGAAGAAGGCCGGCTATGGTTTCCACCTCGTCAATCTTGTCGCCAAATTCACTCTCCTCTGTGCCAGTGGCCTCGTAAAAGTCGTCGAGTGGCGTTTTGGCGTCGAATATGTAGGTGTTTTCAGACTCTTTGGTAAAGTATTTTTCCTCCGTGTCGTATTCATCATCAATGTCGCCCACAATCTCTTCAAGCACATCTTCCATGGTGGCGATACCTTGCACGCAGCCAAACTCATCAACCACGATAGCCATGTGCACCTTCTTCTTGCGGAAGTCCTCAAGAAGGTCGTCGATCATACGCGTTTCGGGCACGAAATACACGGGGCGCATAAGTGTTTGCCACCTGAAATTGCTGTCGCGTTTTCCAATATATGGCAGAAGATCCTTGGCATAGAGCATACCTTTCACGTTATCGGGATTCTCTTCATACACCGGCATTCGTGAATAGCCGTTCTCCACCACGGTTTTCACCACATCATCGAAGTTGCTGTCGAGGTCAATGTCCACCACATCGATGCGTGGGCGCATAATCTCACTCACCGTCTTGTTGCCGAAAGTGAGGATACCTTTGAGCATCTCTTTCTCGTCGGTGCTTTTCACGTCGCTGGCTTCAAGGGCGCGCGAGAGGTCTTCCATCGAAATGTCGTCGGCATGAACCGACACCGCCTTGCGCACAATGAAGGTGCTTTTCACCATCAGTTTCGACACTGGGCTGAACATCTTCACCAACAAATCTACCGTACCTGAGGCTCGGACTGCAAATTTCACATTATTATTACTGGCATACAGTTTCGGTATCACCTCACCAAAAAGCAGAATCAGGAAGGTGAGAATCACCGTCTGTACAAGAAAATTAGCGATGGAGCTGTTGAAGGTGAACATCTTGCTCATGGCATAGTTGAGCACTATCACTATAAGCACGTTCACCACATTGTTGCCGATCAAGATGGTGGCAAGCAGCTTTTCGGGCTTCGAGAGCAGTGCCTTGATTCTGTTTTTTGCGCTGTCACTCTCTATATCATCAATTTCATCGGTTGTGAGCGAGAAGAAGGAAATTTCCGACCCGGAAAAGAAGGCGGAAAACATCAGTGCCGTCAGCGACACAACAAGCGCCATCACCACACCGAAGGTGGGAGCATGAAACTCTACTGATGGCTGAATGGCAGAACTTACACTGCCGAGTATTGGAAAAATTTGAGAAAGAGGATCTGTGTCCAAAATTTGTAATAATTAGTTCTACAATCAAGGGCATATTCCGAGATAACCAAAGGCTCTGAAAGGAATTCGCCACAAGTAAGCCACAACTGTGTGAACTTCAATGCAAATTTACAAAAACTTTATATAATACTATGTAGGCATGTGAATTTTTCGTAAAAAATCACCCTCCCGCACTGCCACAAACAGCGCCTTTACAAAAAAATATCCGTGGCATGATATCATCACACCACGGATTATAGAATCAGTTATTGTTCTTTTATGTGCTAAATAGCCGTTTAGCTATTATTTGATCACCTTCACAGCAGCCTTAGTGCCATCGGTGTAAGTGGTAACCACAATGTTCACACCGTTAAATGGAGTGTTGCTTTCTACACCAGCCACGTTCACATACTTCACACCAGCCACAGTCTTGCTTGCATTCACATCGTTCACGCCAGTAGTGATGTTGGTGTCGATAAAGTCAGGATACATAATGTAGTTTTTCCAAGCGCCTTCGCCATCCTTACCAGTCATACCGGCAGTCTTTTCTGCATCGGGCCATGCCATCTTGAGTTGCACAGGGCCAGTCACCTTGAAGTAAGAGCCATCTGCAGGAGCAGTCAGACCAGCTGCACTCCAGTCGAGTGTGATGCATTGACCTTGGTCTTTAGTGCCTTTGTAAGCGCAAATAGTGTTGTCGCTCGCGCGCATATATCCGCCAAATTGAACCACTTCATTTGGTTCAGGGTTGAAGAGCTGATTGTCGAGGGTAGCAATCTTAATTGATGCAGTCAAACTGATATCTTCTTCAGGTGCAGCCATATTAGCAGATGCAGTGAGACATGGGTTGCCGTTCACCACGTTGTAGGTACCCATAATAGCCTCAGCAGCACAACCACCAACATTCAATTTGCTGGTAGTAGCCACTTTCATAGGATTGTAGCCAGCATCTAAAACGAATGCGCCCAAATTATTTTCAGTGACCACAGCCACAGGATCGGCAATGCCATATTCTCCGCCTTCCACACCATTGGCAAGAAGCCAAGGAATAGTCACTGCTGGATATGCAGCAAATTGCTTATCTTCTTTTTGCACCACTGTAAGCACAGTGTTGTTATCTCCATCATAATTCAGTTTATTGCCGAAATCAGCGGTAGCCTTAATTTGGCAAACTTCTTTGCTGCTGAAGTTGGAAGAAGCCTCAACGGTGAGTTCTGCAATAGCAGCATCACCAGCCTCATAAGTGGATTCGCCATCAAAGTTGTTCGACAACATACGCAAACGGTTCAAGTCTTCCACATAAGCCTGAGAGAAAACTGTACCATCAGCCAACGCACGGCCCACCTGCACAAAGTACTTCTTACCACCTGCCTTAGTTGGCACAGGCTTAATGCCTTCTGGGAAGAATACCTGAATCTGGAAGTCACGACCAAGGAAGTTGTTCTTCAAGTAAAGCTTAATAGTTTTCTTTTCACCTGCCTTGATAGAAAAGTCCTTAAAGTAAAATTCAAAAGATTTTTCTTGTGCAATTGCGCTTACAGAGATGAGTGCCATCAATGCAAACAGCAAGCCTTTAATAGTCTTTTTCATAATTGAGAATGTTAAGTTGTTATAGATTTTGTTTTTTACTTATTCTTGATTATTATTCACAATACACAAAATTACAGAAAAAATATTGTTGTTGCAATTATTTTGCGGCTAAAAAAATAAGCTAAATTTCTGAATGAGTGGTTTTTCGGTTTTCGACCACAATTATCACAAATTTCACGAAGAACAACATTTCACACAAGTAAGGTAAATGGCGCCACAAGATAAAGCCAGGGATCGCCAAGTAGCCAAGCAAGCAGTGAAAATCCAAATCCGTAACCTCCGTTCCTCAACACCACTACAGAACCGCGAATCTTCGCCCTTTCCATTCCAAAACAATCTACCACAACAATCATTCCTGTAGGAAAGCACGGTTCTGGCGTTCGCCCACAATAAGTTATGCCTTTTGACTAAAATGTGATTTCGCTTTATATGCACACGGTGGGAGGCGGGGCTGTATCAAAATATACAGTACTGTGGCATGTCATAATAAACGTGGCAAGTCATAATAAAATAGAGCAATAATAATACAGTAGGGACGCGATACTTCGCGTCAGCCTATAGTGCAGAAAACCAAGCTGTTGTTGATGGGCTGATGCGAAGTATCGAGAGCACTGAAAAAGTCTCCATTTTACAGAGGCGAGACTGAAAATCCTTTCAATTTATAACCGTTTTTCCATGGCAGCGTGTTCAATAGATATGGCTCAGGGCATATTTTTAGATGTGGCATCGGAGATGCCTTGTTATGGTTAACACCATGCAAATGAGCCGAAGGCGAACGCAGCTTGGTGTAGGAAAGGTCAGAAAACAAGAGCCTCGGAGAGGGTCGGTTGTGGTGTAAACGCCTCAATGCGATAAACGTAGATGATATTACCGTATTTCTACATCGTACACAACCACAACCGACCCTCTCCGAGGCTTTTGTCCGCCTTTATTTGCTTAATTTCACCAAGCTGCGCTGCGCTTGCATGGTGTTAACCACAAAAGAGCACCTCCGATGCTCGCAACCAGATCAGTAGCTACCCCCTCTCACTAATTGGGCATTACGTCCTGATAACAGTCAATTTGAAAGTTGGTTTCATTTTTTCAGAACTCTCACGGATCATACCATACCACCCTGGACATCGGTACCAAACTATTGGGTTTCAGCCGCACGAACAATTCGACCCAAACACCTCTGCCTCACGGTTTTATCTAGGAAACCGCAAATTGGTTCAATTTGAAATCAAATTGCCGCCTTAGTCAAGCAAAAAATAGAGGCCGCTCTGTTGAGCAGCCTCCATTATTTTTTGTCAGAAATCTGACGTAATCAAAGGTAAGAAGAATTATTTCACCTCAGCACCCATTACGTTATATTTCTTGTCACCAGAAACGATGTAGATTTGACCGTTTTCAATCACCTTGTAAGCCTTAACAGCGTCAGCAGCAGTCACGTCGTTGATGCCAGTTGAAGTAGCAGTGATAGTGAATTCAGTTTCTGGGCCATCACCGTCCTTAGAGTAGTCGTTAGGAATACCAGTTGACCAGTGAACACGGTTGATACCACCCTTGAATGTACCTTCTTTTTCAATCTTAAGAGAGATAGTAAGCATTGGGCTATCACCAGCAGCGAATGTAGCGTTAGAGCTCAATTCTGCAAGCACGTAACGGTAAACCACCTTACCTTGGTAGATGCCGTCCTTAGCAACTGGGTTGTTCTGAGAAAGTGAGTGAGGAGCATCAGCGTCCCAACGTTCACTTGTAGCCTTTTTGAGCCATTTTTTAGACTTGTACTCTACTGGAGTAATACCTTCTGGGAAATACAAGTCGGCCTGAGCAGCAGCGTAAGGAGTTTGAGTGTCAAAGTATACAGGTACTTCCACAGTTTCACCTACCTTAGCTTCAAAGTCCTTGATATAGACTTTGTCTCTTTCAGCGGTACCGCCAGCAAGAGCTGTCATGCTAATGGCTGCAAAAGCAGCAATAAGTAAAGATTTTACTTTCATAATCAATTGATTTAGTTTTTGAAAAATTTATAAATTTAGTTCTCTAAAATTGTCAGTTGTTAGAAAATTAATTAATGTCACGTTTTGCCGTGGCACAGTATTGCCACGAATAACTATGGCAAAGATAGAAATAATTTTTGTAATACAAGCATATTCCTCATTTTTTTTCACTCCAAAATCGGAGTTTTCCTAATTTTTATACATTTTTTACAATTGCGGAGCATCTGCAATTCTTTAACTTCTAAATAGCCACAAAAAGCCGCCACCCCTCCCCTATCCTAATCTTCAAAATCGTTTCACACATTAAATAAACATTAATCATAAAAAAAAGGATTAATATTAATGATGATTTCGTGATTAATCGCTATCTTTGCAAGTGTAATAGGGATTTGATTAAATACATGTTATTAATATAATACATACAATTAAAATGGTAAGTTTTAAAGAATTAGGTCTTGTAAACACAAGAGAAATGTTTGCCAAGGCCATCAAGGGCGGTTATGCAATCCCTGCCTTCAACTTCAACAACATGGAGCAGCTTCAAGCTATCATCAAGGCTGCTGCCACCACAAAATCTCCAGTAATTCTTCAAGTTTCTAAGGGCGCTCGTAACTACGCCAATCAAACTCTCCTTCGCTACATGGCTCAAGGTGCAGTGGAATATGCTAAGGAACTTGGCTGGGAACACCCACAAATCTGTCTCCACCTCGACCACGGCGACAGCTTTGAGCTGTGCAAGAGCTGCGTTGACTTCGGCTTCTCTTCTGTGATGATCGACGGATCAAGCCTTCCTTACGACGAGAATGTGGCTCTGACCAAGAAGGTGGTTGATTACGCTCACAAATACGATGTGACTGTGGAAGGCGAACTCGGTGTGCTTGCAGGCGTGGAAGACGAAGTGTCGAGCGCTGTATCACACTACACCAAGCCTGAAGAAGTAATCGACTTCACTTCAAAGACTGGCGTTGACTCACTCGCCATCTCTATCGGCACAAGCCACGGTGCTTACAAGTTCACTCCAGAACAATGCACAAGAGACCCCAAAACTGGTCGCCTCGTGCCACCACCATTGGCATTCGACATTCTCGACGCCATCATGAAAAAGCTCCCTGGCTTCCCCATCGTGCTTCACGGATCTTCTTCAGTGCCTCAAGAATACGTTGACATCATCAACGCTAACGGTGGCAAACTTCCTAACGCTGTGGGTATTCCTGAAGAGCAACTCCGCAAGGCTGCCAAGAGCGCTGTTTGCAAAATCAACATCGACAGCGACTCTCGCTTGGCTTTCACCGCTGCTGTTCGCAAGGTGTTCAACGAGCACCCAGAAGAGTTTGACCCACGCAAATACTGCGGTCCAGCTCGCGACATGATGGAGCAACTCTACATCCACAAGATTAAAGAGGTGCTCGGCAGCGACGGCAAGGCTGAATAAGCTCACCCCTATCTGTTAAGCACAGAATCAACAATCATATAAGAAGGACACCTGCAAACCAAATGATGCAGGTGCCCTCTTTTTATTATATATATTATTAAAGGTGAGAGCTGAAAATTGGCTCGTCTGATACCCCCCGTGCTTTCTGAGCGGTGCGAAACTTCACTTTTAACAGCGGTGCGAAATCACTTGTTGATATTGCCGCCATAATAGCATTTCACCTCGCCCACCGGAAGCTGGCCCACAAGCAGTAGCGGTATGCGCGACGCACCCGTGGAGAGATAGGCATCGATGTCGTCGCTCGACTTCTTATTGCCGTCCTGAGTGAACGTGAATGTGATGTGGTAAGCGGGATGACTACTGTTGTCGCGCAACTTCACCATTTGTGTGCCTTTATATTTAATAGTGAGTGTTTCTTTGGTCTTGCCGGAAAACACCACCGTCTTGTAGCATTTATTCTTCTGCAATGAGCCGAAATTGAGGTTTCGGAGCATGTAGAACACACTCATCATATCGTAGGCTGTGCCATGAGTGGCAAGTGAGGTTCGCTCGGTGCGGTCGCTGCGATAGCGCACGCATTTGCCATAGGTGGTGTTGTTGGCATAGGAGAAGTTGACCACGTCTTTGGCATAGTATTTCTTCTCGTGCGTGAGCTTCATATATTTCGTGGGCGTGAAATTGCTGTTCATCCAGCACTTCAGCGTATCGCGAACGGGGTAAATCTTATCTGCCCATGAGCGTGTTCTGCCCACCAGTTCCGAATAGTAGCCGCCATTGCTGGTGCGCTTGATGGTGAGGCGCGCATTTGCAGCGTGCTTCCAAATCACGCCCCAGTGATACACAATCTCATAGTTCAGCGTTTCGGAAGTGTAGGAGCGTGCGAATGTGGGCTGCGCTGCGCCAATGTTGAGCATCAATGCACCCACGATGCTCAGCACTGCATATTTCACAAATTTAATAGTCTTCATAACTGTATAGTGTTTCGTTTACAGAATAGACTAAATTCTGTGCAATTGGTTTAACAGACCAAATTTTTGCCCACGCTCAAAAAAATAGGCTGCGCCAAGTGGCATGGTTTCACCTCACCACCTGTGTAGCACGCTACCCTATTTTTCAGGTTCCACCACTTTCAAGTGATCGCAGTTAGGATCGGCAAACTGGTTATAGTAGTCTTGTGTGTAGCCAGGAAAATCGGGCATTTCGGGCACACCTGCCTCATTGCGCAAAAACTTACCGTCTTTCTCCTTCTTGCGGTTGCCGTCGAGGTATTTCACAAACAGATATTTGGCAAGATTCTGATAGCGCGCGGTGGCGCTTTGAGCAGTGTTCACACTGTAGTTGGTGAGATATTGAATGGCCTCTTTGGGGTTTGACTTCAGCAATTCCACAGCTCGGCTTTCGATGGCTGGCTGGTCGCTGGCGCACTTGTCCTCAATTGCACCCTGCACTTTTCTAATGTCGGGAATCATGAGCGAATAGCGGTGATACGCCTGGTTGGCCACAAGATTGTTCACCCAGAAGGCAGCATCAAAGTCAAAAGTATAGAGGTCGCCTTTGCCTTGGCGATAGCTTTCGGGCACCTCGGTGATGCAGCAGTACATCGGGAGGAACACTGCCGTGTTGGCGTCGTCCACACCAAACCAAATGCAGCCGCCCACCGCATCGGGCAGGTAGGCACGCATCTGCGACACAAACACGAATCCGGTCTGCTGGGTGGCTATGGCACGCTCATGGCTGTATTTCACGCCATTCACGGTAAACTCCATAGGGCGGTAGCGGTATGGCACATCAAAGTAATTTTTTGCGCCTGGATCTTTTGTCATGTCGAAAGGTGTGCCCTCGAAGTGGTCGCGCATCATGTTCTGCATGTCGCGGCAACTCAATTTGCGGTCGGGCTTCACATATAGTGGCATCACTTGTGCGCCTTTTTTGCCATTGATAAAGGGCAGATAGGCGTCCATTCCTGCCTTGAAACGGTTGAAGTAGCTCCATACACGTGCGTCACAGCCACGGAGTGTGCCAAAATCGGCTGGCGAATAGGCTCTTGAAAATTCAAAATCGGCATCTTTACCGCTGAAATAGCCCATTTTTCGCGCAAACGACACCACATCCTTGCTATACATGCAGTTTTTTTTGTCGGCAAATGGAATGTGGTAGATGCGGCTTTGGTTGGCGTGAGCACTGATGCAGTCGTCGGGAATACGAACAGCCACCCACACTGCACCTTTCTCCTTACCGGCCTTACCCACCATCTCCATCACCCACACCTCGTTGGGGTCGCCAATGGAGAACGACTCGCCTTCGCTGCAATAGCCGTATTTAGCCACCAAGTCGGTCATCACCATGATGGCCTCACGGGCGGTGCTGGAGCGCTGGAGCGCAAGGTATATCAAGCTGCCATAGTCGATAATGGCATTCTTGGAGGTGTCGGCCAATTCATGACGGCCGCCAAAAGTGCTCTCAGCCACAGTCACCTGATGCTCGTTGATGTTGCCCACCACGGCATAGGTGTGTGCCACCTCTGGAATATAGCCAAGGTGCTTACCGGTGTCCCAGTCACGGATTTCACGCATTTCGCCTGGCTTATGGTCGGCGGCAGGCAGGTATTGCAAATCGCCATAAAGGGTGTGAGAGTCGGCGGCATACGATATGAGGGTGCTGCCATCAATCGTGGCATTCTTTCCCGCTATAAGATTGGTACATGCCACAGCGTGGATATTCAGCATCGCTACTGCGGCTATGGCTAATGGAATAATGAAATGTTTTACCTTCATTTTTTATCTGTTTTTAAGTGTGCCGCATAGGTGTGGCAACGTTGTATTTTAATCAGTATATGGGGTAAGGATAAGTGATCCGGTGCAGAAACAGCGCATGTCCTGGCATCGACTGCCCTGCCGAACAACGGTCCTTGCGCTCGATAATGTGGCAGAATTCCTCCACAGTGATGCGATGGCGGCCCACCTCCACAAGCGTACCCACGATGGCGCGCACCATATTGCGCAGAAAGCGGTCGGCCGTCACGGTAAACACCCACTGCTCGCCCACCTGTTCCCAGTGTGCGAAGGTGATTTTGCAGTTGTTGGTCTTCACATCGGTATGGAGTTTGCTGAATGAGGTGAAGTCGGTGAATGATAGCATACGCTGCGCCGCCTCATTCATCAGCTCAAAGTCGAGCTGATAATGGCAAGCCCAGCTAAACCGCTCCAAAAAAGGATTCTTCTGCGTGTGAAGATAGTATTTATAGGTGCGGCTTGTGGCATCAAAGCGTGCGTGGGCATCATCATGCACGGGAAAAATGGCATACACAGCAATGTCGCGCCCCACTATGGCATTAAGCTGGCGCATAAGCCTTTGCGCGTCGGCTATGGGCTGCGGCGTATCAAAATGCGCAATCATGGCACTTGCGTTCACGCCTGTGTCGGTGCGTCCGGCGCCAGTCACGGCTATTGGGGCACGCAACAAGGTGGTCAGCGCCTCCTCAAGAGTTTGCTGCACCGAAGCATCGTGGGGCTGTATTTGCCAGCCGTGAAACGACGCGCCATTATATGCCAGTCGCATGAAGTAACGCATCACCTATATTCAGTCTTTTTCAAGATAGGTGTAGCCATAAAGTCCGGCGCGGTAATTACGCACAAACTCATTGCCTTCCTCACTTGTGATTTTACCTGTGCGAATCGATTCCGACACCCATGCCTCCACATTGCGCACCAGTTCTTTAGGGGTGAACTGAACGTAGTCGAGCACTTCTGCCACCGTTTCGCCGTCAATCACCTGGTCTATCTCGTAGTGGTCCTTATACACGTCGATGTGAACGGCGTTGGTGTCGCCAAACAGGTTGTGCATATCGCCTAATATCTCCTGGTAGGCCCCCACAAGAAACACGCCCAAATAGTAATGCTCGCCTTTGCGCAGTGGGTGAACGGGCAAGGAGTGTGTGATGCCGTGAGCCGACGTGAAGTTGGCTATTTTGCCATCGCTGTCGCAAGTGATGTCTTGCAATGTGGCATTGCACGAGGGACGCTCATTCAGACGTGAAAGCGGTATCACAGGAAACACCTGGTCGATGGCCCAACTGTCGGGGAGCGACTGGAAAAGGGAGAAATTGCAGAAATATTTTTCGGGAAGCATCTTGCTCACGCTGCGAATTTCTTCAGGAGCGTGCTTCATGTCGTCGGCAATGATGTTCACCTCACGCGCAATCGACCAGAAGAGCTTCTCGCACATGGCACGGGTGCGAAGGTCAATCAAGCCGAGGCTGAAGCGGTCGAGAGCCTCATCACGAATTTGCAGTGCATCGTGCCAGTCCTCCAGCAGCCGCGACTTGTTCATCTTGTCATAAATTTCATAAAGATCCTTCACCAGGTCGTTGTCGTCGGCATTAACCGTGTCGGTTTCATCGTTCCACGAAGGAAGACCGGCGGTTTCGAGCACCTCCATCACCAGCACAGAGTGGTGAGCCGAAAGCGACCGGCCCGACTCGCTGATAATGTTGGGGTGCTTCAAGCCATGCTTGTCGCAAGCGTCAACGAAGGTGTAAACGGCATCGTTGGCATATTCCTGAATAGAATAGTTCATCGAGTGGCCCGACACGCTGTTGCGTGAACCATCATAATCCACGCCAAGGCCACCGCCTATGTCCACAAAATCGATATTGAATCCCATTCCGGTGAGCTGCACATAGAATTGCGACGCTTCACGGAGCGCATTTTTTATGCGGCGGATTTTGGTAATCTGGCTGCCAATGTGGAAATGAATCAACTTCAGGCAGTCGGTCATTTTGTGATCCTTCAGGAAGTCGAGGGCCTCAAAAAGCTCACTGGTGTTCAAGCCAAACTTACTGCGGTCGCCACCACTCTCTTCCCATTTGCCGCTGCCCGACGACGAGAGTTTGATTCGCACACCAATATTGGGGCGAATACCCATTCTGTCGGCCACACGGGCTATCAGGTGAAGCTCGTTGAGCTTCTCCACCACCAAAAATATCTTTCGGCCCATCTTCTGGGCAAGAAGCGCGAGGGCTATGTAGCCTTCATCTTTGTAGCCGTTGCAAATAATCAGGGAGTTGTCGCCAATGTCGGCCATATTGATGGCCAGCACAGCGTGAAGCTCTGGCTTCGAACCCGCTTCAAGGCCAATGCGGAATTTCTTGCCATGGCTTGTAATCTCCTCCACCACAGGCCGCATCTGATTCACCTTGATGGGGTAAATCACAAAGTTCTCAGCCTTATAGTCGTATTCTTTTGCGGCTTTCTTGAAGCACGATGAAATCTTCTCGATTCGGTTGTCGAGAATGTCGGGAAAGCGGAGCAGCACGGGTGCGGTGATATTGCGCGTTTGCAATTCATCCATCACCTCCACCAGGTCCACCCCCACGCAGCTCTGCTTAGGAGTGACGGTGATATGTCCTTGCTCATTGATAGAGAAGTACTTGAGGCCCCAGCCATTGATATTGTAGAGTTCGGCACTATCCTCGATGCGCCATTTGTTGATGCTCGTCGTAGTCGTAAAATTTTAGTGGTTAAACAATCGTGGCATTTTTGCACACACAAAGATAATCATTTTTTCTCAATCCCACCCCACTTTTCATAAGCATACATATTCCTGCCTCCATTCTTGCTTTTTATTTGCTTTTCACAACCCAATTTCCATCACTTTTTCGTCCCTTATGTTCCAACATTCCTATCTCTTTAAGGCTTTTGACAATTTTATAAACAGAAGTGCGTCCAATGCCTATCGTTTTCCCTATCTGTTCCATTGTCAACGATGAATTCGTCTTGACCGTCTGTAAAACTTTTGATTGAAGGTCTGTCAGTTCTAAAGTTTTGTTATTGAAAGGTCGGCGGAAAGTAACTGTAAACATACCGTCTGTATCATAAATAGGTTCAGGAAGTCCTGCATCAAGCATTTTCTTGTACATTCTTGGTATGCCTGAGCCAATATGTTCCACCAGGTGCATTCTGGTAAAGAGTCCGAAAATAAGAGGGTTTCGTGACAGACTTTTTCGTCCGAAGTTTTTAGCGACTACTGGCAAGAGTGTACCTGGATTGGTAATCTCCACACGGTCGTCAAACATTTCTATGGTTATACTTGCACCTTGTTCATCATAATCACGATGAGCGAGTGCATTGATGATGGCTTCCTTGAATACCTCCAATGGGATTTCCCAAACTTCTTTTCTCGGCCCTGTACCCTCAATCTCATAAGTTACTTGCAGCTTGCCTTTCAACCACTCTATTGCTTTGTTGTACTGTTGTAAGAGAGGGCCACCAAAAGTCTTGTCATCAATAATGTACACTTTGTCCGTTCCTTTGAACAACACACAGCGCACAACCGCATGAAAAAACACATTCTCAGGATGCTGGGCAAAAAACAACACACCCCCGCTCTTTACAACATTATTGTCATCAAAGACCCTCACACTGTCAAGCACTTGAAAATCTAACACATCAGAAACAATATGGGCTTCACGCTTAAACTCCATAAAATTGTCTCTGTCCAATTGCTCCAAAAGATTGAATTTCGGTAGAGGTATGGCATCAAAGTATATACGTTCATGGCGTTGGAATACCTCACGTATTTCTTCCACATTCGTCAGTTTTTGGCTGTTTGCCCCTTCACGCAGATATGTACATCCTGAGAAGAAATAAGGCTTGTTCTTTCCTGACGGCACGTCTATCACCCAAACTTTCATACCATCAACATTCACATCATACATATTATAGTGGCACATGGGCGATATTTCTCCTATCGAGCCTTGTATTGCCGACCGTTTACTGTTGTCTATCTCGGCACCGACTATCTCGTTGTTGTCATTCACGCCAATGAGCAGATAACCACCAGCTGCATTCAGGAAACTGCAAACCTCCTCTGTAAGTTCGCGAACTTTTTAGGGTACACTCCGTTTAAAATCTACATTATAACCCTCTCCTCCATTGATCAAATCTTTTATATCTTCCGCACTTAACATATTGATTATTAATCACAATCTTATTATTCTGTGCAAAGATAACATTTTTATTTAAAAGTTCGTTATAAGTTCACAGAAAGTTCATCATAAAGTTCATGTTATAGCTGCGGCTTGATTTTAATAAGTACAATTTGATTTGAGGGATTTACAGACACATATAGAGTATATGCTGGTTCAAACGTGATAACCACTGTAACAAAATACAAAATTAAAAACATACATAGAATTGCACCAAATGAACCACTAAAGGCTCACATTAGTAGCAATCGCTATGAGATTTGTATTAATTATTAATAGACTAATATAAAGTAAGCTGAAATTTACCAGTTGGGGGTGTCCACGGCGTTGCGCCTGCGCTCTTCCTTGATGAGCGAGTCGGGATCGATGGCGGCATACTGCTGCATACGGCGGTAACGGGGGCGACAAATGAAGCGCTCCACCAAATAGGCAGCCACAAAGTAGAACGCCACCAGCAGCCAAAGCATATCGTAGTTGTGCGACACCTGCTCAAGGTTAGCGGCATTGCTCTGCATGGCTATGTAGCCGTTGGCAGCCCAAGTTGTTGGAATCACATTGCCGATGGCTATCCAGAAATCGCTCATCATATACCGCGGCCAAGATATGCCGGAAAGGAACACAAAAATCACCGACGTGAACGCCACCACGAGGAAGGTGGTTTCGCGGTCGTTGACAAACACCTGTATGGTCTGCCCCAACAGCGACGATGCCAGCAGGAAAGGCAGCATCAGCACGATGATGTCAAGCGTGGAGCCATTCTGCGGAAAATCGAAGAACATGGGCACGAAGTGAAGCACATACACTGTGGGCACGATGTAGATAACCCAGTGGCAAAGGGTCTTGCCCACAATCGTGGCGCTCACACCAGTGTCGATGGCAAGCGGGTCGAAACCGCGGTTGCGCAAGCGGCGCTCACGGCTGCCGCCACGGAGCACGCAGATGCCGAGTATCATACTCTGCTGAAGCACCATCACAAGTATGCATGGCAATATGGCCGAGGCTATACCCATCGACACATTGCCCAGTGCCACCTGCTTATTCTCTATAATGCCGCCGTCGGATTGCGCGGCGTTGGCCGACACGATTCCGATTTTTGCATTTTGAAGCTGCGAGCACACGTTCTGCTGCACATTGGTGAGGGCGGAAAGCATTTGCTTGTATCGCATCAGCACGCCCATGTCGGCATACAGCGACACGTGCCCCTGGCCTCCACCAAGTGCCTCACGGGTGAAATCTGACGGAAAATACACTATTCCATAGCACTCGTGCTCGTTCATAAGCCTGCGCGCGTCCTGCACATTGCTCACATAATCCATCACGCACACCTCTGGAGTGGCATCGAGCTGGCGCACAAACTCGCGGGTGAGGTGGCTACGGTTGTCGTCCACCACCACCACTTTCACGTCGCGTGCCACCTCGGTGTTGTAGATGAGGGAGTAAAGCACTGGATAAGTGGCGCAAAGCACCAGGAAGAATATGATGACAGCCTCGTCGTGAAAAGCGAGATTAATCTCCCTTTTCCACACCCGAAACACATCGACTGGCCATTTAAATATGTTGCGAATCACGTTCATTGCTTTGATTTTATTGTGAGGTGTTCAAATAAGCCATCAGGGCACATACACAGGGTGCATACATTCCTTCTTCAGGCGCCAAATGAAGGGCCATGGCAGCAGAATGAAGCCTATCAGTGCCGCATAGTAAACTCGGCTAAAATACAGGTCGATGCCATTGAGGGCTTGGTCGATACTGATGAGGAAAAAGTATTTCACTGGCATCACAAAGCCCAGTGCCTCCACCCACGGATACATTGCCTCCTGTGGCAGTGAAAAGCCGCAGAACGAGAACGAAAGCATACCGAGCAGGGTGCACAGCGTGGATCCAAGTCGGAAATTGGGCACCACACACATGGCAAACAATGCCCAGCCTTGGTTGGCAAGCACAAACAGCAGCATGGCCCAAAGCATGTGCGATGGAGGGCAGTTCAATGGAAAACCATAAATGCGATACATCATCAGCTGTATAAACCAGCCCACCGCAGTGAAGATGAAGGTCTGTGGCAGGAGTTTTCCCGTAATGGCCAATATGATGCTGTCGCCAGAGGCGTGCATCCACTGCCGTGATGTGCCATACTTCAATTCCGTGCCTATGCTGAATGCCGTGACCAGCAGAATAATCAGCGCCAAGAAGCAGGGCACAAACGATATATTGAGGTAATAGCTGTAGTTGGTCCAGGGGTTGTTGATGGCGTGAATGTCGGCGAGCACCGGCTGGAGAGTGGCAGAAATCTGAGGTCCTGACACTCCAAGCGTTTGAAGCGCCGTGCTCACGATGGCTCCATTCGCCATCACGGATATGGTCTTGAAGCCTTTATACATGGTGGAAGCCGGTGTGTAGTAGGCATAATTCACATAATAGCTCACCATGGGCTTCTGGCCGCTGAGCGCCTTTTCCGAAAGGTCGGCAGGAATATAGAAAAATCCGAGCACCGTGCCGCGCTGCACCGCATCAGCAGCCTCCTGATAGTTGCGGAAGTGGTACTGCACGTCCACCGTCTTGAAGGCGGAGAGATTCCTGATAAGGGTACGCGAAAGCGAAGAGTTGTCGAGGTCGACGATTCCCACCGGCACACGCTCCACGGCTCCCTTTTGCATTAAATCAAAGAAGAACCAGCTGCACAGCAGCGGAACGACCACCATCATCCAAAAGAACACTTGTCTACGGACAAGCGAAACAGTGCCGCGCTTCAGCGATTGATTGATGTAGTGGAATAGCATCTTTGAAATTCTATTATATTAAAACTGACGTATTATTTACTGAAATACAGATAAGTCTAACTCTCTAAAAAAGGGTGGCTGATGAAAATCAGTCGGGCAGCAGAACCGACATACCCGGACGGAAGCCCTCAATAGGCTCAACGGGGCGTGCTTTCACTGTGAACGTCTTGCTGTCGTACTGGCCATAGGCCTTGGTGGCGTTCCACACCGCATACGATCCCATGTCATGAATGTAGTAAACCTTCAGTTTCGCCTTCTTGCCATTGAGGGCAGGAATGGTCACATTCAGCTCGGCGTCCATCGGCAGTTTGGAGAGCATTTCTTCGCGCACACTGAAGGCCACCCACATATCTTGAATTTTCGAGATGGTCATAATCGGGGTGCCAAGCGCCACGAGTTCACCTTCGTGAGGGAAAATCTCGCTCACTTCGCCATCGCATGGGGCAAGAAGCACCTGGTCGTCGAGTACCGACTGCACTTCCATCACTGTGGCCCGTGCCACATCTTCCATACCGCGTGAAGCGGCCTTGTCCTCCTGCTGGGCGCCATTATGGGCCAGTTGAGCCTGCGATTCCGCTGCTGCCACAGCGGCAGTGGCGGCATCGTAAGCAGCCTTAGCCTCATCGCGCTTCTGCTCTGTCATCACACCCTCCTTATAGAGGTTTTCCATACGCTGATAGGTTTTGCGGGCTATTTCCTGGGCGGCCTTAGCCTGCTCCACCATACTGTTGGCTCCGCTTTTCACCTCCTCGCGTGTGCCTTTCTCCACCTTCTGGGCAGTGGAGGCAGCCACACGCTGAGCGCTTTGGGCCTTATAGAGCGCCGCATCGGCTGTCTTGCTGCTGATAGCCACAAGGGTGTCGCCCTTATGCACATAGTCGCCTTCATGCACATAGAAGCGCACCACGCGTCCGGGCAACTTGCCCGACACACGCACCTGTTCGCAGTCGGCCTGACCTTGAGTGGTGTCCTTAGGCGGATGAATAAGCAGTATGCCAAGCGCTGCAATACCAGCCATAACGATAGAGAACACGAAAAGCGCAGCCAGCAGGGCTTTGTCGCGCTTGCGGGCAATGGTGCGCTGCTCCTTCACCTCAGTGCGCGGGGGCACTTTTTTTGCGTTGGTCTTTTTTGCCTTTTTTTCGGCACCGTTAGTGTTTTCAGGCTCGGCAACAGTATTTTCCACCCGAGCTTCCACTTTCTGGGTTTCTTCTTTTTTTTCTTTTTCCATATATCGTCGAGATTTTTTCAATATTAATATTTCATCTGCCCCATCACCTTCGAGAGGTACACGTCGCAGAGCTGTATGTCGATTTGTGCGTCGATGTTCTCGCTATACGCCTGCACCCACGCAGTCTGGGCACCTATCACGGTGTCGAGGTTCGACACGCCTTCACGGAATGCCAACTGGGCGCAACGCAGGTTTTCATCGGCCTGAACGAGGTGGGCCTTGGTTTTCTCGTAGGTTTTCCACGCTTCCTGATAGCGGAACGAGGCTTGGTTCACCTGCAAGTTGATTTTCTCGCGTGCATCTTCAATCTGCACCCTGTGGAGGCGAGCCTCGGCCTGCGCCTCTTTATATTTATTCGACAGTCCGCCCCAGTGCCACAATGGAATCTTCACCATTGCGCCCACCGAAAAAGCAAAACCGAACTTGTTCTTGAAGCCATTATATGAATTAGGGTTCGTGCCATGATAGGCGGCAAAAGCGGCTATCTGTGGCAGCATTTCGCTCTTGGCCACCTTGGCTTTCTCGTCGAAGATTTTAGCGGCAATCTCCAGCGAGCGAATTTCGCTGCGGTTGGCATACACGGAATCCATCTGCACATGGGTGGGGTGAAGTGCTCCGCCTAAGTCGTCGCGATTTTCATCGGCAAGGGTAAAACTGGCGTTGATAGGCAGGCCGCAGATTTGGTTGAGCGCCATTCGTGACAGCTCCAGTCCATTGTTCACCTTGGTAAGATTCACATTGGCCTCATTCACCTTCACGTCCACATTGAGTTTGTTGGCTTTCGTTGCCACACCCTCTTTCACCATCTTCTCCACATCGGAATCCAGATTCTGAACGAGCTTGAGGTAGCTTTCCACCAGCTTTTTCTTGGCCACAAGCGACACCACACGCCAGTAGGCCTCATCTACACTGTACACCACGTCTTGCACCTTGGTGTCGTGCATATTTTTGGCGAGTTCCTCGGCATAGTGGGTGATATTGTTCATGGCGCGGATTTTACCGCCCATGTATATTGGCTGAGTCATCGTCACTGCCGCTGCAAACACATTGTGAATATCGTATGTGAGCGCGCTTTTTGGCAGCAGAGCCACCTGCGATGGAATTGGCGAGCCATCGTGCATGATGGGCAGCCCCGTGGTGGGGTCTTTCACCAAATTGAAATCATAGGAGCCAGTGGCTGGATTAAAAGTCTTGGTGGGCAGCAGTTGGTCGCCATCAACAAGCGACAACTTTTTTTGGTTATAGATATATCCGCCCTCAAAATCAAAACTCGGAAGATAGGCGGCCTCGGCCTGCTTGCGCTGGTATCCGGCCTGCTCTATTTTGATTTGCTGTTGCAGAATTTCCTTGTTGTTGGCTATGGCCATTCGGCGGCACGAGTCAAGCGACACCTCACAATGTGCTGCCACAGGGAAAATCGATAAAAATACGACACCTAATAGAAATTTTCGCATCTTCATTGTTGCATTTAAAGCGCAAATTGCGAAGGTGCAACCCACGCACAAATTAAACATGTGATGCAAATATAGTAATAATTTTTTTGTGGGCGGCACATCGTGGTCATATCAACCACAATTATTGGACATTTGAACAAAAAAACGCATAATCAAAGCTCCAAGAGACTGGTGTGAACGCACACCGCACACAGAGTGGCTTAGGCATCAAATATTTCGCCCTTTCTGCGTTTTTCCTGGTATTTGCGCTCCTTTTCCAAGCGCTCTTGCTCCTGCCTCTGCTCTTTGGTGGGCTTAGCCACCTTCTGGTCGGGTTTCTGCACTTTTTGTTTGCGAGCCTCATGGTTAGGCTTACGGTCGGGATTCTCGGCAAAACTCTTCACCACGTCTTCCACCATTTCGCGGTTGCCAAACAGATAGTTCACCACGATTTGCACCACCAGGTCGCTTTTCTTCGACACCAGGTTCACGAGCAAAGCGCGCGTGCCATCGGGCATAGTGCCTTCCACCGCATAGGAGTCGAAATTCTTCACCTTGATTTTCACATTCTTCTGGTCGTACATATTAAAGTCGGCAGCCTTGCGGCTTAAAGTGGTGGAGTAAATGTCCTTCTTGCCGCCGTGGTCTTTGGTGTAGAGATGCACAGTGAGGAGCATATCTTCCCATCTGCGCTCATAATGAACAGGGTTGTTCACTATCTCGTAGCCACCTTCAGGTACAGAGAAGTTGAGGTTATATTTACTCCATGTGAGGTCGAGAGCCATAGCGGGGAGCGCCAAGGCTAACAGCAGAAGGGATAATATGGCTTTTTTCATCATTGTCATCACACCTAATAGCATTATATCATAATCAACGCAAAAGTAATAAAAAAGTTATATTGCCCTTCCCTTTTTTATAAAAATTTAAGAGGTGGCTGCAAGTCGAGCTTTACAGTCACCTATTAAAAGATAAGTATGTTTTTATTTAAAAACCGTTCAGATTAGCGGCGCTTTTTGCCACCGCCACGCTTCTGCTGCTCGCGAAGGGCAGCCTGCTGCTGGCGCTGTGCCTCTTCAAGGCGTGCCATCCAGCCACTTTTCTTTTTCTTTTTAGGATTCTTGTTGTATTCAGCCATCTTGGCGCGCACATCGCTCTCCTTCACGGAAGCGCGCACCGCATAGGTGGTGGCAATGGTGATAAGGAGCGACAAGAAATAGTAGTAGCTCAAGCCGGCCGCATAGTGGTTGAAGAACACCAGGAAGAAGATGGGCATCAAATACATCATCCACTTCATATTGGGCATTCCTTGCTGCTGCTGTTGCGACTGCATCGACACATAGGTGTAGAGAATGTTGGTGGCTGTCATCAAAAGGCAGAACAGACTCACATGGTTGCCGAAATAGGTGCTGATGATGGGGATATGCGTGCTCCAGCTGAAGATGGCGTCGGGGGCTGAAAGGTCGTTGGCCCAGAGGAACGACTGTCCGCGAAGCTCAATACATGAGGGGAAGAACGCAAACACGGCAATGAGGACAGGCATCTGGAGCAGCATCGGCAGGCAGCCGCCAAACATGCTGGCACCGGCTGAGCGATAAAGTTCCATCGTCTTTTGCTGGCGCTTCATGGCATCGGCCTGATCGGGATACTTTTCGTTGATGGCCTTCACATCGGGGGCAAGTATCTTCATCACCGCCTGAGAGCGATAGCTCTTGATGGTGAGCGGCGTGAGCACGAGCTTGATGAGCAGGGTGAGAATGAGAATGATAATGCCATAGCTGCTGATAAACGAGCCAAGCCAGTTAAACACCGGAATCACGATGCCCGTGTTGATCCAGCGGAACAGTGTCCAGCCCAATGGAATGAGGCGTGTGAGGTGCAGGTTGTCGGATCCTGAGGCGGCTCCGCCTGGATACTGGTCGATCATCTTATCAATATTGCTCAGCACCTTGTAGCGGTTAGGGCCTAAATAGAGGAAGAACGACGCAGGATTTGAGCTGTCGGCCTGATAGTCGATTTCGGAGTGTACGTTCAGCATTTTAAGATAGTCGGCAAATTCTGGCGACTTCTTGTCGTAAGGCACGCTGCTGAGCGTCATACCGTTGAATTGCTTCTGAGCAATGAACACGGCTGAGAAATATTGGTTCTTGGCAGCCACCCACTTCATGGCGTCGGTGAAATTCTCTTTCTTCTCCGAGCTTTCAGAGAGGTAGTCGGCATCGTTGTCGGCCAAGAATTTGTAATAGAGTGTGCTGTTGCGCTCCTCAAACATACCGTCCATTTCGTGGCGGCGCATCTTCTGCTTCCAGTCGAAATACATGGGGTTGCTGCTGTCGAGCACACGGTTCATGTTTTTCTGCACCACTTCCATGTGCACCACATAATTGTCGGGGCGAAGGGTGTAGCGAATGCCAAACTGTGCGCCGTTAGGGAAGTTGAGTGCCATCAGCACGCTTGAGTCGGTCTTTTCCACTGGCTCAAAATAGAAGTCCTGCGTGTTGTAGCGCTGCGTGTTGGTGTTGAGCATAAATCCGTACTCGTTCTCACCCGGTGAAAACACCTCCACATATTTTCCGAAAGCCTTGTTTTGGGTCTTGTGGGTAGATTTGTAGGCGGGCAGTGTGGCGCGCGTAATCATAGCGCCCTTGCTCGAAATAACCAGTCGAAGCGAGTCGTTCTTGATCACCACCGAGTCGGTGCGCGGCTTCATCATCGCGGAGAAGTCACCATTGCGCATGTAGGTGGTGTTCAGTTCGCGCAGTGCCGATGCCATGGCTGGCGTGAGCGTTGCATTTTCGGCGTCGTCCACCGTCTGTGTCTTGCCGTCTTCCTGGGAGAAAGAGGCTTTCACTTTGCCATCTACGAGCGCCACCTGAAGTGCGTCGGTCTTAATCACGGCAGAGTCGCCGCCGTAGTGCTTCAGATTTTCTTTGAGTTTCGCGAAATCATTGGCTGAGAGCGAATCTGTGGCCACATTTTTGGCATCGCTGTCTTTCTTCTCCTGACTGGAGGCGAGTTGTTCCTGCTTCTGTTGCTGCACCTCGTCCTCGCTTGGGGAAAAGATGAACTGGAAGCCGAAAATCACTGCCATCATCAGGAGCAAGCCGATAATCGTGTTTTTGTCCATTCTTTAGTAATTAATCATTCCGCTGCTTAATGCGCGCGGAGTGTAAAATCTATTAGTGTTAGTAAATTATTTTTTCTCGTTCTTGTTGCTGATAGCCGCACGCACAAACGACATGAACAACGGGTGCGGATTCAGCACGGTGCTGCTGTACTCTGGGTGATACTGCGTGCCCACATACCACTTCAGCGATGGTATTTCCACCACTTCCACCAAGTGGGTTTCGGGGTTCTCGCCCACACATTTCATGCCTGCCTGCTCAAACTGCGAGCGGAACTTCTCGTTAAACTCATAGCGGTGGCGGTGGCGCTCCTTGATGTCGGTGCACCCGTATGCTTCAGCAACTTTCGTGCCACTTTGCAAATGGCAGTCGTAACTGCCCAGACGCATTGTGCCACCCATATAGGTGATGCTTTTCTGCTCTTCCATCAAGTCAATCACATTATAAGGAGTGTCGGGGTCCATCTCGGTGCTGTTGGCCGAGGTCATGCCAAGCACGTTACGCGCAAACTCCACCACCATACTCTGCATGCCCAGGCAGATGCCGAAGGTGGGCATATCGTGCTCGCGGCACCACTTCAAGGCCACATATTTGCCTTCTGTGCCACGCTGGCCAAAACCTGGAGCCACTACCACGCCGTCCATTCCCGACAGCATCTCCTCCACATTTGCATCAGTGAGCAGCTCTGAGCTGATGTATTGAATTTTCACTTTATAGTCGTTGTAGGTGGCCGACTGGAGAAGTGCCTCGTCAATCGACTTGTAGGCATCTTGCAATGCCACATATTTTCCCACAAGGCCTATCTTCAACTCGTCCTTAGCATTGTAGAGGTGCGACAGATACTTGTTCCATGCCGTGAGGTCGGGCTCACCGGAATATGGGGTGCCAGTCTTGTCGAGGATAATGTTGTCGAGCTTCTGCTCGTGCATCAGCAGCGGCACTTCATAGATTGATGGCGCATCTACGCTCTGCACCACGGCGTTTTCCGACACGTTGCAGAATTGAGCCACTTTGCGGAGCATGCTCTCCGGTATGTCTCTCTCGGTGCGGAGCACCAGCACATCGGGCTGAATACCCACTTGCTGAAGCTGCTTCACGGAGTGCTGGGTGGGTTTTGTCTTGAGCTCTTTGGCTGCACGGATATAGGGCACATAAGTGAGGTGCACACACACGCATTTGTTGCCAAGCTCCCAGCGGAGCTGACGCACGGCCTCTAAAAATGGAAGCGACTCAATATCGCCCACTGTGCCGCCAATCTCGGTTATCACAAAGTCGAACTTGCCGGTGCTGCCCAAATGCTTGACGGAGTTCTTTATCTCGTCGGTGATATGAGGTATCACCTGCACGGTCTTGCCTAAGTAGTCGCCCCGACGCTCTTTATTGATCACTCGCTGATAGATGCGGCCGGTGGTCACGTTGCTGGCGCGCGATGTGCGAATGTTGGTGAATCGCTCATAATGCCCCAAATCGAGATCGGCCTCGTAGCCATCCTCTGTCACATAGCACTCGCCATGCTCATAGGGATTGAGGGTTCCGGGGTCGATATTGATGTAAGGGTCAAATTTTTGGATTGTCACACTAAAACCTCTTGAGAGAAGTAAACGAGCCAACGACGATGAAATAATGCCTTTACCAAGCGACGATACCACACCGCCAGTTACGAAAATGTACCGAGTGTCCATAATTTTGACTTAATCTTGAGTAATTTTAATTCAAACTACAAAATTACAGATAAAATTCTTTATCTGCTAATATTTGCATAAAAATTGAAAAGTCAAAATCCGAGTTTATCTGGAATTTTTTATGTGCTGCGCTCGGCGGAAGAAATGGCAAGCTGCATGTTAAGTCTGGGCGCTTTTACGTGGCCGCACACGAGACACTGCTGGCAGTTTTTATTGGCGGGCTGGTGTTCGGGTGATGATGATTTCATTGCCGTCAAGCACCATGTTGATGAGCGTGGTCACGTCGGTCACGTCGATTTCCCCGTCTTGATTGGTGTCGGCCAATTCCACATGGAATGGGTCGGGGGCGTTACCTAACACATAATTGACGAGAAGCGTTACGTCGGCCACATCAAGGTAGCCGTCGTTGTTCACATCACCGAGTATGTAGTCTTTGAGTATGTGGAAGTTTTGCCACTGCTCGGCACTGCCGAATTCCGCAGCCAGTTCCTTGTGCTGGAGGTCAAGTGCCACGCTTGGCTGGTCGAGGCCTGCCCACACGCTGTCGGCGAGCGTTGGCACAGTGCCCACGCTATATGCCTTAATGGTTTTCAACCCAGTCATGCCAGCCATGGCCTTGGTGCCAATGCGCTGCACACTTTGAGGTACGACCATGCGCTGCATTTGGCACACGTTGTAAAAAGAGAATTCCTCCACACGTTCTGCCCGGCCAGGTATGATGCTGTCGGTGGTAAGCGACTCAGCTCCCGCGAAGGTGAAGGCCGGAAGTGCGGTGAGTGAATTGGGCACAGATGCATCTTTGAGCCCAGCCGCGTAAAAAAACACACCGTTGCCAAGGCTATCCACGCTGTTAGGCAATTTAGCGGCTGTCACGCCAGCCTTTGCAAAAGCCCAGCCACCCACTCGCTTGAGCGCTGTCTGAGCAGCAAGGTCGATGTCAGGAAGTGCGGTGTAGGCAAACGCCTCATCACCAATGGTGGCAATTTCTGTTCCTTCAATGAGTACGCTGTTGAGCAATGTGCACGACTTGAATGAGCCGTCGCCAATGTGCTTCACACCACTGCCAAGCGAGAGCGTAGTGAGGGCTGTGTCGGCATAAAAGGCTTCCTCGCCCACCATTTCGCTTGCCACATTCGCCGTAGCAAGACGTGCGCAATGCGCAAATGCACCTTTTCCGATGGTTTTTACCGAGGCAGGAATAGAGGCCGAGACAAGGCCACTGCCGCTGAAAGCGTAGCTGCTGATGCTGTCGAGCGACGCGGGAAATGTGATTTCGCCCAATTGCGTGCAACCTGCAAATGCGGCATAGCCAATGCTTTTTACCGACTGTGGCAACTTCACACTCACGAGTGGCTTACCAAAAAAGCTGGTGCAAGGAATGGAGGCGGCAGCAAATCGGCTCTCTCCGCCCAGCAGCGCCTGTTCATCGCTGGAATAAGCCACGATAGTGGCGTCTGTCAAGTCAATGGACGTGAGGGCGGAAAGACTGTCGGCAATAAATTGAAAGTCGCGTGCGTCCATCTCGCCCGACACCTGAAGCTGTGAAATAGAATGGTCGGTCAGAAGCGACGCTAATTTTCCCGGTTGGGACTGGACTGAAGTTGCACCACAAATATTCAAACACATGAGTGTGGCAAACGCCACTATAATCATTTTCAGCATACTATTCATAATTTCCCACAAAATTACTGCTTTTTTCTCAATAACTGCCACATATCACCATTTTTATATCCCGTACAATAATAAATAACGAGCGCAGTGTCCATTTCCACACACCGCCAGAAGAAATTAACCCACCCGGCTAAGCCAGAGCGGACAAGTTGCCAAAATGGCCACACAGGAACAAATCAGCAATCACCATTCTATGTAGCAACGCACAGTCCGTGCAGGGCTGTCCCAACCCATGGTGTGGAAATAACACATTGGATTCGGACGCACGGCTGGGGTTCGGACACTCGAGCCGTGCGCCCCTACTGTCTCTCTAATCCCCGGGCTTTATCGGCTCAGTAGAAAATTAGTGGGGATGAATTTGTGTCAATTAACAAAAAATAGTTCCTTTGTAGCATGGAACAAGGATATTTGAATACTCTGGCTCAAATAGTTTTGCCGAGCCAGATATTGGACTACTTCACGATAGTAGG
>JBNMJK010000013.1:0-44405 GCA_050873765.1 Sodaliphilus sp.
GCCTCGGAATATGATATGCTCCGTGCCAACGTGGCTGTCACCAACCTTGAGCCATCAATCATCGACGCCGACAACTCAATCAATAAACTCAAACTTCAGCTCAAACTTCTCATGGCCATGGACGCCAACGTGGACTTTGAGGCATCGGAGACACTCGACTCCTTCAAGACCGGCATGTATGGCCGTGCAATGGCGCGTGACACCTCACTGGTGAACAACACCAGTGTGAAGCAACTCGACTTGCAGACCGACTTGCTCCGCCAGACACTTGACGTGCAAAAAGCGTCGTGGCTGCCAACAGTGTCGGCCAACGCCAATTTGGGCTACACCTCAATGAGCAACGGCAACCCGCTCGCCAACTTTCAGTGGAGCGGTTCATCATCGGTGGGACTCTCCATTTCGCTTCCACTTTATCAAGGCGGACGCCGCTACTACAAGCAGAAGCAGGCCGAGATAGCCGTGAGAGAAATGAAGTGGCAACGCGAAAACCTTACCCGCTCGCTCAATATTCAAGTGCAGAACGAAATCGACAACATCAACAAGAGCTTGAAGCAGGTGGATGCCAACACCAAAGGCGTGCAGCAGGCCGAAAAGGCTCACGACATTATGCAGGAGTCATTTAAGGTGGGTTCAGGCACATTCATTCAGCTCCGCGACACAGAAGACGCACTGATGTCGGCGCGTTTGAGCTACTATCAGTCTATTTACAATTATTTGGTGGCAGAAAGCGATCTTGAGCTTGTGCTCGGCAATGCACCAATCTATAAATACACAACAAGTACAAAATAAAAAAAACAGATACAACTTATGAAAAAGTCATTCAATTATTTGATGGTGTTTGCCACTATTGCTTCCATGCTTGCATCTTGCTCGAAGAAAGACAGCAGCGAGGATTCATCACAAGCCGACAAGGAAGATTTGCCATTGGTGGAAGTGGAAACTGCCAATCCAGAGACTGTGGACCAAATCAGTGAATACACTGCCACTGTAGAGGCCTACAAGACCAACGAGATTATGTCGAACTCCGGTGCCCGCATCAAGCGACTGCTTGTGGACGTGGGCAGCCACGTATCGGCAGGACAGCGACTGGTGATTCTCGACGACGTGAACGTGGCCACACAGAGCGCCGCCATCGACCAGGAGCGTATTCAGCTTGCCAATGCAAAGCGCGACCTTGACCGTGCAAAGCAGCTTGTGAAGATTGGCGGCGGCACACAGCAGAGTGTGGATCAGCTTCAAGCTGCCTACGACTCACAGGTGCGCGCCATTCAAAGCAGCCGTCGCTCTTTGAGCACCATGAGCGAGAACACCGTGCTCACCAGCCCTATCAGCGGCGTGGTGACCGTTCGTAACTATCAAACTGGCGACCTTCCTTCAGGCCAGCCAATTCTGGTGATTGAGCAGCAGAACCCACTGAAAGTGGTGGTGGCCGTGAACGAGACAGAAATGTCGCTCGTGAAGAACGGTATGCCTGTGACGGTGACCTTCGACACTTATCCCGATGAAACTTTCAGCGGCCACGTGAGCCTCATTCACCCCAGCGTGGATGTGAATACCCGCACATTCCAAGTGGAAGTGACCATCGACAACCGTGGCAATAAAGTGCACAGCGGTATGTTTGCCCGTGTGAAATTCAACTTTGGCCGCAGCACAAGCATCGTGGTGAGCGACCTGGCAGTGCAGAAGCAGATTGGCTCAGGCGTGCGCTATGTCTATACCCTCGAAGGCAACGGCACAGTGAAATACCGCGAAGTGGAAGTGGGCACCCGTATCGGCAACCGCTACGAAATCAAGTCGGGTCTGTCATCTGGTATGCGCGTGGTCACCAAGGGTATCACTCGCCTCACCAATGGCGCCAAGGTTCAGCTTGCCAAGTGATAAGAGAAATTCCTCAATAACCAAAGAATTTTTTTAACATCAAATATTTATGAGTTTATATTCAAGTGCAGTAAAGAGGCCTGTTACCACTATCCTCGTGTTTGTGGCAGTGGTTATTATCGGTCTGTTCTCACTGCTCCAACTTCCTATCGACCTTTATCCTGACATCGATACGAACACCATCATGGTGATGACTACGTATCAAGGCGCCAGCTCGCAGGATATTGAGCAAAACGTGACCCGCCCCCTTGAAAACACCCTCAACTCGGTGGAACACTTGAAGCACATCACCAGTAACTCAAAGGAGAATATCTCTATTATCACTCTTGAGTTTGAGTATGGCTACGATATCGACGTGCTGACAAACAACGTGCGTGACAAACTCGACATGGTGTCGAGCCAGCTTCCTGATGAGGCCGAAACGCCTATCATCTTCAAGTTCAGCACCGATATGATTCCTATCGTGCTTCTTTCTGCACAGGCCAATGAAAGTTTGCCTGGACTATATAAGATTCTTGACGAAGATGTGGCCAACACCCTTGCGCGTGTAGATGGTGTGGGTACGGTGTCGATTTCCGGTGCTCCAAAGCGCGAAATCCACATCTATCTCGATCCTGCCCGCCTGGAGGCCTATAATCTTACAGCAGAATCAGTGATTCAATTAGTGGCAGCCGAAAACAAGAACATACCTGGCGGTACGTTTGATATTGGCTCCGACACCTACTCACTTCGTGTGCAGGGCGAATTTAAGGATCCTAACGAAATGCGCGACCTTGTGGTAGGCTCGAAGGACGGTGCTGTGGTGCGCCTGAGCGATGTGGCACGTATCGACGACTCTGTGGAGGAACGCGCCCAGGAAACCTACAACAATGGTCAGAAGGGTGCCATGATTATCGTGCAGAAGCAAAGTGGTGCCAACTCAGTGGAAATCTCCAACAAGATCCATAAGATTCTGCCCGATATCCAGAAGAAACTTCCTTCCGACGTGAAGCTCGACTACATTGTGGATACCAGCGACAATATCCGTAACACCATTGCCTCACTGGTTGAAACTGTGGAATACGCATTGCTCTTCGTGGTGATTGTGGTGTTCCTGTTCCTCGGACGCTGGCGTGCCACCATTATCATTGCACTCACCATTCCTATTTCACTGATTGCCTCGTTCATCTACTTGCTTGCCACAGGCAACACGCTCAATATTGTGTCGCTCTCCGCATTGTCAATCTCAATCGGTATGGTGGTGGATGATGCCATTGTGGTGCTTGAAAACGTCACCACCCACATTGAGCGTGGTGCGGATCCTAAGCAGGCCGCAGTGCATGGCACCAATGAGGTGGCTATCTCCGTGATTGCTTCCACACTCACCCTGATTGCCGTGTTCTTCCCACTGACACTCGTCACTGGTATGACCGGTGTACTCTTCCGTCAGTTGGGCTGGATGGTGACCATCATGATGATCATCTCCACTGCAGCAGCACTTTCGCTTACCCCAATGCTCTGTAGCCAGCTCCTGCGCTTGAATCCGAAGAAGAGCAAAATGTTCACCACCCTCTATGGTCCAATCGAAAAAGCGCTCGACAAACTCGACGACGGCTTCCATTGGTTGCTCAGCCTGGTGGTGAAGCACCGCTGGATCACCACAGCAGTGGCTCTTTTGGTGTTCCTCTCGTCAATGCAGCTGATGAAATACATTGGTTCAGAGTTCTTCCCAACCAGCGATAACGGCCGACTTGGTATCACCCTTGAATTGCCAATAGGCACGCGCGTGGATATGGCTAAAGACGTGTCGCAGCGCCTGTATAAGGAATGGACCAAGAAGTATCCAGAAATTAGCAAGTTCAACTACACAGTGGGTCAGGCCAGCACCGACAACACCTATGCGTCGATGCAGAGCAATGGTTCGCACATCATCTCCATGAACATTACGCTCAAGCCACTCAAGGAGCGCAAGAGAAGTCTTGTGGAAATTGCCGGCTTGATGCGTGAAGACCTGAAGAAGTATCCCGAACTTGACAAATATCAGGTGAACGTGGGTGGTAGCCGTGGTAGCAGTATGAGTGGCCAGTCCACTATCGACTATGAAATCTATGGCTACGACTTTGAAAAGACTGATAGCGTGGCTCAGCGATTGAAGCGTATCCTTTCAAGCGTGAAAGGTACTGCCGATATTCGAATCAGCCGTGACAACTATCAGCCAGAATATCAAGTGGATTTCGACCGCGACAAACTGGCAATCTATGGCTTGAACCTCAGCAGCGCAGCCACAGCTTTGCGTAACCGCATCAATGGTTCCACTGCCTCATACTTCCGTGAAGACGGTGATGAATACGACATCAAGGTGATGTATGACCCCGAACACCGCCAGTCGATTGAAGACATTGAGAACATTCTCCTCTTCAATGCACAAGGCAAAGGCGTGCGCCTGAAAGAAGTGGGCACCGTGGTGGAGCGCTTCAACCCACCAACCATTGAGCGTAAGGACCGTGAGCGTATTATCACAGTATCTACTGTGGTGCAAGACCGCCCAATGAGCGACATTATTGCCGACGCTCAGCCTATGATCGACAAGATGGAAGTGCCAGCCGGTGTGACCATCAACTTGAGTGGTTCGTATGAAGACCAGCAGGATTCGTTCCACGACCTGGCTATGCTTGCCGTGCTGATCATTATCCTGGTGTACATTGTGATGGCTTCCCAGTTTGAGTCGTTCACTTACCCGGCTATCATCATGACCTCTATCATGTTTGCATTCTCAGGTGTGGTGCTGATCCTTTGTCTGACAGGCACCAACCTCAATGTGATGTCGATGATTGGTGGTATCATGCTGATTGGTATTGTGGTGAAGAACGGTATTGTGCTGATCGACTACATTACACTTAACCGTGAGCGTGGCTTGAGCATCACCAAATCTGTGCTGAATGCCGGACGAAGCCGTATGCGCCCAGTGCTCATGACTTCACTCACCACCATTCTCGGTATGGTGCCAATGGCAGTGGGTACGGGTGAAGGTGCTGAAATGTGGCGCCCAATGGGTACGGCAGTGATTGGTGGTCTGACGTTCTCAACCATCCTTACACTTCTCTTCGTGCCAACCCTCTACACAATCTTTGCCTTCAATGGTGTGCGCCGTCAGCGTCGCAAACTCCACAAGGCTTTGGAATTGAAGAACTCTACTAATAATCAAGAAAAGTAATGAAAGCAATATTTATAGCATTCGACCAAGCCTATTACGACCGCATTGTTGAAAACCTCAATAAAATGGGCTGCCGTGGCTTCACCGCCTGGGAGCAGGTGCTCGGACGAGGCACAAAAACCGGTGAGCCTCACTATGGTTCACACGCATGGCCTTCAATGTGCTCGGCTATGCTGGTGATGGCGCCTGCCGACCGTGTGCAGCGTGTGCTCGACTATCTGCATGAGCAAGATGCACTCACACCCAAGCTCGGCCTCCGTGCCTTTGTGTGGGACATCACCCAGGCCATCTAAAATATGTGACTTACACTCATAATGCTCTATAGTGTGTGAGGGGAATGTGGATAACTACATTCCCCTCACTTTTTTTATGAAAAATGTATGCTGGAATTTGGTGTAGTGCAGTTTTGTGTTTACTTTTGTGGGATTACTAACCGAAAAACATCAATCACTAATTTTTCAATTTAATATGGGTTTTAATTGGCTATTCAAGAAGGTTCGCAAAAGAATGAAGACACACAATTCTAAATCTGCTACTCAGAGTAAAGAAACTCCCGCTTACGACAGTGCTAAGGTGATGCTAAAGCGCTTTTTTAAGAATTACGATATCAAATATCATTTTGAGGCCGATATTGAGAAGCACTCAAAAGGATACGACCGCTACTGGTTCGATTATCAAGGAGGCCATTTTGTGGCTTTCGCTTATAAGACTTCTGACGTTGATTTCATTTATCCTGGAGTGGTAGAGGTGCCAGTTGCCGACTTGGAGATAGTGAGGAGCGTTTGTAATATGCGCAATGTACAAACAGATTTTAAGCATGCGTATGAAATTAATAAGGAGACTGGAATGGTGGCAGTGCACCTTGTTTTCTATGCAGAAGCCATGGCGGAAAAGTCGGTGCCAGATTTATTGTCGGCATTCTTCGACTTCTCGCGCCGGTGTCGTGACCAATTGATGGATGCTGTCAAGCATGCTGAGTCAACAGGAACGCAAGATGTGGAGCGTGTACATGCCGACAGCGAACGTGAACTTTTTCTGGTTCGCAACCAGGAAATGGCTCATGGCCAATGCTCAACAGCAGATACTACGCTGTCACCCGACCGACTGTTCACGTTGGGTCACCTTCTGCGCGACCTGCTTGACAGGAAGGATATGATAATAACACGCCTGCAAGTGGTGAATGATGAGGGCATGACCATAAAAGAGACCGGCGACAACGGATTTGATGACCTTAACCTTGCCTCGCTCATTATCGACGAAAAGAGCAAGAGTCCAGCGTTTCGCTCATCGGTGGTGACTGTGATTGGAACATATCACTCTCCTTTGAGTGAACAAGCCAATGCCACTCAAGTGTTTACCATCACATTACGAGAAGCTGGAGCCACCGGACGCACTGCATTCTTCCGCTTGATGCTCACTCTCGATCCAGGCGATGCAAGTGAGCGGCAGACCATCAATGGCTCGAAAGCTGATAAGACACCAACCACGATGTCGCTTTTATTGGCCTACGACTTCGCCTCGGCAGATCAGCTTCGCTCGGAGGCCGACTATATGTGGAAGGATGCCCAAATCAAGCAAGGTGAGGGAAACACGAAGGATTTGACCGATGAGCAGCAATTGCTCCTCGATGTGACCGACGCCAATGTGGTTTATCATATCTACTGGGGGCGTAAGTATATGCTGAGTAACCGTTATTATGATGCAATTGCATATCTTGAGAATGCCTATCTCACCTATCGCCAACAGTTTTTCACGCTATCCGATGCCGAGAAAAACCAGTTTTACTATATGGCGTATTGCCTTGGCTTTTGCTATTGCGAGTTGGGCTTGTACGAGAAAGCGTATTACTACCTCAGTTTGATGAGCAAAAGTGGTAATATGGAGAGCATTGCAGAATATGTGAATGTGCTGGCAAATTCGGGCGACATTCGTGTGTTCTATGAAATAAATGGAATCCTTAAGGATTTGGACCAGCGATATGACACTTCAGAGGAAATGCCTGAGAATGTGAGCTTGTTTCGGTCGTTTCTTGGCCGGCGTCATGCCTTTTCCTTGATAGAGTTTGGCATGCTCGATGAAGCAGAGAAAGAGTTCAAAAAATTGCTCAACGACCCCTCCAGCCTGGATTATGCCGTGAATGAACTTGCCTATATCAAAAAGCTGCGTCAGTTGCAAGGCGGGCAAAAAGAAGGCAAAGGCGGCTCTCCGACGGAGCGAGGTGAATAGAACACAAGATAATATTTGGTGAGGTTGAGGCGACGAAAAGAGCTGTGATGGATCAGCCGCCTCATCACTTCATGTATTTGCGGAGCAATGCGTGATAAGCGAGCGAATCGGCTTTGATGGCTTTGATTTGCTCGTTGATTTTTTTGCAAAGCTCTTTGTTGGATTTCTTCATTACCCACGACTGGAGTTGTGAGAAGCTGATATCGCGGCTCACATCTACTTTAGAAGCATATTTTTTTGCGAGCTGGTGGGCAATGAGGCTGTTGATTACGGCATAGTCAATTTCATGGGTTACCACTTTAAGGAACAGTTGCTCCGGGCCGTAGGTGCTTTCTGCCTTGAAGTGTATGGTGTCGCCAATCTCTCTGCTCAGTGCCTCCACGCGCTCCTGCATGGGTGAGCCTTTCACAATCCACACCGTTTTGCCAGCGAGGTCGAGCTGCGATTTCACGCTGATGCGGCCTTTGGCGTCTTTGCGCTGCACGAGCACCTGCTTATCGAGAAACACCACGTCTGAAAACAGAAACCGCTTCTGCGTGTCAGAGGTGTTGGCAAATTCGCCGGCAAGCAAGTCGTAGGTGCCATCGTTCAGTTTCTCAAGAGCCTTGCTCAGCGTGACCACCGAGTGGAATTTCATAGGGCGGTTCATTCGTTTCGACACCAGCCGAAGCAAATCGTAGTTCAGTCCGCCGAGCGTGTCGGCATAGGTGTAGTAGCTGATAGGGGAGTATTCTATGGCCACGTCAAGGGTGTCGCCACCGCTTTTCAACGTGTTGGCCTGCTGGGCGGGCAGAATCGGCATTTCACTCTTGCCACAGTGTTTTAGCATAGCCATCACAGCAAAAACACCGATAAGCAGTGCCACATAAAGCCATAACCGGCCAGTCTTTAGTTTCTCGTTTTGCTTCATCATATCGCAAATTTACAAATTTCCGCTCTTAGCCCGTGCTGATAACCCCAAAAAAATGCCGTGGCACTTCCATGATGGTGGTATGCCACGGCTAAGATTTTTAGCAGTCAATCATTATTATTGACCTTGCCTGAGTGGGGAAGTGTTTAGAGCTTTACGGGTTCGTAAGGCATATTCCAAGCCTCAGCCACGCCCTTGAAAGTGACTTTGCCTTCCACCACGTTCAAGCCCTTATAGAGAGCCTCGTCGTCTTTGCAAGCCTGCTTCCAGCCTTTGTTGGCAAGAGCCACGGCATATTTCAGGGTGGCGTTGGTCAATGCCATAGTGGAGGTGTTGGGCACTGCGCCAGGAATGTTGGCCACGGCGTAGTGGAGAATACCGTCCACTTCGTAGGTAGGCTCAGAGTGTGTAGTGGGGCGAGATGTCTCGAAGCAGCCGCCTTGATCGATGGCCACGTCCACGAGCACTGTGCCTGGCTGCATTTCTTTCAGCATCTCTTTGCTGATGAGGTAAGGTGTTTTTTCACCAGGGATAAGCACAGAGCCTACCACCACATCCACATCTTTCAGCTCTTGGCGAATATTGTGCTCAGAGCTGTAGAGGGTGTGCACATTGGCAGGAGTCTCGATGTCGAGCTGGCGCAAGCGAGGCAACCACACATCGGTGATGGTGACATCAGCACCCATGCCAGCTGCATAGCGAGCGCACGCTTCACCCACGGTGCCGCCACCGAGCACGAGGAACTTGGCAGGCTTAACACCTGGCACGCCGCCAATGAGTTTGCCCTTGCCGCCTTTCGTCTTTTGAAGATAGTAGGCACCATTGATGGCAGCCATGCGGCCAGCCACTTCGCTCATAGGCACGAGCAATGGCAATCGGTGGTCGGGAGTTTGAACGGTTTCGTAAGCGAGGCAGATGGCGCCACTTTCAAGCATAGCCTTGGTGAGCTCTTCGTCGCTTGCGAAGTGGAAGTAGGTGAAAAGAAGCTGTCCTTTTCTGATGAGCTTGTACTCTGGTTTGATAGGCTCTTTCACCTTCACAATCATGCCGGCTGTAGCATACACGTCTTCAATAGTGGGGAGAATCTTTGCACCCACAGCGGTGTATTGCTCGTCGGGAAAACCGCTGCCTTCACCAGCAGTGTGCTGCACGAACACTTCGTGACCATTCTTTACTAATTCAGCAACACCGGCAGGAGTCATACCTACGCGGTTTTCATTGTTTTTAATTTCTTTTGGAATACCGACTTTCATTTTTTTTGTTTGTTTTTAAAGTTGTTTAGTTAGTTGGTTAATACTTTAGTTTTGATACCCCAAATTTAGAAAAAAAATTTTACTGGTGCTTATCATATTGATATTTTTTTTGCCTTTTGGCGTTTTTTTCTTGATAAAGCGTGAGAAACTAAGCACTCCATCCCTTTTAGGTGGCTTTATGCCACAAAAGGATGGAGTGCCTCCTGAATATTTTCAATGAAAAATCCTTAATTCAATATGAGATTGATAAGCGCTGTCACGTCGCTCACATTGACGCTGCCGTCGGCGTTGATGTCGGCTTTGGCTGATTTGGCCTCTGTGCCGAGAATCATGTTGATGACCATGGTCACATCACTCACGTCCACCTTGCCGTCGGCATTCACATCTCCAATGCCGTTGCTGTTCTCGATAGTGATGACGTTCGACTCCTCAGAAGTGTAGCCTAAGCGGAACGACTGCACCGTGTAGGTGTGTTTCTTACCCAATTTCAGATTGGTGAACTCGCAGCTCGTCTCGTCGGCGTCAACAATCACCTGCTCGCGGTCCAGTTCATCGTCATTGCTGTCGTAGATGGTATGGTTCACGACATAGTAGTCGATAGCGTCGGTTGTGGCTTGCCAGTTGGCCACAAAACTGGTGTCGGTCACATTGGTGGCATCATAGGCAAGAATCGGCGTGAGTGATGGCACGGGCTGGCAAGTGGCCGACAGCTCCACGCCAATGCTGCCAATCAGTCCGCCGTCGCTCAGCAGCAGTTTTGCTTTGTGGGATCCCACGGCTGTTGGCGTGTAGGTAATCGTAAGAGGATAACCCTGTTCGCTGTTGGCGGTGGTGCGGTCGATGGAACTGACGTTGGTGGTGAACATAGCATAGTCGTTTTTATACACCCTCACGCTGAGGGAGTTGGTGAGGCGCTCACCTTTCACATACACCACATAGTTGATGCTCTTGCCCAGTGCCACCTCACCGAAATAGAGTTCAGTGCCTTGCGTGGGCGTGATAAGTGTAGGTTCGCCTTCAGGGGTTTCGCCACCATCTATGTTGTACACCTGGTTCTGCTTGTCGCCCCAGATATATTCTATCAGTTCGGGGTGGTCGATGAAAGGGTTTCGGTTGTTCTGAATACGATACACAGCATCGTTGCGGTCGTTTTCCTTGTCGCTCACGGGGTCGTTGCGGCTCCATTTCAGCAGCAGGTCGATAGCCCATGTGTTGAGCGTCTTCCAGCTGCTGTTGTTCACCATATAGGTGTGCTTCCAGTTGTAGTCTTGATAGCAGGTGGCCATGTAGAAGTAGGTGCGTGCGAAGTCGCCTTTATAGGCATCATCTGGCTCAAACACGGCACCATCGCCGCCGCCTTGTCCGCTCACGGGTGCGCCCACCTTGGTCACGCCATTGTCGAAAGTGGCTTTCGCCACCTCGCCTAATGGGTGGTTGCTTTTCGCCATGTTGGCATCGCCGTCGCTTGGATAGAGGTGGTGAAGGTCGGTGTAGGCATCTACCTCCGTGCCGCCCCACCAGCTTTTGGGGAATGAGTGCTCCTTGTGCATACCGGGCACGCCACGGAAGCCGTTGAAGCGGTAAACGTTGCTGCTATACATATCCCACACACGGCTTCTGTCGGTGGGCATACAGTCGGTGGAAGGAAAATAGTTCCAAAGGCTGTTATACGACACCACCGTGTGTGCCTTGATAAGATTATGCACTGCGTCTTTAAGCGCTTGTCCTTTCAGGCCGTTGAGCGACCGGTAATATCCAGCGGGTGCTGCGGCAAAAGCTGAAATGCCTACGCAGATGGCCAGCACCATTAAAAAGAGTGAATTCTTATATTGCTTCATAAATAGTGTAGTGTGGAGCAGATTAGTTTCTAAAATTATTTTCAAAGTGGCAAAGTTAGACAAAAATCCGCAGTTTTTTCCTATCTTTGTGCAGATATATTAGTTTAAAGATGACTACTAATCAGAACAAACCATATTTTTCGGTGATTGTGCCCGTGTATAACAGGCGCGGTGAAGTGAGCGACCTGTTAGAAAGTCTGTCGAAGCAGTCGTGCAATGATTTTGAGGTGCTTCTTGTGGAGGACGGCTCCACAGAGCGGTGCCAGGATATAGCTGATGCCTACGCCGACAGCATTAATTTGCACTATTATTGGAAAGAGAATGAAGGCCGCAGCATAGCCAGAAATTATGGCATAGAGCGCGCCAGTGGCGACTACTTTGTTTTCTTCGACAGCGACTGTGTGATTCCGCCACACTATTTCGAGGTGCTCACTTCCGCTCTTCAAAAGAATCCAGTGGACTGCTTCGGCGGTCCCGATGCGGCCAGCGACGATTTCAACGACACGCAGAAGGCCATATCCTTCTCCATGACCGCCTTCCTCACCACTGGCGGCATTCGCGGAGGGAAAGTGCAGCTCGAGAAGTTTGTGCCGCGCTCGTTCAATATGGGCTATAGCCGCAAAGTGTGGGAAACCGTGGGCGGATTCCGCGAGATGTTCAGCGAGGATATCGACATGAGCACCAGAATCCGCAAGGCAGGGTTCTCCATCACGCTTTTCCGCGAAGCCTACGTGTATCATAAGCGCCGCAACACGCTAAAGTCGTTTTCACGGCAGACCTATGTGTTCGGCATGTCGCGCATCACGCTCAAACTGCTTTACCCCGATTCTATGAAACTGGTGCACACGCTGCCTGCCGTGTTTGTGATAGGGTGTGTGCTGCTCATTCTGCTGGCCATATTCTGGCGGTGGTGGACAATACTCCCATTAGCGCTTTATGTGGTGATGCTGTGGCTGAGTGCGCTGGCCTCCACTAAGAGCCTGAAGATAGCTTCGCTGGCAGTGCTCACGAGCTTCATACAATTGGGCAGCTATGGCTGTGGCTTCATCAAGGCCTATGTGTGGAAAATATTGCTGGGCCATGGCAGAAATGTGGAAGAGGAGATAGCGATTCGTAAGGGTAAGTGATGATGGAAGCCGAGAAGAAATCATTGGCAGGCACTCGCACGCTGAAGAATCATGTGTCGGAGGAGGAGCGGCCCCGTGAAAAGGCTTTGAAGTATGGCTTTGAGGCACTGTCGAATGCCGAGCTGATGGCCACCGTGATTGGAAGCGGCACACCGGGCGAGAGCGTGGTGGATTTGTGCCAGCGTATGCTTTCCGACAACGACAACAAACTGTCGAAAATAGCGCGGGCAGGTGTGAAAGGGTTGCTGAAATATCATGGTATTGGCCCGGTAAAAGCCATTGAACTCATGGCGGCTCTTGAACTGTCGCGCCGCTATCAGGTGGAATCCTTCGATGACAAGCAAATCACTTCGAGCCAGGACGCCTATCACTATCTGTGCCAGAAGATGGACTATCTGGAGCACGAGGAGATATGGATATTGATGCTGAGCCGGTCGAAGCGTGTGATAGGCTGCAAGTGCATGAGCAAAGGCGGCACATCGGCGGCTGTGGCTGATATCAAGATGATTTTGCGCGAACTTATCGACAATCTCGCCGACAGTGTGATTTTGGCGCACAATCACCCCAGCGACACCGATCGACCGAGCATGCAGGACGACAATCTTACTGAAAGAGTGAGAAAAGGCTGCACGGCAGTGGATGTCGCCTTCCTCGACCATATTATTGTGTGCAGGTCGGGCAAGTATTACAGCTACGCCGATGAGGGCCGCATTTGATACGCTTTTTTTTACCATTTTTCGCACTCAAACGAATTGACCGACAGCTATTTGGCGTGGTTATTAACATGCTGGTGTGAACACATTGTTGATATAATAATGGGCGCAAAAATAGATTTTTTCATACGATTAGTTTAACTTTGCATATCCAAAAAGGAGTTTGATATGGAATTTGAAACAGGTAAAAAAAACAAGCAATATCACCGTAAGCCCACACACGAAAGTGAATCACTCACAGAATTGGGTAAAACTCAGCCGCAAGACATTGAAATAGAGGAGGCTGTGCTTGGTGCCATTATGCTTGAGAAGGACGCTTACCCGCTGGTGAGCGACATTCTTTCTCCTGAAAGTTTTTATCTGAGAGCCAACCAGCTCATCTATTCCGCCATTCGCGACCTTGGCGCACAGCAACTTCCTATCGACCTGCTGACGGTGACGCAGCAACTCCGTGCCAACGGCAACCTTGACGAAGTGGGCGGCCCCGCCCATATCTCCGAACTCACCAGCCGTGTGGCATCGGCCGCCAATATTGAATACCACGCTCAAATTGTGGCTCAAAAATATTTGGCGCGCGAACTGATTAGCTATAGCTCGCAAATCGGAACGCTCGCTTTCGACGACTCGGTTGACGTTTATGAACTGATGCAGGAGGCGGAGGGCAAGTTGTTTGAATTGTCGAGATCCACGCTGAAGCGCGACTTTACGCAAATCGACCCCGTCATCAACGAGGCTATGAAAAAGATTCAGGAGGCGGCAAGCAGCGACAGCAGTCTCAGTGGTCTGGCCACGGGCTACCGCGACCTCGACAAGGTGACTTCTGGCTGGCAAAACAGCGATTTGATTATTATCGCCGCCCGTCCTGCTATGGGTAAGACGGCATTGGTGCTGTCGATGGCGAAGAATATGGCGGTAGATTTCAATACGCCGGTGGCAGTGTTCTCGCTTGAAATGTCGAACCTGCAATTGGTGAACCGCTTAATCAGTAATGTGTGTAACTTGGAGAGCGAGAAAATCAAGAGCGGCGACTTGAGCCAGGCCGACTGGGACAACCTGATGACACGTATCAAGGACTTGTATGCCGCACCACTTTACGTAGATGACACGCCATCGCTTTCCGTGTTTGAACTCCGCACCAAGGCTCGCCGCCTGGTGAAGGAGCACGACATTAAGCTCATTATTATCGACTACCTTCAGCTGATGAATGCCTCTGGCATGAAGTTTGGCAGCCGTGAGCAGGAGGTCAGCACCATATCACGCTCTCTGAAGCAGTTGGCCAAGGAATTGAACATTCCTATCATCGCCCTGTCGCAGCTCAACCGTAACGTGGAGTCGCGTGGCGACGACAAGAACGGCAAGCGGCCTCAGTTGAGCGACCTTCGTGAATCTGGCTCTATCGAGCAGGACGCCGATATCGTCTGCTTTATCCACCGTCCGGAATACTATACCAAGTCGGGCGTTGATGCCGAGGGCAATGACATTAGAGGCAAGGCTGAGTTTATCATAGCCAAGCACCGTAGTGGTTCGGTGGGTGACGTGCCAATGCGCTTTGTGGGCAAGTATGCCCGATTTGAAAACTGGGACGAAGGCTTTGAGACGAGCACAGAAAAGTATGAGTCGAAAATCAATGGAGAGGGAGAAGGCGCTGTGCCCCTGCAGCAGCCCAGTGCTCCGCAGCCCGACGAGTTCACGCCTCCTGCCCCGAATGTGAATTTCCTTTCGCCAACCGACGACACAGTGCCACCATTCTAATATTTGCTGTTACGCATGAAGTCATGCAATTGGAGCCGAAACAAAATCACTTGCTTATGGTAACATAAGCAAGTGCATACCTTGTAGATGGCCTGTTGTGAAAATACCAATGCTTCTAACAGTTATTGTGCATTCTCAATGCTTTGCGCTTTGCCCACAAATAGGATAACACCTGTAGTGCGTTCTTTAATGATGTAGATAAAAGGATGGTCGATGATTATTTTTTGGGGAAGTTTACCTGCCGAAGTGAATCCAATGTCAACTTTTGTGCTGGCCGAAGCTGTCGTGCCATCTTCATTTACCTCTATAGTGGCGTATTGCTGAGCGTTAGTGACACACATTCCTAACTCAGAACTTATTTTTCCAAATTGGGCATTGTTAGAAAAAACTTTTTTGACGCCAATTTTTGAGAGAGGGCCAATTAACTCATTTTCAAAGGCACACTTGAATTTTGGCATACTCACTTCCGACTCACTTGGCTCCATGTTAGCAAGTAGTTGAGAATATCTCACCCCATTAAAATTAGCGATGTAGTCGTTGATTTTATCTTTTTTGGGCATAATTACCAGAAGCTGGAAAGCATCGCCTCCATAATTAAACTCCGCAATTAGTTCATTATCAGATATAAAACCGTTGACTAAGCATTTATTTGATGTCATCATTTTTACGTTTTCATTACGATCGAACTGGTTTCGGAAAATGTCGTTGTGTGTATGTTGAGTAGGGAAATAGCTCCAGAATCCTTTGAAATATAAAGTGTTCAGAAGTATCGCAACATCCATTTTCGGATTTAACACATTAATAATGTCTGGAATTAATCCAGATGTTTCGTTTTTCGACCAGTTATTGATGATGTTAAAACTTTTATTATCGCTGAAGTCAAGAGCTGAAACCTTTGCTCCGAAATAGGTTTTCACATTATCCTTAAATCCCGCAATGATTTTGTCATTGAACTGCTTATTCAACCATAACGAATTGGATATTGCTACTTTTGATGAGCATTTTATGTCGGTGGTGAGTGCCTTGTTCATAGTGGCGTAGAAGCTGTTGATGTCGTTTAAGGTGACTTCGTCACCAATTTTAAGCGTATGAGCAATCTCGTCAAAAGTTTCATCTTCAGCTCCGTTTGCGAGCATGGCAAGCGCTTGGCCGATGCTGTAAGGCGAAACAAACATATTCCTGTTTTCGTCATTCATTGCTTTCATTATATCGAAAGCAAAGTTGTTATTTTGGTTGAGAGCCAGTTTTTGCTTTGCGGACAGTTTAATGCTGTATTCTGCAGGTTTTTCACCTGTAACATTAGGCTCGTCATTATCCTTGCTGCACGATACCATAGCCATCACCATTGATAGACTGATAATCATTGTGTGAAAGATAGAGTTTCTCATAACTGTAATAATTTGAAAGTGATTTAATTTTTATGTCTAATGAGTGCGACATATCTTTTTTGTTTTATTCTTTGGATAAGTTTTATTTAAATAGAATACTTCCTTGGTTAAGGAACAAATTCTCCTGTATTGTCTTTTCCTGGATAGAATTCTTGGAAATTATAAAACATATACGCCACAGAGTTGTAAGTGCCACCAGCAGAAGTCCAACATGGACTATAAGTGTAGTTTCTTTCTGGGCGTGTGAAGGAACCAGCAAAGTCACTCACTTCATATGGAGCAGAATACTCATGTGCTATATACCATGTGGTGTTAGACGTTTGCCACCCCCAGTTCATTGTGATATATGTATTGATATCTGAAAGCTCCTCTACAAACCTTTCTGTATCACCTTTTGGGTCTGGTTCAAAAATGTCTTGTGGGTAGCGGATGAATTCTTCGTCTGTGATGATGTGGTTTTCATCCCATTCATATCTAATCACCATATTTTCACAAACTTCTTTATAACCATCTACGATGAAAAAGTGCCCAGTTTCTCCATTAGAATTTTTCGCTGCTATTATTACAGGTTGCCTATTTCTTAAGTATTGGATCATTAGGTTATAATTATATTCTTTTTTTTCTGAATAAGCTAAAAAATAATCTGTTTGCATTACACTTATTTCATTTGCTTTGGTTCCAGAGCTGGAAGCTTTATATGTAGTTTGCATTTTTTTACCAAGGTCTCTTAAAAACATTGCTACATAATAGGTATTAGATGATAAGTATTCCCAACCAGTAGCTGATAGAGAGTTGATGCCGAATTGGGCTTTATTTGTAGGTGTTGGGCCTGTGGCTGAAGTGGGTATTGGTATGTCACGGTTGTTATTCTTTCGGTAATGATAAATAACTTGTCCTACTGCAATAGGTACACATCCCACAGGTGCATGAGTTAATTGATTGTTGCTGTCGGTAACTATTGGACAAAAAATATTATATGGATAGCCTTGATGCCAAGAAGTGGTGATTACATGTGGATAATCACGTGATTGTGTGGCAAATGTTGTGTCTGTTGGTATCCACATACCCTTTCCTATTCCTCGTGTCTTGATTTTTCGAGAAGTCTTTTTCTTGAGGTAAGAGTCTCTATTGTCAAGTAGTTCCCATATTGTATTTTTTTCTTTTTTTCCAGAATTCCTGATTTCTCTAATATAGTTCAGTTGACCAATTACACAAGCCGTATTTGGGTCGTTGGGACTTGACATGTCAAGTTCTTTATCTGATTGAGCCATTATAGGAGATAGCCTTTGGTCTCCAGAGATTAATTCCCAACCTTTAACAAAGTCAACCTTGTAGGCTAATGTATCATTATCTATAACAATAGGTGTTATTTTTAAGGGCGTTTTCTTTTTTATTGACAGATATTTTTTTAACAGTTTGTTATTTACTTTGAAAGTCATATATTCGACAGAGTTCAATCTTGCCTTTGTTTGAAGATGTTTCTGAGACAAGGTAATATCGTCTGTTTCGTTGCATGAAGCAAAAAGCAGAATTGCTCCGATGGCGAAAGTTGGTAAGAGTTTTTTTTGTGTTTTGTTCATTTTGATAAGTTTGTTAAATGTTTATTTAATAGTAGATTAATTGAAATTTTTGCAAATATAGACATTTTTATGTTATTCCGCAATGCAGACTTTCTTTTTTGAGGAAAATAGGTGAGAAACGGAATAAAGTGAAGGAATGCTGTGTTTTAGTTCTTTTTTCCTCTGTGATTTTGGAAACTTTTTGGAAATAATTCCGTATTTTTGTGAAAACAACTACTGATACTGTTGCAAAATTATTCACAAAAAGTGATGAACCTATTTAAAAACAATATTTTATGCGCTTTGGCACTGTGCGTGATGGCAATGCCAGTGAGCGCCGCGAAGAAGCAAAGTAAGTCGGAAGCCGCTTTGCAGAAAAAAGTGGAGTCAACACTCTCCAAAATGACACTGGAAGAGAAAATGGACATGCTTGGAGAGTACAAAGGTGGCTTCAGCACTTATCCGATTCCTCGCCTGGGTATTCCCGAAGTGAAGATGGCCGATGCGTCGGTCGGTGTGCGTAACTATGGCAAATCCACGCAGTATCCTGCCTCGGTGCTGCTGGCCTCCACGTGGAGCCGGCGTATGGTGGCAGCCATGGCCACCAGCTTGGCTGTGGATTGCAAGGCACGTGGAGTGGGTATTCTGCTTGGCCCGGGCGTGAACATTATGCGCGCCCCTGTTTGTGGCCGCAACTTTGAGTATTTCAGCGAGGATCCCTACCTGTCGGCTCAATTGGCAATTCCTTTCATTAAAGGCCTCCAGCAGAATGGTGTGGCTGCCGTGGTGAAGCACTTCGCTCTCAATAATATGGAGTGGGGGCGTAAGCGTATCGACTCGCGTGCCGATGAGCGCACTTGCCACGAAATTTATTTCCCTGCATTCCGTGCCGCGGTGCAAGATGCCGATGTGGCCTGTGTGATGGACTCTTATAACTTGGTGAATGGCTATTACGCAACAGAAAACTCTTGGCTCAACAACAAGGTGCTCCGTGATATGTGGGGCTTTAAAGGCGTGGTGATGAGCGACTGGGGTGCCACTCACAGCGTGGGTAAAGCCATGCGTGGTGGCTTGGACTTGGATATGGACGGCAAGAATGTGGCCAAATACTTCAATCGCGACAGCCTTCAGGCGGCTCTTAGCAATGAGGGCATAACCGTGAAAATGATCGATGAGAAGGTGCGGCACATTTTGGGTATGATCTACCGTTTTGACTTCGATAAGGCTAAGGCTACCGACGACCTTGCCGTGCTCAACAATAAGAACAATGCTCAAGTGGCACAGAAATTGGCGGAAGAGGGTATTGTGCTGCTCAAAAACCAAGGTAGCCTGCTGCCGCTCACACAGGCGAAGTCGGTGATGGTGGTTGGCCCTTTTGCCAATCAAATTCCATGTGGCGGCGGCAGCTCAAAAGTTCGCCCTTTCTCCACCACTTCTATCACTGGTGGGCTGAAGGTGGTGATGAAGGGCATCGATATCAAGGAGCATCAAATCTACGATGAGGAGCCTTGCACAAACCTTTACTGCGAGCGTGGCGGCAGGAAGCCAGGCTTAAAGGCTGAATACTTTAATAATCCTAACCTTGGAGGCTCGCCACTTGTGAGCGACTATGTAGATGGACTGAACTTCTACTGGGGCAATGGCACGCCACAACCCGATTTCTTGGGCAATGATAATTTCTCGATACGCTACACCGGCTATTTGCGTGTGCCGGCCTCTGGCGAATACACTTTAGTGCTTTCAAGCGACGATGGCAGCCGCATGTGGATTGACGACGCATTAGTGCTCGACAACTGGGGCAACCACTCGTTCAGAGGAAAGGAATTGACCATGAATCTGCAGGCTAACCGCGATTACCCTATCCGCATCGACTACGCTGAGGCTGAGGGCGAGGCCGGTATCAGACTGGGATACCGTGTGGCGCAAGTAGATAACCTTGCCACCGATGCAGCCTTGTGTGATGCGGTGATTGTGACAGCCGGCTTCGGTGAGAAGTTGGAGAAAGAGGGCAAGGACCGCCCATGGCAGCTCCCTGCCGAACAAGTGAAAATGATCAAGGACGCTGCTGCATCGAATGCCAATGTGGTGGTGGTGCTCTTCTCTGGCGGCGCTCTCGACGTGAGCAGCTGGGCCAACGATGTGCGCTCCATCATTTGGGCCGGTTATCCCGGTCAGGGCGGCGGCCAGGCTTTGGCCAACATCATTAGCGGCAAGGTGAATCCGAGCGGCAAGCTCACTTGCACTTGGGCTAAGAAGTGGGAAGACTATTCTTCCAGCAATAATTATTATGAAAAGGAAGGGGAGAACTACTTGAACTATGATGAGCGCCTATTGGTGGGCTACCGCTCTTTCGATAAAGAGGACGTGGAGCCGGCTTTCCCATTCGGATTCGGGTTGAGCTACACGCGCTTCGCCTACAGCAATCTTAAAGTGAAGCGAACCGACCGCCAGTGCCAAGTGAAAGTAGATGTGGCCAATGTGGGCAAAGTGGCTGGGTCAGAGGTGGTGCAGGTGTATGTGGAGCCTACTGTGGTGCCAGATACCGACCCTGTGCAAACTTTGCGTGGATTTGAGAAGGTGAGCTTGAAGCCGGGCGAGAAGCGCACGGTCACCATTATGCTCGATGAGGACGCGTTCTCCACCTACAAGGTGAAAAATAAGGCCTTCACGGTGAATCCTGGCGAATACAAGGTGAAAGTGGGTGCATCGTCGCGCGACATTCGACAGACCTACACTGTGAAAGTGAACCGCCCGACTCGCTTGGCGAGAACGGCCGACTAACCACTTTTTAGTCACATAAAAATAAGGGCAACATTCAAAATCTCAAGAATGTTGCCCTTGGCTTTTTTATGTGTGCAGTGGGGCACTCATCAGAGCACCACGCAGCCCTATAAGCTATTTTGATTAGCGAACGCGGCCTACATAGCTGCCGTCGCGGGTGTCAACCTCAATCTTTTCACCTACATTGATGAACAGAGGCACGCGCACTTCAGCGCCTGTTTCCACAGTGGCAGGCTTGAGTGTGTTGGTGGCGGTGTCGCCCTTTACACCTGGTTCGGTGTAGGTCACTTCAAGCACAGTCTTCACTGGCATTTCGGCATAGAGCACAGATTCAGTAGAGGCGTCAGTAACAACGTCAACCACGTCGCCTTCCTTCATGAATGCCGAACCGCTCACGATTTCCTTGTTGATGGGAACTTGGTCGAAAGTTTCTTGGTTCATGAAAATTGCGTCTTCACCGTCCATATAGAGGTATTGGTAAGGACGGCGTTCTACACGAACGTCTTCGAGTTTTTCACCAATGTTGAAACGGCGTTCAATCACGCGACCGTCAACCACGTTTTTCAGCTTGGTGCGCATGAATGTGTTGCCTTTACCAGGCTTTACATGCAAAAATTCAATGCAGAAATAGAGCTGGTTGTCTAAACGGATGCAAACACCGTTTTTAATGTCTTGAGCGTTAATCATAAATTTGTTTGAATAATTATTTTGTTAGAAATTGATGTTCGTTTTAAAAACTTCTGCAAAATTACGCTAATTGTGCAAAAAGTGCAAAAAGTTTACATTAAAAATCATTCACTTACTTGTTTATTTTCAAAAAAGTGACTAATTTTGCAGTCGCAATTTGCATAAGTGCTAATAAAATAAAATTAAAATAAAGATGAAAAGAACATTCCAACCATCAAACAGAAAGAAAGCTAACAAGCATGGTTTCCGTCATCGTATGAAGACTGCAGACGGCCGTAAGGTACTCGCACGTCGTCGTGCAAAAGGTCGTTACAGCCTCTCTGTTAGCGACAGCGTTTACAAGTAATCGACGGTGTAACCGCTTTTATTAAGCCAACGCATAGCCGTTGTTCCATATCGTGTGGAACGACGGCATTTGTTGTATATATGCCATTGGTGTGAAATTATTGCGTGTGGCTGTGGCTTTTGCTGTTAGAAGAGGGGAGTGGAGTCGTAAGGCTTACCGGTGAGCACGGTCATATAGTGGCTATACGTGATATATTCTCCGCCCATCGAAGCAAGGTGTGGGGTCTCTAATTGGCAGTCGATAATTTCAACGCCTTCTGCCTGCATTTTCCTTGCCAGAAAAATCAGCGCAAGTTTTGATGCACTTGGCACCAGCGAGAACATACTTTCACCGCAGAACACCTTTCCTGTCAGCACACCGTATAGTCCGCCCACCAGTTGCCCACCGTCCCACACCTCTACACTGTGGCTTACGCCAATGCGGTGAAGTTTGGTGTAGGCATCAATCATTTCTGGGCCTAACCATGCGCCTTCCTCCTTGTTGCGCATGGCGGCTGTGGCACAGCCATGAATCACACCTTCGAAGTTGGTGTCCCATGTGGCACGATAGCGCTGCTTGTTCATCAGTGTGCGCATAGAGTGTGAAATGTGGATTTTCTCTGGGAAAATCACAAATCGCTTTAGTGGGCAGTACCAAAGGATAGGGCAGTCGGAGTCGAATGGATACCAAGGGAATATGCCGTTGGCATAGGCCATCAGCAGGCGGTCGGTGCTCAGGTCGCCACCTACGGCTATCAGCCCGTCGTCCTCGCCTAATTCCGGGTAGGGAAACCAGATATCGTTTTCGTCGAGTTGGAATATCATAGCGTGAGAATGTGTGTGCTTTTATACGATAGCGAGCTGTTTTCCGTCTTTTAAGCCGATTGTGGCCTTGCCCCCTTTTTTCAGTTTGCCAAAGAGAATTTCTTTCATCAGCAAGGTTTTGAGCCGGTGTAGAATCACGCGGTCCATTTCGCGTGCGCCATATTCCTTTGAGTAGCCTTCGGCAAGAAGGCGCTCCTTAGCATCGGCTGTGAGCTTGATGCTTACCGCCTTGGCTGCCAATTGCACGTCGAGCTCTCTGAGCTTCTTTTGCAGAATGAGGTGTGCCATCGTTTTGTCCATATCGTTGAACACCACGATTTCGCTCAGGCGATTGATAAACTCTGGCTTGAACGTGCGCTTCACCTGCTTGAGCATAGCTCCTCCGGCAGTGGCTGTGGAGGCAAATCCAAGGCCTGCCTGCGAGGCATACTGTGCACCGGCGTTGCTGGTCATGATCAGCACCACATTTCTGAAGTGGGCTTTTCGGCCTTTATTGTCGGTGAGCACCCCATAGTCCATCACTTGCAGCAGAATGTTGAAAATGTCGGCGTGCGCTTTTTCTATTTCATCGAGCAGCAGCACACAGTCGGGGGTGTTGCGCACCGCATCGGTGAGCAGTCCGCCATCGTCGTAACCCACATAGCCGGCTGGGGCACCAATCAGCTTGGCCACAGTGTGCTTCTCCATGTATTCGCTCATGTCGAACCGCACCAGCCTCACTCCGAGTTCCCTCGCCAGAGTTTTTGCCACCTCCGTCTTGCCCACGCCCGTAGGACCCACAAAGAGCAGACTTGCCAGAGGCTTGCTTTCATCGGTCAGTCCAGCCTTTGCCAGCTGCACGGCATTCACAACCGTCTGTATGGCGTGGTCCTGGCCATACACCTTGGCCTTCAAGCGGCTTTCAAGCGACGCAAGATTTTTATTGTCGGTCTGTTTGATGGCCAGCGCATCTACCTTGGCTACTTTCGACAGCACCTCGGCAATGGCCTTTTTGGTGATTTTCTTGTACTTTTTGCCTTCAAGTTCAGCCTGTGCTCCCGCCTCGTCAATCAGGTCGATGGCCTTGTCGGGCAAGTATCTGTCAGTGATGAATTTGGCACTGGCAGTGACGGCGAATTTGATGGCGTCTTCATCGTATTTCACATGGTGAAAACGCTCGTAGATGGGTTTCAGGTTCTCGATAATATTGATGGTCTCATCGATGCTCGGCTCCTTGATGTCGATAGTCTGGAAGCGTCGGGTGAGGCCCGTGCTGCGCGTGAGATACTTGTTGTATTCGGCATAGGTGGTGGCTCCTATCACACGGATAGTGCCGCCATCGAGATATGGCTTCAGCAGGTTCGACACATCGTTGGCGCCATCTTGTCCTTGGCCAGCACCCACAATGCTGTGCACTTCATCGATGTAGAGAATAGCATGCTCGTCTTTAGACACGCCCTCCACTATAATCTTTAGCCGCTTCTCCATATCACCACGGTAGCGTGCCCCTGCAAGCAGTGTGCCCATATCGAGCTGGTAGATGCGGCAACCCTTCAGTCGCTCAGGCACGTTGCCCTCTTCAATGCGTGAGGCAATGCCATAGATGAGCGCGGTTTTTCCCACTCCAGGCTCACCGATATGCAGCGGATTGTTCTTTTCTTTGCGGCAAAGCACTTGAATGGTGCGCTGCAGTTCCTTTTCCCTGCCGATAAGCGGATTCTTGTCGTGAAGATTGTCGTTGATACAGGTCACGAAACTTTTCCAGCGGTTGGCTTGATGCTCCTTGCCGTCGGCAAAATCGTCGTCGTCGGTCTGTTCATCATCGAAATATTCATTCTCCTCTTCCGAGTCGTCATCGTCGTCATCAAGCTCATCGCTGAAGGCATTGGCTATCTCGCGTAGAATCACACTGTCGTCGGCATTCGTGTATTTGTGCAGGGCATACGCTGCCTGTGAGTCCTTGAGGCTCAGTATGGCCTGCACCACCATGGGAATGGTGATTGTGTCGGTCTCGGCAAAGTGCGCGTTGATGGTGGCTTCGGTGATGACGTTGGTCAGCTGACTGGAAGGCTCCCAGTGATTAATTTTGTCGGGGGCTGTGATGTCGGCATTGTCAAGATAGTTGAGAAGTTCACTGTATAGGCTCTCAATACTGATATTTTCATCGCATGCCCATAGCGCGCTATCGAAAGGCTCTAAGGAGAGCATAGCGCAGATCAGATGTTCGGGCATCAACAATTCGTGACGCTTTCTTATGGCCAGTCCGCTGGCTTTCTGCATCACGTAATCCAAATATTTTGAGAACTTAGTTTCCGGTTTTGACATATGTTTTTTGTGTAGCAGTGTGTTTTGTTTTTACGCAGGCTCAACAGTCACCGTGAGCGGGTAGCCTGCCTCATTGGCGAGCGCAAGCGTCTTGTGGCACCGTGTGGTGGCCACGTCGTAAGAGTATATTCCCACCACGGCCTTTCCTGCCTTGTGCACACGAAGCATAAGCTGGTTGGCCTCTTCCTCCGATTTGTGAAACACCGTGACAAGCACCATCACCACAAACTCCATGGTGGTGATGTCGTCGTTGTGAAGCGTCACCTGATACATGCGAGGCTCATCGAGCTTGATTTTGGTGACTTCCTTTAGTGCAGCGCCTCCTTTTGTGTTTGGGCTTGGCATCGTGGTGGTGAATATGATGGTGGATTAATGTTCGATATACCATTTGAAGAGCGCTTTCACGCCGTCTTCAATCTCCATTTTATGTGTCCAGCCCAGGCTGTGGAGCTTATTCACATCGCACAGTTTGCGTGGAGTGCCGTCGGGCTTTGAGGGGTCGAAGGCGATGGTGCCGTTGAAGCCCACTGCTTTGGCCACCAACTCAGAAAGCTGCTTGATGGTCACTTCTTTTCCTGTGCCCACATTGATGTGGCAGTTACGAATCTCACCCAGCGAAGGAATGGCTCCGCCGCGGCCTTCACTGCAGTTGCGGTCCACTTTGCCTCCCAAGCTGGCGCCGTAGTGAACCGACGAATACTTTTCTATGCCAATAATGTCGCTGAAATTCACGTTCAGCAGCACATGCACACTGGCGTCGGCCATGTCTTCACTCCACAAAAACTCTCGTAGCGGAGTGCCTGTGCCCCACAGGTTCACCTTGTTGTTCTCTATGCCATAGCGGCTCAGCACTTCAAGAATGGCTTCTTCTGTGGCCTTGCCGTCGATTCCGTTCACCGGGCGCTTGTCCATGTCGGAGCGGATAGCGTCCCAGTTGTTTTCGCCAATCATGCGAGCCAGATACACTTTTCGCATCATGGCAGGCATCACATGGCTGTTTTCGAGATGGAAATTGTCGTTTGGCCCATAGAGGTTGGTGGGCATTACGGCAATGTAGTTGGTGCCGTATTGCAGATTGTAGCTTTCGCACATTTTCAAGCCAGAAATCTTAGCCAGCGCATATTCCTCGTTGGTGTATTCAAGTGGCGAGGTGAGCAAAGCGTCTTCCTTGATGGGCTGTGGCGCATTTTTCGGGTAAATGCAGGTGGAGCCGAGGAAAAGGAGCTTTTGCACACCGTGGGCAAAGCTCTCGCTGATCACATTACACTGAATTTTCATGTTCTGCATGATGAAGTCGGCGCGATACAGCGAGTTGGCCATGATGCCACCCACGTAGGCTGCGGCCAGCACCACAGCGTCGGGGCGCTCCTCGTCGAAGAATTTCCTCACGGCCAGTTGGTCGGTCAAGTCGAGTTCGGCATGTGTGCGGCCCACCAAATTGTGGTAGCCACGCTGTTTCAGATTTTTCCAGATGGCGGATCCTACCAGCCCGTGGTGGCCAGCCACATATATTTTTGCGTTTTTATCTATCATTTTACAATTCCTTTCTCAAGATATTCAGCGAGATTGACGCGGATTTCGTCGCCAGCCTTTTCGATGGCCACCTTTTCCACATCATGGTCAACCATAATTTTCACAAGTTCTTCAAACGAGGTGCGCTGAGGATCCCAGCCAAGTTCTGCTCTTGCCTTGGTGGGGTCGCCCCAAAGGTTCACCACATCGGTGGGGCGGTAGAAGTCGGGACTTACCTCCACCAGCACTTTGCCAGTGGCCTTGTCGATGCCTTTCTCGTCTTCACCCTCGCCTTGCCATTCAAGCTCGATGCCCACATGGTGGAAAGCCAATGTGCAAAACTCGCGCACGCTGTGCTGCACACCGGTGGCGATGACAAAGTCTTCAGGCGTGTGGTGCTGAAGAATGAGCCACATGCACTCCACATAGTCGCGTGCGTAGCCCCAGTCGCGCAGGCTCGAGAGGTTGCCTAAATATAGTTTTTCCTGCTTGCCGGCCTTGATTCGTGCAGCGGCAAGAGTGATTTTTCGGGTCACGAAAGTTTCACCGCGGCGCTCGCTCTCGTGGTTGAACAAGATGCCGGAGCAGCAGAACATATTGTAGGCCTCGCGGTATTCTTTCACTATCCAATAGCCGTAGAGCTTGGCCACGGCATAAGGACTATAGGGGTGGAACGGGGTGTTCTCGTTTTGGGGCACCTCCTCCACTTTTCCATAAAGTTCGCTTGTGCTGGCTTGATAGATGCGACATTCCTTGGTGAGGCCGCATTGGCGCACGGCCTCCAAGATGCGGAGCACACCGGTGGCATCTACGTCGGCGGTAAATTCTGGCGAGTCGAAGCTCACCTGCACATGGCTTTGCGCCGCCAAATTGTAGATTTCGGTGGGGCGCACTTTGCTCACCACTTGAATGAGGCTCATTGAGTCGCTCATGTCGGCATAGTGGAGATGGAAATGGGGTTTGCCCTCAAGGTGCGCGATTCGTTCACGGAAATCTACCGACGAGCGGCGGATTGTGCCGTGCACGTCGTATCCCTTTTCAAGTAAAAATTCTGCCAAGAATGATCCGTCCTGGCCCGTAATGCCCGTGATAAGGGCCACTTTACGTTTGTCTTCGTTCATATATTGATGATAATGTGTTCGTAAATCGTTTAATTCGCAAAGTTACCAATTATTCTCTGCCTCAACAAATAAAGGTGATGCCATATCCGGTTATTTCCAGGGGGTGCCAAGGAAAAGCAGCGCCGTCACTTTGCTCGACTTGAGTGCGTGAATGAGCAGAAGCGTGATGGCAATCACGCAGAAAGCCACCACCACCGATAGCGCGGCAAGTGGCACCGTGGCCATTCCCATTTCCTTCAGTGGCTCTTGAAGGGCGGTGAGGGGAAGCAGGAAGAAGTAGTGGAGCAGGTAGATGCCGAGGCTCTCGTGCCCAAGATAGTTGAAGTAGCTGGCTATAGCCGATGGTTTGTGGCCCTCGGTGCGATATTCTTTCACCGACCATGGCTCAATCATGGCTATCGCCAACATGATGAGGCAGAAGTGCATCACCGGCACAGTGACGAAACTGATAGCAGTCCAGTATGCCGCCAAGTCGTTGCCCCAGATGTCCCAGGGGTAAGCCACGCTGTAGAATGTGAGCGCAAACCCTGCCATGGCTATGGCCAGTGCCCACTGGTTGTGCACGAGCCGCTGGAAAGCCGCTTTCAGATGGTTGGCCATCACGCCCATGATAAACACGGGGAAGAAGCGCGCGAGAAGTCCAAATCCCACATAGTCGATGTTTGCTTCCTCGTCGGCAAAGGTTAGCGACAGGGCTATGAGTATGCCATAGGTGGCGAGCAGCACTGCAATTTGAAAAAACACGTTTTTAATCCGCCCCAGTATGGCGCTGATAGGCACGTAGAGCAGGCACAGCTCAAAGAGGCACAAGGTGAACCAGTAGCCGTCTTTCCAGTAGGCGCGGTAGAGGTCGGGCAGATTGTCGCTTAACGGCGACTGTAGCTGGCTGTGCGGGAAGTAAAGCACCCATAGTGGAGTGGTCACCAAAAACGGATTCACCAGCTGGATAAAGCGTTTTTTCAGCCCTGGTGTGATAAACGACCGGTCTGCGCTGGCCTTGTAGGTGAGGTAGCCACTGATGAAAAAGAACACGGGCATGTGCACTTGTCCGATGAATTTAAACAGGAAAGCAGCGTCGAGCCCTCGCACACACATGGTGAGCGCATGCCCCATCACCACTAAAAATATGGCTATGCCTTTTAAAAGGTCGAAATACTCAATTCGTTTTTTACTTTGCGTGGTAGTAGCGTTCATTATTATTATAGATGTATGAGATATGATTTTTTATCTATACAAAGATAAATGAAATTAACCATTTTTTTGCTTTTCAAGTGAAGGAATTTACTAAATTTGTGGAAAATCGAAAAAGTATGGCAAAAGAGATTGAAAAATGGACCACTTTGGAGTCGCGCTACATTATTCGCAGGCCGTGGCTCACTGCCCGGGTGGACAAGGTACAACTCCCCGACGGACGCATTAACCCTGAGCATTATGTGCTGGAATACCCGGCTTGGGTGAATGTGATAGCCGTTACACGCAGCGGGCAAATGGTGATGGTGCGTCAGTATCGGCACGGCTTTGACGAGGTGCTGGTGGAACTGTGTGCCGGCGTGGTGGAAAATGGCGAGGCTCCGATTGATGCGGCCAAGCGCGAACTCCTGGAGGAAACGGGCTATGCTGGCGGCGAATGGCGCCAGTTGATGACGATAGGGCAGAACCCCAGCATATCCAACAACCTTACCCATTGCTTTGTGGCGGAGTGTGTGGAGCAGGTGAGCGGTCAGTATCTCGACGACAGCGAAGATATAGAAGTGCTGCTGATGACCCCCGACGAGGTGCTCTCTATGCTGAAGCGTGATGAACAAAAGCAGGCGCTGATGGCCGCCCCCCTGTGGCGCTACTTTTACGAAAGAAATTATGGTATAGATGGCAAAGGATGATCTCGGGACCCTTTATCCAGCCATTTTGATGATATTTGAATGACAAAAGCCGAGTTTTCATTTGCGAAAACTCGGCTTTTGTCATGTATGGCCTGTAAGCGCTGTGCGCTATTTGCTCACGGTGATATGGTCGCCAGATGAGTGCGCGGTGAGTTGTGGCGCATATTGGCATTGGGCGGTGGCGATTCCTGCGCTGTAGAGCCCTTCTGCTGTGACGTAGGCATCATAGCTTACAATATGTGTGCCCTTGCTCAAACTCGTGAAGAACAGGTTGGTTTGCGCATCTTTCGTCTCTTGGAAGAAGTAGCAGCCGTCCATGTAGCGGTAGCCTGAAGTCTGGTCTTTAGGCTCGAAGCATGCGGCACGCTGGTCGGCCACGGTCACGAAGTCGAGGTCTTTGTTGTTTTTAATCACCACACGCACCTGCACTTTGTCGCCCACCTTGAAATTGCGCTCAGCGGCAGGTGAGAGTTTTCCGTCAGCTCCGTAGATGAGATACTCTTTGTGGATACTCAATTCTGTGATGGCTTTCTCTTCAACGGTGGTCATTGGTGCAACATATTGGCAATATACGGCACCCCATGCCGGACTTGCCCCGCTACGGTCGATTTTCAGTGTGGTGCCACTTTGTGCGGGAATGGTCTTGCGGCAGTAGCCCACATATTCCTCGATGTGGCTAAACTCCACTGCCTCGTCACCGCTGTTGATGGTGATGGTGGGTTTCTGGTTGCGCTCAAGCCACTGGCTGCCGGTGGATAGAATGGCATATACGGCATCAGCGGCAAGCGATGAGCTGCCCCAGTCGTTGCTTTGCTTCATGAGCAGTATCCATTTGCGAATTTGGTCTAATTCACTCTTTTCTGCACCCACTTCGTGCATGGCTTCAAGTATGGTGGCAGTGACAGCCACTTTGTCGATGTAGCGCCAGCCCTCTTGCAGATTGTCCCAATACATGCCTAATTCAGGCTTGGTGATGGCAAACTGACGAATTGACTCCACAATGCGGCGTGCCACAGGCTTGTTGCCGTTCCGGAAGAGTGCTATTGCGTAGTAGGCTTTCTCGCCTAAAGACAGACCCTTCCAGTCTTTCGCCATTGCCGACAGGGCTTTCTTGATCATCGCATTGTTGGCCTTTGCAAGCTGCACATCGGGGAAGAGCGACCGGATATACACATACGAGCTGAATCCGCTGTAGTTTTTCTTGCTTACGCTTTGCTGCATGTCCCAGCATGTAAGCATTTCCTTGTCGTAGTAGGCAAGTGCCTTTTTGGTGATGCCTGCTATTGCAGCGTCGTCTTTCAGATAGCCCAAGTGCTGGAGTTCGCCAATCAGTTCGAGCACGGTTTCGGTGGTCCACAGGCTACTTTCGCAACCTGGGTACTCAAACCATGGGAAACCGCCATCGGCATGCTGTAGCTTTTGCAAAGCCTCCACAATCTTTCCATGCTCAGTGGCCATTTTCTTCTCATCAAACAGCTCAATGAGCTTCGACATTCGCAGCGACTGCCGCTCGGCCTCATTAATCCAGGGCGATGCCATCAAGTCGGTGATTTTCAAATCCTTGTTTTTCTCCAGCATCGAGAGGAGTGTGCTGTCGTTCACGTTGGCCATCCACTGCTGAATGGCTGGCTTGATGAGCGGATTCGACTTTGCCACGCCCTGTGCCAGCACTTCAGCAAAGAGGCTGTGGGCGAGTAGGGTGGCAATCTGGTAGTTCGATTCGAAAATGGTAGGCAGTGCCGTCACGCAGTACCACACAGGATTGTCGCAATATTCAAGCGTCACGCGGCTCCCTTGTGGAAATTGAGGCAATTTCACCTCGAAATGCGGTGTGGCAGCGTCGATGAAGAAGGGCGTGGACTCAATCACTGGTGTGGCGTTGCTCAGCACGGGCAGCATCACCTGTTCACCGTCGGCGTAACGCGCATTGGCGGCCTTCACACGGAATCCGATGAACGGAATGGTGTCGGGCACGTCACATTCTATGCCTATCACTTCAGTGCCCTTAGCGGCCAATGTGCCACTAAAGCTCTTCGCCAGAATCACCTCTTGCGTGCGTGGGTTAAACAGTTCGATGGTGGCACTGAATGTGCTTGCGCTATCAGTGACATTCATCACATTGGCTTTCAGTGTGGCTTTGTCGGCTCCACGGACAAACCGTGGCAGACTCGATTTCACCATGATGGGCTTTTGAGTGATCACTTCCTTGCTGATGGTGTTGCTGACCATATTGCTGGTGTAGGCAATGGCCTGCATCACCCAAGTGGTGTTGAATTCCGGTGCTTCAAATTCCACGGCGAGGTGCCCGTCGGTGTCAGAGGTGAGCATAGGCATCCACAACGCCGTCTTCACATCGGCTTCACGGAGTTTGATGTCTTTGAGGTTGTTGTCTTCACTTATCGTTGTCGTGGCACCAGTGAACATTCTGTTGTCGGTTTTAGCATATCCTGTCACCACAACTTCTTCAAGGGCAGACTCTTTATGCTCAACCAATGATGTAACTCCTCTTACTCTTATTCGTGGTGCTGCTTCGAATGAGCCTGGAGCCGCTGCTATGCAGTTGTCCGCCACTCCGAGTACAGTGTATGTATAATCGAAGAAGTTTCTGTTATAGAAGTTGAATGTGGGGAGATCAATTTGCAGTGAGTTCTGCTTTCTCTTATCGGCATAAGATGCGTAATTCCAACGGTTGTAGTCGTTGAATGGGAAGTTGATATTGTAGTGTGAGGCGCGGGCATAGTCCACTTTAAAGTCCCATTTGTTGCTGCTGAGGCTTTCAAGCGCCTTGTCGTACATTTCAAGCATCATGGCACTCTGCACAGGGCGGCCAGTTTGGTCAACGAATTGCAGCGTCCACTTTTCTTTTTCGCCAGGCACGAGCTTGTCGCGGAACGAGCTGAGTCTCACTTCCAGTTTTTGCTCGTTGATGACCGAGTTGAAGTGATGAATTTCACGCGAGAGATGATCCTTGTAGATATTCACAAATTCAACCCAAAGGTATTCGTCGGGGCTATTTGGAATTTGAAGTTCGAATTTATGCAGCCCTTGCTTGAGATGCAGCCAGCCTTGCTTCACAATGCCTTGGCGCGAAGTGGCCACATAATAGATGTGCGACTCCGGAGCCGAGACGCCAATAAGGGCGTGCGCCACATTCTTACTGTCCACGCTGTAGGCCTCCGAGGGAATCCAAAGCCCGGTGTCGGCGATAGGGGCAGATTTGTCGGTGAGGCGATAGAGAATGGCGGTGGCACTGTCGATGACGTCAGGCTCGTCGGCGAGTTGCACCACGATGGTGTATTTGCCAGAGGGCACACCAGAAAAGTCGGCTTCAGGAGCGTCGGTCTTGAAAGAACTGGCCTTCACCACGTTGCCTTCCTCGTCTTTCAGCATGTAGGTGCAAATCAAACTTTTGTCGGCTTCATCGGTGGAATTGAACTCAACGGGGAGTTTTGCCTTTTTAGTGTTTTCGTGGGTGAAGTTGCCGATGTGGATACTTCTGCGCTTACCAATCACAAATGAGTGGGTGGCTTCGCGGCTTTCGCCCGCAGAAGTGGTGATTTTGGCGTTCAGCGCATAGCTGCTCCAAAGGTCCTCGTCGTCGTAATCATCATCGTCATCATCATCAGTCTGTTTTTTCTCAAACACGGAAGCTGGATATTCGATTGAAAAATGTCCGGCATCGTCGGTGATGACAGTGGTGTCGTTGATGGTTTCGCCCCCAGTGCCTTGATAACGCCAATACCATGTCCATGGTCTTTTAGTGAGCTGTAGGTGCACTTCAGTGCCGGCGATAGGCATACCGGAATAAGTGGTGGCGGTGCCACTGATTTTCACAGGCTGCTTGCTCACGAAATTGTGGCTCACTTGGGGGAATTCAATGGCGAAAGTAGGTGTTTTGTATTCACTCACATCGAGGCAGCATGAATTGCGGAACAAGCCATCGGAGCACACAATGCGCCAATCACCATTCATGCGGTCGGTGGGAATGGTGAACTGACCTTCGCATCGACCGAAGGCATCGGAGGTGAGCTCTATTTTCTTTACCGACTTATAGTTAGCGTCGAAAAGCTCTGCTGTGATTTTCTTTCCCGAAGCCACGGTTCGCGAGTCCACGCCACGGCGATAGAGAATGGCGGAGAATTTCACCGTTTCGCCTGGGCGGTAAATCGCCAAGTCGGTGAATATGTCGATGCCATTCAGTATGTTGTCGTTATCGGATTGGAATTGCTCAATATCTAAAACTGGGCCATAAACATCGGCTCCTTTCGATAGCTTGATGCTGTCGTCGTCGGCATATTCTTTTGGCAGTTTGCACGATCCGTCGGAAGCGGTGACACCATTCATGTGCTCACCTTTCACCGTAACGCCCGTGATTGGAGCGCCTGTGACGCGATCTACCGCAAAGATTTTAGCCTCCGTGTTTTCGCAAGCCACATTAAACGACTTGATGTCGTAGATTCGCACAATGTCGCTAATCGATGGAGTGGACACGATGGTTTGTTTACCTTGCTTAAACGACACCGTGAGCGCATAGCGCCCGTAGGGGAGAGGTGACAGTTTTGCCACTTTTGTTATTTCCTTATAGAACGGAATGGTGTTTGGCACATGCTTCTTGTAGCTTGCCACTAATTTGCATTTGTTGGTGTCGATTGTATTGGTGTTGTGCCTACGGTAAAAATCGCTACTATGGCGCGACAGATATTTGTCGGGCAGGCGATAAACGCTGATGGTGTAGTCGTTCACGTTCTTAATGAAGCATGTCACCTCTATTGAGTCGCGAGAACTGTACGACGATCCATAGTTGATTTTGGCCAATTTGCTCTCGAAATTTCTTATCTGGTTGGTTACATCACTCGCATAAGGCCCATTGGGGAAGCGCATGATGTAGTCTTTCAGTGCATTGTAGTTGGTGGTGTCTTCTGGCACTGATTGCAAAAGACAGCCAGCATGTTCGTTGTCTTTATACTCGTTGTATAGCTTAACCTTTTGGGTCTTGTCTAACAGCCAGCTTTGTGCATATAGGTAGGCTGGAACGAATCCATTATGCAGAAGAAAAGCAATCTGGTCGGTGCGCTCTTCTTCTGTCACATTTGCCAATTCCTTTTTCTTGCCTAAAATGAAGTCGTAAAGCGATGGCTTGTAGAGCGCGCCTAATTCGTTGCACTTGATGATTCCGGAATAGTTGGTGATGGGGCACTGGCGCAGTGCGTCCTTATTTGCCACGGCGCTGTTCATCAGTTCTGATGTCTTGGCTCTGAAATCACTCTCGCTCCATTCCGAGTAGTCGGCGGGGCGGTCGCCTTCGGTGGTGGCTCATGTATATGCGTAGGCCTCCGAATATGAATTAAAAACTGATGCTTCAAGGGTGAGCAGGAGCGCCTTGTAGTCGGGGCGGCTCTCTTTCGCCACCACTTGCTCAATTTTCTTGATGATGCTGGGCAGATTGTCTTTCGATATGCTGCTTTCGGCTATGCCGAAGCGCACCAGTGCGTCGATCATGAGTTGTCCGTTGTTGGCTTTCAGCGCTGCGGTAAGGTCTGTGTTTGCTATCTTCGACACTTCCTTTGGAAAGTCGAAGTCGGGTGTTTCCACTTTTTGCTTTGCGGATAGATTTGTAGGTATCATTGCTAAAATAAATATAAAAAAGAGTATATGCGATAGAAAATGTTGTTTCATAAGGCTTAAGCGTTTAATTCATTGATTGGACGAAGATATATGCAAAGATAGCGTTATTTTGGAATATGCGGAGTTATTGATATGGGAAAAAAGCTGAATATGCCAGTTTTCGCATCATTATCAATGTCGCATATTGTAAATGTTCGGTTAGAAAACAGCAATTCCAGTAGATTATATAGCGCCTTCTCCGCCTTGCTGCTGGCGTGCTGGCTTATAGCCCTACTGGAATTGATGTGAATATAGTGTGTAAGTTAGTTTACTTGGTTTGGTCGATGGTCTCAAACGAGGCGTTGTCGCTTTCCACGCTGTCGCGGTAAGAGCGCGCGGTGGTGTCGCCTTCGTTGCCAACCATGATTTCCGTGCCGCCCATCTGACCCTTAGCCACTGGGCTTTGGCTGTTAGAACTGCTGCCATTGAACACGTTGAACACCTGAATCATGCAGAAAATGCCGGCAAACATGGCTGCCATATATACGTAGGGGCGAACCCGCACCCACATGTTGGGCTTTTCCTTTTCTTCACTGATGGTGGCTTCTGGCAACTTCTCGGTGAGGCTTTTGGCAAAATCGCTGAAGTAGTTCTCTGGGGTTGTGAACCCGGAGTTTTTTCCCAGCTTGCTTAATATTTTAGAGTCTTCTTCTTGTTTCATAGCGATTCTTTGACTTTAGTGATGTGGAAAGGTTTAATCCTCGTCGGCAAAAAAACTTTCTATTTTTTTTACGGCATGGTGATACGATGCTTTCAGCGCGCCCACCGATGTGCCTAAAATTTCGCTCATGTCCTCATATTTCATCTCATCGTAGTAGCGCATGTTGAACACCAGGCGCTGCTTGTCGGGCAGTGTGGCTATGGCCTTCTGGAGCTTGATTTGAGCTTGGTCACCGTCGAAATATTTGTCGGCCTCAAGGCTGTTGGTCAGGAACGAGGAGTCGTCGTCGAGCGATATGTTGTTCTGCACCTTTTTCTTGTTGATAAAGGTGATGCTTTCATTCACGGCTATCTTATAGAGCCATGTCGATAGTTTAGAGTCGCCACGGAAGTTGCTGATGTTGGTCCAAGCCTTGATGAAGGTGTTTTGGAGCACATCGTTGGCATCGTCGTGGTCGATGACCATGCGTCGGATTTGCCAGTAGAGTGGCTGTGAATAGTGCACAATCACTTTGCCGAATGCGCTGCTCAGCGTGTCGGGTTGGCGGAGCTGCTCAATAATCTGTGCCTCGTCGTATGTATTTTGTTTTGCCATAGCCTTTAGTCAGTTTCACAAAGTTAATAATATTTTTTCAGTTGGGCAAACGTGCTTGAGCGGCAGTCGTGTTGTGCAAAACGAAATATTTATCTAAATTTGTGTAGTAATGTATTAACTTGAAAAATTGTAGTTATGAAAGAAAATCGTGTTACAGAACTTTTTGGAATTAAATATCCTGTGATAGCTGGGGGTATGGTGTGGTGCAGTGGCTGGCGACTGGCGGCAGCTGTGAGCAACGCCGGTGGCTTAGGGCTGCTTGGCGCTGGCAGTATGCACCCCGAAACGCTTATCGAACACATCGGCAAGATGAACCGTGCCACCGACAAGCCTTGGGGCATCAATATTCCACTCATGTATCCAGAAATCGACCGCCTGATTGATATCATTATTGAGAAAGGCGTGAAGATAGTGTTTACATCTGCAGGTAGTCCAAAGAAATTTACTGCGCGCTTCCATGAAGCCGGTATCAAGGTGGCACATGTGGTGTCGAGCAGTAAGTTTGCAAAAAAATGCGAGGAGGCGGGTGTAGATGCTGTGGTGGCAGAAGGCTTTGAGGCTGGTGGTCATAACGGCAGGGAGGAAACCACTACTATGGCGCTCATACCGCAAGTGCGCGAGGCTATTTCTTTACCGCTGATTGCCGCTGGTGGTATTGGCTCTGGCAAGGCGATGCTTGCCGCTATGGCTCTTGGTGCTGAAGGTGTGCAGATAGGCACCTTGTTTGCCGTGAGCCAGGAGAGTTCGGCAAGCGACGCGTTTAAGCAGCTTTGCGTGAATCTTGGCGAAGACGGCACCATGCTTGCGCTGAAGAAGATTTCGCCCACACGCTTGATCAAGAACGAGCTCTTCGACAGAATAGCCGATGCGGAGAGCCGAGGCGCCGATGCCGATGAACTGCGTTCATTGCTTGGCCGTGCAGCATCGAAGCGTGGCATCTTCGAGGGTGACATGGTGAATGGCGAACTGGAAATCGGACAGATAGCAAGCACTATTAAGGAAGTGAAGCCTGTGGCTGAAATTATGCGCAGCCTAATAGCTGATTTTGACGCCACTCGAGCCAAGGTGTCGCAACTTTGACACTGCTTTTCGAATCGTTCTGACAAAAGAAGAGGTTTCGCACAGCTCTTTGCGCGAAACCTTTTTCTGTATAAATCACTTAGGAAGGTATCAGGATGCCTTGCTCTCGTCAAACATATTGCCTGCCACATTGGCATCGTAAGTGCTGGTTTTGTATGACCCGCGGAAACGGATGCCTTGGTCGATAATGTTGAATTCCACGTCCTTGAGTGTCACATCAGACACGTCACCTCTGCCCGTAGTGGTGGATTTTACTTCTGGAGAGGTGATTTTGTATCCATTATTGGTGACCTGTAGTTTTAATCCCTCAAACACCGCTATTCTGTTTTGATCAGACTCGTTGGCCTTCGGGATAAAGTTCACGATAGTGACGGTGGCAGTCATGTTGCTCTTGTTGAGGTTGAAGTCGTATTTGCAGTTGTCAAGTGTGTAGCTCTTGCTCTCATCGCCATCAGGAATGAATTCTGTCTTGTTGTAAATGAATGGAAGTCCGCCGGTGGCATATACCGTCTTGTCAGTGCCTACGGAGTAGGTGATATACACGGTGCCATTCTGTAAGTTGATGTAGCCTCTCATGTTGGTGATATCGGAAGCTGAATCTGAGACTTTTGGACAGGAGAAAGTGATGGCGTCCTTGCTCTGGTCGTTTGTGAGCGCTATGTCCTTGACTGTGAATTGAATGGTGTTGTCTTTGCCAATTGTAGCGGTGCCGTTGAGCGAGATGGTGCTGTTGTCGTAGTTGATAGTGAAGTTGTAGTTGTTAACGAAAAATTCAGGCGCGCCGGCGCTACCATTCGTTACGGTGCGATTAAACATCGACATCGTGAATGTGGCTATGTTGTTGTCGTTGTTGCCCAGACATGAGGTCATGCCCACGAGCACCAATGCTGTCAGAATCAAAGAAAAGATTTTTTTCATACTGATATGTGTTTGATTTTTAAAAAAAAGTTATGGTTTCGCGTTTGTTAGTTGGCCGCCTCCACCTCACCGATGCCATCGATAGTGTAGGAGGCTTCTATTTGACCAAAAAATTTGAGTTTAGCCTTGAAATCTTTGAGCGTGTATTTTTTTGCGAGTGCAGCATCGCCGTTGGTGGCAGGCGCCATTTCTTCAGCGGTAAGTTCATAGCCGCCTACACAAGGCACGAAATCAAGATTCTCATACACGAGCTCGCGCTCTTTACCAATTTCACCATCGTAGTCAAGTCCTTTGATGCTCATCTTGGCTGTCTTGTTGGAGGGGTTGAGCGTGACAGTGAACACGCCACCAGTGAGGGAGTGCTTGGCTGCTTCTCCGTTTGTGATGTCGGCTTTCACATTGCTGAATGTGATTTCCGGAATCACTGCATTCACTTGGTAGTGCTTTTCCACCACGAAAGTGAAGTGGGAGTTGCCAGAGCCATTGCTCGACAGGTCGAGCACACCGGTGAAGTCGGTCACAGCATAGGAACCTTGTGAACGGCTGCTTGCGGTTTGCTTCATGTAGTAACCCCCAGTTTTAGAATCTACGCTCAGTGTTAGCCCACGCACATCAATGGTGCCACGCTTTCCGTCGGGTAGGGTTACGGTGCAAGCCACATCAGCAGTCTTGTTGTCGGTGTCGAGAATCACTTCATACACCACTGCATCGGTGCGAATTGTGCCGGGATCTTCTTCAGTGGCTTCCACATTGCTCATGTGATTCACCATCTGAGCCTGAAGATACATGGATTTGTCGCCGCTATTGTTGCACGAAGCAAGTGCTACTGCCAGAATTGAGGCGATCATGATAAGAGTTTGTTTCATTTTTTTATAGTGTTAGTTGGTTATTGGTTAGTTGCTTACCGAGCCGTTGGCTGTCAGGCTGATGCTGCCCAATTGAAGCGTTGCATCAAATTTGCTGTTCTCCAAGTCAATAATAGCCTTCAAATCAGCAATTGGATAAGCCTTGGTTGTAGTGGACTTTCCATTAAGAATATAAGTGGCTGTGGTGGGTAGTTCTACAGCCTCAATCTCATAGCCGCTGGCTGTCACGGTCACTTTTGCCGAAGCACCGGCATCGCTCTTGATAGTGCTGATAGTGCGCTTCATCGACTGGTCGATGAGGCTGCCTATAATCACCTTGGCAGTGAGTGCCTCTGGGTCGATATTGAATTGATACACTGTGTTATTGTTTTGAGATGTAGAGCCATCGGAGTATGAGCAGGCGGTGGGGCAGTTGTTGCTGAACAACTCTGGTGTGGTGGCTATCACACGGTATTTGCCGTCTAAAATATAGTTCACCCTCAGCGTGCCCTCGTTGAGGTCGAGGCGGCCTTTGAGCTCGGTCACACCACTGCCTTTGGCCTTGATGCTGCACACGCCGCCACTGGTCGATGACTGAATGTCGGAGAGTTTGATGGTGGTCACATCGCTTCCATTCAGCTTCACGCGGAGTGTGAGAGCAGTCACGCTTTGGTTGGCGCGGTCGAAGGTGTAGTCGATGTCGTTTGTGGAAATGTAAGGTTGCTCCTCGCTTGATGCGTTGTTCACAATATGGTTGAGAACCTTGATTGTGCGGGTCACGCTACCGGTAGGGTTGTTGCCGTTATTGTCGTCGCCGCAACCTGTCGCTGCCACGATTAATGCAAGAGCGGAGAATATTCCTAAAAATTTTCTTATCATCATAATCTTTGCGTTTTTTGGGGAATTCAAATTCTGTTGCTATCAATACAAAGATAGTGTATAGAAATTTAAATTGACGGTTACATTATAATTTTTTTGCACACCCTTGAATTTTTTAAATATAGAGTGCAGTGATGTCATTTTCTATGAAGGTGATACCTGAGCAGTCAAACTTGATGCTGAAGGTGCGGTTCACTAAATCCACTGTTCCTTTCACGTTGGTCATTTCTCGGCTATCCATCGGGGTTTCTGCAGATCCCCCCTTTAGGTATGGCGTTACCTTATCACATTCAAAGGTGTAGCCGGTGGCAGTGCTTTTGATTGTGCAGCCCTCGCCTTCGGTGAAGTAAACTGCTACTTCTTTTAATGGAAATGGCATAGCCTCCACAAATTTCACGTTGTGTATGCCAAGGCGCAGATGCTTTTTGCCATTGTTGTTTGTCATGAGGAAAGAGTAACTTTTCTGGGTGCTGCTGTCAAAATGATTGCTGGAACAATTGAATTGGCTGGTGAGATACACTTCGTAGGTGTCGTTCACTACAAATGAAATGTCATACACCTTGTGCTCGATGTCGATTTGGCCTTTAATGCCCGTTACGGTGTAGCCAGCCGATGCGCTGACCGACGAAGGCTCCACTTTAATCATGAGGTTTTCCTCGGAGAAATTGATGCCATCGATAACGAAGTCCACTGCTGGCATTTTCTCGGCGAATTTCACATTGTTGAGCGCGAGTGTCATCGTCTTGGTGCCATAGTTGGTGGTGAGCATGGCGGTGAAGTCGCAGTCGTAAATCAGCTTTCCGTTCATGCAGGTTTTTGCCGTCATGGCCAAGTCGTTGTGGGTGGTGGTTGAAAGATGCTTGTCGTCTTCACCACTGTTGCTTCCACAGGCCGTTAGGCTCGCCACCATAGCAAGAGTGGCTATTGCAAATAATAATTTCTTCATAGTGCTGTCTGTTTGTTTTCTTTTGATTGTAGTAGTATGTTGTTACTTAAATATTTACCCGTAAAGTGGCGCCGCAGGCTATGCCGTGACCGCGCTGTAGGAAGGTGTGACCAATCGACACGAAATAGAATGTGGTGTACTTGGTGTCGGTGAGGTTTCGTCCCCATAGTTCAAATGAATACTTGTCGCCTGCCACTGTGGCTGAGGCACCCAGTTGGCAATAGAACGGCTGGCGCACATCGTTGGCCTCGTTCCAGTAAATCTCGCCAGTGCCACGAAGGTTGGCGCTGAGGGTGAGTGACCGCAGCCACTGGCTGTGGCTGAGCGCGAACTGGTGTAGTGCTTCCACAAATAGTGTGTTGCTTGGGCTATATGGCACATATTTGTGCTTGTAGTCGGCTTTGCCGTCGTTGTATTCTATGAATTTTGCGTTGGTGTAGCCGTAGCTCACATTGAGGGTGGAGCCTTGCCAGGGCACAAAAGTCAGTGCCACCTCTGCGCCCACCGACCGTGTTTTGCCGGCATTGGCCATCACACGGCCGGTGGTGGTGCCGTCGGGAAACACGGTGAGCTGCCTGTTGTGGCAATCAAGGTAGAAGGCGCTGAGGTCGGCCTTTAATCGTCCGTTCCAGCCTTCAAGATGTGCTCCCACTTCATAGTTCCACGCAGTTTCGGGCTTGTAGCTCACCACTTTGTCGATGTCGTAGCTTGCGCCGATGCCCATAATGCCCATCAATTTCTGCTGGAGCACGTCGCTGAACATCTGGGTGTTGAAGCCGCCCGACTTGCTGCCTTTGGCTACACTCACATACACCATTTTCTTCTCGTTGCCGCCAAAATTGTAGCTGACCGAGAATTTAGGCAGCAGTTGCATGAAGTCTTTTGTGAGCCGTCCTTTGTCGTTGATGTCGATGTTCTCTTTAGAATAAGGCTTACCGGTGGCCAACGAAGTGATGGTGTAGCCGGTGTGCGTTTCGCTGTTGTATTTGAGTGTGGCGCGCTCATAGTCGAGGCGCAGGCCTGCAGCGAGTGTGAAATGCCCAATTTTGTAGCTGGATTGGTGATAGAGTGCCGCGCCGTAGGTGTCGCTTTTAAAATTGCTACCCAAGAGAAAATCCTTCGTGTCCCATGTTATGGGATAGGTGGGTAGGGCAGCGTTGCGGTGACTTTCTATCAGTTCGCTGATGCCCTTTTCCTTGAAGGTGACGGGCGAGTCCATGTTGTAGTGCCTGTAAAATCCGAAAGCACCTGTCAGCCAGTTGTATACTCCAGCCGCCTGCGACCGCGCCACGATGTCCTCGGTCACCGCATGCTCCTTGCGGGCCTGGGTGAGGGTGAAGTAGGGCTCGGTGGTGAAGTCCTGGTCAAGCGTCATATTGTCGTTGAGATACTGGTAGCTGGTGATGCCGCTTAATGAAAAGTGTTCAAAATTTCGCTTGATGGTGATGCCATCGATGATGGCGGTTCTGCGGTAGAAGCAAGTGTCGTTGTAGGCGATGTAGCCCTTGCCTTGTTGTTCGTAGGCATAGCCACCTTGGCGGCTTGCCGCTACCGATAGCATATTACTGATATATAGCTGGTTTTGTGGCATCCATTCCAACTTGAATCGTGCGCCTGTCTGCTTTTCCCAGTCAGTTTTCTTGTGGTTGTACTGGTTATAGAATTCGCCATCGGTGCCCGTGTGCAGCACACCTACCGACAGTCCTAAATTGCTGGTCACTTTTGCATAGTGGCTTGCTCCCACTTTGTGGGCGTTGTGCATGCCATATTCCAGTAGTGCCCTTGTGCCGGAATAACTCAGTGGCGACAGGGTGTAGATGTTGATTACGCCCGCCATGGTGTTGCGCCCGTAGAGGGTGCTTTGTGGCCCACGCAGCATCTCCATTCGAGAAATGTCCATCAAGTCGAAGTCGTAGTTTTCTTTGCACATGATGGGCACATTGTCGATGTTAAGCCCTAAGGCAGGCTGGTCGATGCGAGTGCCGAGTCCGCGCACATATATGGTGGAGGTCATGCGGCTGCCGTAGTCGGGAATGTAGATGTTGGGCACCATGTCGGCTGCCGACTTTGTGCCAGCTATGCCGTTGCGCTCCAAGTCGTTGCGTCGGATTTCTGTTGCCGAAATGGCAAGGTTGCGTATGTCGGTGCCTTGTTTGATAGCCGTCACGGTCACCTCTTGCAAGTTGAGTGTGTCGGCGGTGGTTGATGCGCTGGCTGTGAGTGCCATTGCGCCGATAGTTGTTGCTGTGAGAACCAAACGTTTTTTCATAGGTGCAAAATTACACCATACCATCATAGCCCACAATCACTAAAGTTAGTGATTTTTCACCCCGAAATGGTTAGAAAAGGATTTAGAAGTTAGAAATAGAGATTGATGGTTTATGGGGAACAAAGATAGCGGAGAGTGGACAAAGCCAGCGTAAAGCTCACCGAAAACGAGGTGCTTCACAACAGCACAAATATAAATTAGTTCCACTTTGTGTTGTATAACATATTTAAAAATTTGTGCATATCAAGCAAAATAATTAATTTGGCAGAAATTTAAGATTGTGTATTTATGAAAGCAAAACCTATACTCTCTTTTAGCGCTATTGCCTTCTTTGCGTTTTCTGCTGCAAAAATGTTGGCTGGAGGAATTGATTTTCCTCAATCTGCTCATTGTCCTTCCGATGGGGACAAGGTGACACAAAATACCAAAATAAAAATTTTTATATGGAGGATTTAGCGATGATTGGTATAAAAAATAATAACGACTTTTTCAGAATTTCAGTAGCCGCTATAATGCTGTTAAGCATATTAGGGTTTAGGTTTAGGATAATGGCTACCCCCCATGATATCGTAGACAGTTATAGCGAGACATTTTATGCTTTCTATGGCTTTTTTCCATATGAATTCTACTTTAGTGACAATAGAGCAAGGAGGTTAACCGTTAACTTTTATGGGAAAAACCGCTTAGTTATTGAGAACAATTCATATGTGTTAGGCGTAAAAATTGTGCGAGATAAAGATAGAGGTCTGTTCCCTTTTCGTGACACAATTTATTTTCGTGTGATTGACCCTCCCCAAAAAGAATTGAGTGTACGCCACAGGCAGATAATAGTTGACAGCGTTACTTCGACAAGGCATATTACTGCCTCTCAAACAGTCCCACCATACAGAGACATAAAATTTAAAGACACCAATATGGTTTTCCCGTTATTACAAAAATCCGACACAATTTTTGTCAGTAGGAATAATCGACATTTGAGGATAAGAGATTTTGAATTTTCTGTCCACCAATACGCTACTCTGCCTAATGGAGAAGCATTAAAACAGGAGTCTGTGAAATTTCCTCCACAAGAAAGGATGCGCCCCAGCATATATAAAAAGTTTTTAAAATGGGTCGAAGAAGAGAAACGCAAGGACAATGGCTTGGTTCCCGATGAAAGCCTTCTGAAAATATTAGACAAATATTATGACTGGAATTTTTTACATTAACGATAAAGAAAAAGAAAGTGTATTGAAATGAAATCATTACCATATATTGTAATCGTCTATATGTTAGGAC
>JBNMJK010000014.1:0-43376 GCA_050873765.1 Sodaliphilus sp.
GACATCAACCAGGGTGGATATTCTTCCACGAGCGACGGCCTTGGTGTCACAACCAAGATTTCCATCATCAACACCGCCGTCTCTTTCCCGGTGAACACCATCAATCAGTGGTGGAAATATGTGCGTGACGACGAGGAACGCCAAATCGCAGTCCTCCAACAGCGCCTCAGCTCCGCCCCAAGTGCCGAGACCGAAAGGCTCCTCCAGTCAAAAGCCGCCCAGTACGAAACCATCGCCAAATCCACCAAAGCCTTAGAGAAAATCGGCAAATCACTAAACAAAATAGGTGCAGTAACAACAGCATATGATGTGTATATAGACTTCACAAACGGTCATGGCAAAAGGGGGGTTGCTCGCGCCATAGTCGCAGGTGCTTCATGCATAGCATCTGGCATACCCGTTGTCGGGCCATTTTTATCAGTAGGAATAGGACTTGTTGATGCTGTATGGGGAGAGCAATTCTATGACTGGGTTGAAAGAGAATTTTAAATTATGAGTTTTTTTGATTTCATATTTGCTATCAATTGTAAATCAAGGTGGCCAAAAGAAAAAGGGGACATGTTTTATGGTGTTCTGGGCTATTTTTACCCTGTAACATTTATTGTCTTCCTACTAAATCAATTAGTAAAAAAAACGATATCGGTGACCATACCTTTTGCATTACTGTTCGCCCTTATTGTAGCTATACTTTTTTTTATTTATTTGCTCTATAAGCGTAATCGTTATGGCGAGCGTATTATCAATGCTTTTGAACAGTCAAAATTTAATAAATGGTATTACATATTACCAATTTGTTTCGGTATTCAATTGGCAGTTTTGACGTTAATAGGAACACTTTATTACTATATTGATTTGATATGACATGACACTGCGCACCGACAGCATAACCGGCCACAGCGAGCCTTTCGGCTACGACAGCATGAACCGCCTCACCAGTGGCGGCGAGGACAGCTACGCCTACGACACGCACGGCAATGTAACACACCGCAGCGGCGTGGGCGCCTATACCTATAGCTCAGCCGCCCCTACATAAAGCCTGTTCTGCCTTGTGGTGTGAACCACTATACGCCCCAAGACCCTGGCGAATGGTTGCAATACTATGGGTCGCAGCAGGATATATGGGGCGGCAGAGGCAACGGAGACCCTTTTGACATCAACCAGGGTGGATATTCTTCCACGAGCGACGGCCTTGGTGTCACAACCAAGATTTCCATTATCAACACCGCCGTCTCTTTCCCGGTGAACGCCATCAATCAGTGGTGGAAATATGTGCGTGACGACGAGGGCCGCCAAATCGCATCCCTCCAACAGCGCCTCAGCTCCGCCCCAAGTGCCGAGACAGAAAGGCTCCTCCAGTCAAAAGCAGCCCAATACGAAACCATCGCCAAATCCACCAAAGCCCTAAAATACATTAATAGGGGGCTTATTGGGGTTGGTGCTGTTATAACATTATACGGATTCATCCAAGATGTCAGCGAGAAGAAAGTCGCAAAAGGATCTGCACGATTGGCTGTTGGAACATTAACCATACTGTCTGGCTTTATACCTGTGGTGGGACCATTTGTTTCTGTAGGGCTTGGAATTGCTGATGCTGTTTGGGGAGAAGAGTTTTATAATTGGATAGAAAAATGACCAAATGTTAAAAATTAAAACTATAATCAACTTCTACTTTTATCTTGGCAGTAAATGGCTCACAACTGATAAAGGGGATGTTATGGGAGGATCTTCTTTTTTCTTCTTCCCGATTATAATGCTGAGTTTTGATTTAGGGTTTCTTCTGGAAAGATATCTTTATGTAAAAATTCCATTTTTGATATATTTAATTTTATCAGCTATACTTGTTATACCAATATACAAATACTATAAAAAAGACAATAGAGGAGATTTTATAATTGATAAGTATGAAAACTCTAAGTATAACAAATGGTATATGCTGATGTTTTTTGCCTTGTTATATTTTATAGTTTTTGAATCAATAACTTTTGGATTTATCTACGTAATTAGTTGATTTGTAAGAAGTTTTAACAAATGCCGCAACTTTGCACTCGCAATTCGGAAACGAATACACACGATGACTCCGTAACTCAGTTGGTAGAGCAATTGACTCTTAATCAATGGGGCGAGGGTTCGAGGCCCTCCAGGGTCACCAAAGAGAAAGCCTTCTTAACTGGGAGGCTTTTTTTGTTTCCCCCCCACAAGCAGCATCGCTCCCTCAACCGTGCGTCACCACTGGAATGGCCCTACTTTGAGTTCTTCCTTCCTTTCTGTTTTGCAAATTCAGCCCTGAACGCCGTCCGGAGCGCATCATCATCTTGCATCACAAACTTGGTCAAGCTATCGTCCAGCCCAAGAGCCTCTTTATGCCTCTTGGCATACCCCGCCACAGTCATCATCACAGCCACATAATCGTCGGCCGCAAGTTCTCTTATTCCACGGTGTGTGGCATAGTCTATGACCGCCGCAAAGCAATATGGAAGAAGTGGCAGCTTCATCAGAAAAGAAGACCCATCCACATTAAGCGTCATTTCGTCGGTGCTGACCAGCCAAAAAGTGATTGCTGTGTGCATTTTCTTCTGCAAGAGGCTCGTGGAGTCGGGGGCAGCTTCAAGCAGCCACTTGGCCACAGCCTGTATTTCGGCTTTATGCTCCTTGCAAGCCTTGGCGCCGCCAAGATCTTTCAGTCTTGGGACAGGCACTACACACGCCACGGTGGTGTGTGGGCGAGCCACGCCCCTATCCAGCCAGCCAGTTAGCAAGTAGTCATTGCTTAACCAATGCGCAAAAGCATTAACCTTATTGCGGCAATCTTCGTTGTCGAATACACGCACCTTGTTCTGTGCGTCAGCACCCCATAGCATCCACATAATGTAGCCATCGAGATGGCCTGCGTGAAGAGCGGCGCGCTCCAAATCGAGAATGGGCACATTATAGTAGTCGTGCGCCATTGTATCGGCCATTTCCACATATTGCTTGTGAAGCATAGCCACGTCTTTGAGAGAGAGCGTGTCGGCAGTAAGGGCTTTTGGGCTCAATATGCTGTGAATGTTTTCAAAAAAGTAGTTGAACGGGATTTCGCCATCACACGAAGCATAGCGAGGCAAAGCCACATGCTTGGTGAACGACACCTTCACCTCTCCCTTCTCGTTACGCTTCACATTGTCGCGGTACAGGGCATAGATGAGGCGCCCCATCTCCAGCACACGGTCGGTCTTATCCTCCTCCAACTCGCACATCTGCGCATACATGACCGCCCACACAGGGTCGTCCGTTTGGCTGAACAGCCATGCCAGCCTGTAATAAGCCGCTCCATACCGAGGATCTCGCTCCACGCTTTCCTCGTAGCAGCGCGCAGCCTCATCGTAGTCCTTGGTCATATATGCCATGTTACCTTTCTCCACCCAAAGCCGCCCGCTTTGTGGAAACTTCTTTAGTCCCTCCTCATACAGCTTGATAGCCTCGGCACGATGCCCAGAGAAGTCGTAGGCATTGCCTGCGATGAAAAACGAGTCGGCATCGCGGTCGTTCAGCGCCATCAGTTTTTTCGCCCACTGATAGGCGCTGTCATAATCCTGCTTAGTGATATATCCATACACAATTTCATAAACCACATACCTGTTGTTAGGGTGAATCTTGTCGAGGTCTTTCATCAAATCAATGCCAGTATCCAGCATACCATTGTCCATAAAGTGGATAGCGGAGTCGAATGTGGATTTTTCTTGCGCTGTGAGCGTGTCGATGTCGTCGGCAAAAACTTTCACAGAGCCAAAAGCCAGAGCCAAAATCAGGCACAACAATAATCGAGAAAGAGTTTTCATTTTATCTGTTTCTAAAGGTGAATATATTCTACGCCACAAAGATATGTAAAAACACAACAAAACACAACAAAACACAACAAAACACAACAAAACACAACAAAAAGTGAATCGCTAAGCAAACTTCCCAAATCATCACACAGCAAGCGCCATAAATAAGGGGGAAAGCAGACCTTACAACAAAACATAAAAATTTATTTTTTAAGAGATGAATTTTTCATTTTTTAAGAGGGGCAAAAGTTGGCGAAAAGAATAATTTTTCGTAAATTTGTATGTTTTATAGCGCAAACTTCGACAAGAACAGTGCGACAGCTTTGAAAACACTGTACGCCAGCCGATTACCGATGTTTGCGATAACCTAAAATTTTATGTCAGAAGAATTAATCGAACAGCAAGAAGAACAGTATTCAGCGTCGAACATTCAAGTGCTTGAAGGCCTTGAGGCAGTGCGCAAGCGTCCGTCAATGTATATTGGCGACACACATGTGAAAGGTCTCCACCACCTGGTATCGGAAGTGGTGGACAACTCCATCGACGAGGCCCTTGCCGGCTTTTGCAACAAGGTGGAGGTCACCATCTACGAGGACAACTCCATCTCCGTGCGCGACAACGGCCGCGGCATTCCTGTGGACGAGCACAAGAAGCTCCACAAGTCGGCGCTCGAAGTGGTGATGACCGTGCTGCACGCCGGCGGCAAGTTCGACAAAGGCTCCTACAAGGTGTCGGGCGGATTGCACGGCGTGGGTGTGAGCTGCGTGAACGCCCTCAGCGACTATCTGCGTGCTGAAGTGCGCCGCGACGGCAAAGTGTATATGCAGGAATACGCCTTCGGCAAGCCCACCAGCGAGGTGAAGGTGATTGGCGACTGCGCGAAAGAAGACCACGGCACCACCATCTACTTCCACCCCGATGCCACCATCTTCCAGGAGACTGTATATCAGTTCAACATTCTGAGCACCCGTCTGCGCGACCTGGCATACCTCAACGCCGGCGTGAGCCTGACGCTCACCGACCTTCGCGACAAGGACGAGAACGGAAATCCTCACACCGAGGTGTACCATTCCGAAACCGGACTCGACGATTTCGTGCGCTATCTCGATGAGGGCAAGGAGTCGCTTATCAACGATGTGATACACATTTCCAAAACGGCGCACGTGCCGGTCAAGACCGCCCAAGGTGAAGAAAAAAAGGAAGAAATCATTCCTGTGGAGGTGGCCATGACCTACAACGCTTCATACACGGACAACATCTACTCCTTTGTAAACAACATCAACACTATAGAAGGCGGAACGCACCTCCAAGGCTTCCGCATGGGCTTGAGCAATACGCTAAAAAAATATGCGGAAGAAAGCAAGATGCTTGAAAAGGCAAAAGTGGAGCTTTCAAAGGAAGACTTCCTTAAAGGCCTCACTGCCGTGGTGTCGGTGAAAGTGATGGAGCCACAGTTTGAAGGCCAGACCAAGACCAAGCTCGGCAACACCGAGGCCATCAGCGCTGTGAATCAGGCGGTGAAGGAAGCGCTCGGACCATACCTGGAAGAGCACCCCGATGAAGCCAAGACCATCGTGGAGAAGCTGATCATGGCAGCCAAGGCACGCCACGCAGCAGAAAGCGCACGCGAAAAGATCATTCGCAAGTCGCCTCTGGCTGGCTCCGGACTTCCCGGCAAGCTCGCCGACTGCTCCTGCAAAGACCCCGCCAAGTCGGAGCTGTTCTTAGTGGAGGGCGACTCGGCAGGCGGCTCGGCCAAGCAGGGACGCGACCGCCAGTTCCAGGCCATTTTGCCACTGCGCGGTAAGATTCTGAACGTGGAGAAAGTGATGGAGCACAAAATCTACGACAGCGAGTCGGTGGTGACCATTTTCCGCGCCCTCGGCGTGACCGACCCGCAGCACTTCGACCCCGACAAGCTGCGCTACCACCGCGTGATCATCATGACCGATGCCGATGTGGACGGTGCGCACATTGCCACCCTGCTGATGACGTTCTTCTTCCGCTGCATCAGGTCGGTGATTGAGAGAGGACACCTCTACATCGCCACGCCTCCGCTCTACCGCGCCATCAAAGGCAACAACTCGGAATACTGCTGGACCGACATGCAGGTGCGCCAGTTTATCGACAAGTATGGCGGCGGCGAGGAAAGAAACGTGCGTGTGCAGCGATTCAAAGGTCTGGGCGAGATGAACCCTGAGCAACTTTGGGACACCACCATGAACCCTGAGAACCGAATGCTCAAGCGTGTCACCATCGACGACGCTGCCGAGGCCGACCGCGTGTTCACCATGCTGATGGGCGGTGACGTGCCACCGCGCAGGCAGTTTATCGAAGAAAATGCCACCTACGCCACACTCGACACTTAATGCGCTCCGCCAACACCCCACAGCAGGTTTGGCAGCATGAGCAAAAAAAGATACTTCAGCATCAATGCAGCGGCCTGGAATCCAATCCAAGCCGCTGCTTGCTTCTTCAAGCACAGACCCCATCGCACCAAGCGCGCACGGCTTCCCGATTCGGGCAAGGCTTTGCCCCGATAAGGCATAAGCGCACGAAAAGGGAAAAAGGCATGTTGCAGTTATTAACAAAAGTGCCGAGTTATCAACATTTATTTGATTTTAACGCAAATTGTAGCGTGCATTTGGGTAAAAAGTAATTTCTTTGCAGTGAAAACAATAACACTCTCAAGAATATGGGAAAGATTATAGCAATAGCCAACCAAAAAGGCGGCGTGGGCAAAACCACCACTGCTATCAACTTAGCAGCCTCGCTGGCCGTAAGCAAGAAAAAAGTGCTGCTCATCGATGCCGACCCACAGGCCAACGCCACCTCCGGCCTTGGCGTGGATCCGAAGAAGATGACCTCGTCGATCTACGAATGTCTGGTTGACGACTATCCACTGCTCGGCACCGAAGTGAAAACTTGCGTGGAGGGCCTCGACCTGGTGGGCAGCCGCATCGACCTGGTGGGCGCCGAACTGGAGCTGATCAACAAGCCCAACCGCGAGCGGGTGCTCGAAAGAGCGCTGGCGAGCGCAAAGGAGAAATACGACTTCATTCTCATCGACTGTAGTCCATCGCTTGGACTGATCACGGTGAACGCGCTCACAGCAGCCGACTCTGTGATTATTCCAGTGCAAGCCGAGTATTTCGCGCTTGAAGGCATCAGCAAGCTGCTCAACACCATCCGTATCATCAAGGCGAAACTGAACCCTTCGCTGCAAATTGAGGGGTTCCTGCTCACCATGTACGACGCACGCCTGCGCTTGGCCAACCAAATCTATGAGGAGCTGAAAAGCCACTTCGGCGACATGGTGTTTGGCACAGTGATTCCACGCAACATTCGACTGAGCGAAGCCCCGAGCCACGGACTGCCAGCCATTCTCTACGATCCCAGCAGCCGAGGTGCCACCAGCCACATTCAGCTGGCTAAGGAGCTGATCAGCAAAAATCGAAAGAAAAAGTAATTTCAATCACAAAATCTCAAAATCCGCTTACCACACATAATGAAAATGAAGAGAAATGCACTCGGACGCGGACTTGACTCACTCATCTCAATGGACGATGTGCAGCCAAGCGGCAGTTCGGCTATCAACGAAATAGCTATCGACCTCATCAAGCCCAACCCCGACCAGCCCCGCACGAGCTTCGACGAAGACGCCCTTGAGGAACTGGCCACCTCCATACGCGAGCTCGGCATCATTCAGCCTCTGACGCTGCGCAGCGCCGAAGCCGGCACCTATATGATTATTTCGGGTGAGCGACGCTACAGGGCCGCCAAGCTCGCCGGGCTCGACACCGTGCCCGCCTATGTGCGCACCGCCAACGACAGCGAGCTCACTGAAATGGCGCTTATCGAGAACATTCAGCGCGAAGACCTCAACGCCATAGAAATTGCGCTCACTTTCAGAAAACTCATCGACCAATACAACCTCACACAGGAGCGACTGAGTGAGCGCATAGGTAAAAAGCGCGCCACCATCGCCAATTTTCTGCGCCTGCTGAAGTTGCCTGCCGAAGTGCAGCTGGGACTACGCGACAAGACGGTGGACATGGGCCACGCAAGGGCGCTGCTCTCGGTGGAAAAGCCTTCGATGCAGCTCAAGCTCTACAACGAGATTCTGAAAAAGGGACTATCCGTGAGGCAAGTAGAGCAACGCGCCAAAGAAATGAACGCTGGAGCGGAAAACGGTGGCAAAGCGGATAAGGAGCCGGCAAAGAAGGCTGCCAACGCTGCCGACTTCAATGTGCTGAAAGCGCATTTGAGCAAATCGTTCGGCGTGCCAGTGTCGTTTGCCTGCAGCAACGACGGCAAAGGAAAAATCACTTTTCCCTTCAAAAATGAAGAGGAACTGGAGAGAATTATTCGTATCTTTGACACATTAAAAAATAATAACTAAAAAACAGACGGGGCATAGCTGCCGCTACGCCTATCCGTCAAACAGATAAAAACTCCTTGTGAGAAAAAGATTTAAGCCACATATCCGCACCCATGTAGGCATAGCCATCACGCTATGCCTATGGGCGTTTTTCACGCTGCACTGCAGTGCACAGAGCATCGACAAGCCTGTGCGCAACCGAGCCGGAGGACGCGTGGCTGCTGTCAGCACCCCTGCCGACTCCGTGGCAGCGTCGGTGTCCACAGTCAAAACCGACAGCACACTGAAGCTGCGCACACCGGTGCTCAACGAGCAAGGCGACACGGTGAAATTCACGTCCGGCGCCGCCGACTCGCTGATTCTGGCCCAAGCCACATTCGCAGCCGACACCGCCGCAGCCACCAATTTGGGAAAACTGCGCGTGTTCAACCCCGACCCCAAAAGGGCGATGTGGCTTTCGGCTCTCTGCCCCGGACTGGGACAGATCTACAACCGGCGCTACTGGAAGCTGCCCATCGTGGTGGGCGCCTTTGTGGGACTGGGCTACGGCACCGCATGGAACAACCGTATGCTCTCCGACTACACCAAGGCATACCGCGACATCACCGACAACGACCCCAACACCCGCAGCTACATGAATTTCTTCCCGAAGACGATGAAGGAAAGCGACATCGACATGGAATGGCTCACGCGGTCGCTGAAAAACAAGCGCACCTACTACCGCCGCTACCGCGACATCTGCATCATCAGCATGGTGGCGGTGTATCTCATCAACATCGTGGACGCTTACGTGGACGCATCACTCGCCCACTTCGACATATCTTCCGACCTGTCGATGGAAGTGGCACCGGCGGCCATCGACACCAGGCAGGGGCGCATACCGTCGCTCGGGCTACAGTGCGCCATCAACTTTTAAACAAAACACAAACACTACGATAATATATGAATAAGTTCAGATTTAAAGCATTAATCGTAATGACGCTCGTGGCGGTCACAATGACGGCGGCGCCAAAAAAGAAATCGATTTTATCGCTGAAGGAATCGATTACCGACGAGGCCATCGTGTATCCCTACAGCTTTGAAATCAGCACGCAAGAAATGCAGAAAAACTGGTATCTGCAAAACTACGCCGTGGTGGATGCCAATGTGGAGAAGAAGTCGCCGAATGAGGTGAGCGACGCTGAATACATTCAGCGCCTGCGCGCCATTCCTTCTGGCATAGAACTGCCCTTCAACCAGGTGGTGAAGGCCTATATCACACGCTACATCACCAAGGAGCGCACCATGGTGTCGCAAATCCTTGGCATGTCGCCCTACTACATGCCCATCTTCGAGCGCGCCCTTGAAAAGGAGGGGCTGCCACACGAACTGAAATTCATTCCTATCGTGGAATCGGCTCTCGACCCGAATGTGGTGTCGAGCGCTGGTGCAGCAGGCCTGTGGCAGTTCATGGTCGATACAAGCAAGGGACTCGGGCTGGAGGTGAACTCGCTGGTGGACGAGCGACGCGACCCCTACCGCTCAAGCAATGCGGCAGCAAGCTATTTCAAGCAGCTTTATGGCATATATGGCGACTGGTCGCTCGCCATCGCTGCCTACAACTGTGGGCCAGCCAACGTGAACAAGGCACTGCGCCGTGCTAAAAACAAGGACAATGAGAAACCCGACTTCTGGTCGATTTATGAATATCTGCCTCGCGAAACCCGTGGCTATGTGCCTGCCTTCATCGCTGCCACCTATGTGATGAACAACTATCAGAAGCACAACATCAACCCTGCTCTCGCAAAAAAGCCGCTGATCATCGACACGGTGATGGTGAGCCACCGCGTGAACTTCAACCAGATTTCGAGCGTGCTCAATATCCCTATTGAGGAAATCAGAATTCTCAACCCTCAATATCGCCACGACATCATTCCTGGCGACACTCACCCCTACTCACTGGCATTGCCTTCGCAGCAAATCTACAGCTACATCATGGTGGAAGACAGCATCATGAACTACCGTAAGGACCTGTATGCCACTCGTGATGTGGTGGAGCCTGGCAACCACAAATCGTCGGTGGCACAGCAAATGGTGAACCCGAAGGACACGGAGAAGAATGTGGTGAAAACAGCCAAGGCCGACGACAGCAAGTCACAGGCTGGCAGCAAGCAAACCGCCAAGACCGTGGCTGGCAATGAGCCTGGTGAGAGCAAATTCCACAAGGTGAAACGCGGCGAAACCATCGAGAGCATCGCCGACGACTACAATATGAGCGTGGCAGAGTTGATGGCTATCAACAATCTCAACCGTAAGCATGTGAGCCGTGGCCAGGTGCTGAAGGTGAATGGCTCTGTCAGCGCGTCAGAAGCCGAGAAGCAAGAGCCCTCCTATGCAAGCGCCCAGCCTAAGAAAGAGGCTGCCAAGAAGGAAACTGCTAAAAGGGAAGCTGCACCAAAGAAGGAGGCAAAATCCGAGCCTGCCACAGCCCAGCGCTCTAAATCATACAGCGTGAACGATGAAATTGACGCTCGCGTCACCACTCCAAAGAAGCAGAAGCAAGAAGCCGCTCCAAAGCAAAGCGCAAGCGAGAGCAGCAAAAAGGCGCAGCAGCAGCCCAAGAAGAAAGATGAGCCTGCCGTGCAACAAGCGCCAAGCAGCAGCAAGAAGCAAAAAGCTGCCATCGAGGAAGAAAAGGCTACAGCCAAGGCAAAAGCCGACAAGCGCAACTCACGCCGCACCGCTGAAGAGGAAAGCACCCCGGCTGTGAGCAAGAAGAGCAGAAAAGCCGACAAGGCCGACGACGAGAAAAAACCTTCCGCCAAGAGCAGAAGGGCTGCCAACAAGGCCGATGACAATGAGGAGGTGAAATCCACCAAGAGAAGTAGAAAGGCCGCCGACCGCGATGAAGAAAAGCAATCTGCCAAGAGCAAGAAAAAGAGCAGAAGCGCCGACAGCGAAAGCGCTTCGAAGTCGAAGAAAAAGAAAGCCAAGAAAGAGGAAGACGCCACCCCATCGAGCCACAACGTGCGCGACGGTGAGTCGCTCGAGCGCATTGCCCACCGCTACGGATTAGGCACCGACCAGCTCCGCAAGGCCAACCCTCAGCTGAAGAACGCCGACATGCTTCACCCCGGCGACAAGCTGAAAATTCCGAAAGCCAGCAAGAAAAAGAAAAGCGCAAAAGAGGAGTCCACCACTTCTTCAAAAAAGAAGAAAAGGAAATAAGCCTCACGCCTAAGCGCAATCTTTTCTGAAACCGACTCACTCTCAACCATACCAAATGGCGCCACGCCCCATCAAACCAACCGGCGTGGCGCCATTTTCCTTTTTTCCCTCCGCCTATTTTCCCCAAAGAGCAACGGCTATTTGAAGTGGAAAGAGTTAAAGCTCGTGCTATACTACAGGAAACAGATTACCGGCTTGCTATTCATTGTTTGAAGCATTGATAGACGGGGGCGGCTATCGGTTTTTTGAATAGCAGTATTCACACAACCGTAGGCTGTGGCTTTGCTGCGCGTCAATTAGTTTGTAATTTTGCACCCAAGAAAAAAGTGCATCTATTATGAATATGGTGAAAGGGCTTTTGAATAATGTATGCCACGCTTTTATTCGCGCAGGAAAATGGATATGGAAACTGCTATGCAAGATTGCGAAATTCAATAAGAAGCACCACTGTATCACTTACGATGACGACGACTCTTTAGACTCTATTTATGACTGGGACGATGACGATGATTTCTAAACCTACCGACACTCCGCTCCCCCACACCGACGGCACTTCTGTGAACCGACGGCTCGACCTGTTGCTGAAAGTGGGATGTATGCTGATGGAGAGTTCGGCCGATACCTCGCGAATATTCCGCAACATGAAGCGCACCGCTGCCTTCCTCCACTTCAATGAAGAGAATCTCCAGATATATGTGAACTACAATATGCTGATGGTGAACTACAGCGACGCGGAAAACTCGCACACCAAATTCAAGCGATGCACCAAGCACATCATCGACATGGCTGCCATCAGCAAAATCAGCAAACTCTCGTGGAACGCCATCAAAGACGACTACACCATCGAGCAATTCGAGGCTGAGTTCGATAAGATTTGCGCTGCGCCACGCGTATATACACCTTGGCAGGTGGCAATGGGCGGAGGCTTCGCCTGCGGCGGCTTCTGCATACAGTTCGGCTGCGACTGGCCTGCATTCTTCTACGCCTCGATTGCCGCCATTTTAGGCCTGAGGCTTAGAATGTATCTCAACTCTAAAAGCGCCAACCCCTATTTCACCATCACCATCGCGGCATTCGTGAGCACGGTGCTGGCATGGATTTTCGGCGCGGCAAACATCGCGTTTGGTGCGGCGCTTCCGCCTTTATTGCAAACGTCCACACCCTGGCACCCACTGATGGCCTGCGCACTGTTTATCGTGCCAGGCGTGCCACTCATCAATTTCATCAGCGACATGCTCACTGGGCATCAGCAGGTGGGACTCACCCGCGCCATCAACACCCTGCTCATGGTGCTTGCCATGGCATTGGGCATCTCGTTTGCCATAGAGGTGGTGGGCGTTGACAACTTCGTGCGCGACCTGTCGATGACCCCTCACCACGAGTACTGGGAATTTTCAATAGCCGCAGCCATATCCGCCATGGGCTTCTCCATGATTTTCAACACCCCACGCCGCCTGCTGTGGGTGGTGGCACTGGGCGGCATCATTGCGGTGTGCACCCGCAATTTCGTGAACCTCGGCCCCAGCAACGGCAACGCCGGTCTCGACCTCGGCCCCATCATAGGCTCGCTGGTGGGCAGCGCACTGGTGAGCATCATCTGCGTGAAGGCCATGCACTGGCTCCACACACCTCACCACTGCCTGAGCATACCGAGTGTGATACCAATGATTCCCGGTGTGCTGATGTATCGCGCCCTGTTTGCCTTCATTGAGATGCACGGCGTGGTGGGCGAAGTGACCACCGCCATGTACAACGGCATTCGCGCCTCATTCATCATTCTGTGCATAGCCATCGGCGTGGCCATACCCAACATATTCGTGCGCCGCCTCATCACGCCCCAGCGTGAGAAACGCCTGATGCTGCTCGTCAGAAAAAGAGAAAACAATTTGCAGTGTGATTTGAGCAAAAAAGAGTAACTTTGCAGTTCAATAACACATTGCAAACGATATGGAACTACGGTGTCTGAAAGCTTTCGTGATTGCCGCAAAGCGTCTCAACTTCTCGGAAGCGGCCAAAGAAATGTGCGTCACGCAAAGTACTTTTTCACAAACCATCAAGCAACTGGAAACAGAACTGGAAATTGCGCTGTTTTACCGCACTTCACACAAGGTGATGCTCACCAAGGCCGGTGAGGAACTCCTGCCCTTTGCCGTCAACGCCATCGACGCGGTCAACAACTGCGCCCATCGCATCGACGACCTGCGCGCGCTCAAATGCGGCTCGCTCAACATCGGTGTGACCCACTCTTTCAACATGGTGATGCACGAAACGCTGAAAGACTTCATGAAGCTCTACCCCGACATCTTCCTCAACATCGTGTATAAGCCCATGACGGAACTAATCAACCGGCTCATGAACCATAAACTCGACTTTGTGCTCTCGTTCCGTCCAAAAGAGAGCCACCCGCTCATAGAGTCGCACCTGCTGTTTGAAGATGTGCTTTCGGTGATAGCACGCCGCGACAGCGCATTGGCGCAACTAAGCTCCGTCACGCTCTCCGACCTCGCAAGTCACCCCGTGGCACTGCCCGCCAAGGGCCTACAGGCACGCAATGTGCTCGACAGCATTCTCTCCGAAACGGGCACCCAGCTCAATGTGCGCGCCGAGATGGACGAAGTGACCCCTCTGCTGCGCCTTGTGCGCAACACCGGGCTCTACACCATTCTCTCCACATCGGCAACCGAAGACGTGGACGACCTCGTGGCCATTCCCATCAACCATGAAGGGTGCCGTATGGAAGGGTGCGTGCAGTCGCTCAAAGGCATCTACCGCAACACCGCCTCCAAGGAATTTATCCGGATTCTGTGCGAAACTTCACTGGTGAAAAAGCGCATCACCGACTGGCTCAAATAATCTCCCCCATTATTATCACAAGTGGCATTGGAGATTCCCCTTACTATTTATACCATTTACGATGCTTAACGCTTAACCGCTGCGGGTTTCTTTTGGAGAGCCGTGCGCCTTGCGGATTTCTTCTTGTTCTTGGGTGGGGGGAGCAGGCGCAGCACTTGTGCGCTGCGTGCCGGCAGATAAAGTTCGAGCCACCCTAAGCCATCGGGGGTATACAGCTCGTCGGGCTGGGTGAGGTGATGCACCGACCCATCAATATTGCCATAGCCGCCATATCGGGGGCTGTCGCTGTCCATCACTGGCTCATACTCGCCTTGTGGGGCAAGCAGTCCGTAGTCGGAGAACGACTTGAACGGGTGGAAGTTGAACACAAACACCAGGCTACCTCGCATAAAGGCAAGCACCTGGTCGTCGTCCTTGTCCCAGAGTTTGCGTACCGGGAGGTGCTGAAATCCGCGCGTTCCGCCAATCAGGTGTATCATATCCGTATCCCAGTTGTTGAGAAACTGGTATTTCAAGTCTTTCCTGTCCACCAGGTCCCATTGGCGGCGCGCATATTTGTGGCTCCACCCATTGCCCTCACGCGGAAAGTCGATCCATTCCGGATGTCCCCATTCATTGCCCATGAAATTGAGGTAGCCGCCATTGATGGTGGAGGCCGTAACCAGGCGAATCATCTTGTGCAGCGCCATGCCGCGATCCACCACCAAGTTGTGGTCGCCCACCATCATGTGCCAGTACATCTCCTTATCAATCAGGCGGAATATGATTGTCTTGTCGCCCACAAGCGCCTGGTCGTGGCTCTCGGCATAACTGATTGTTTTTTCATCGGCACGCCGGTTGGTGAGTTCCCAAAAGATAGAGCTGGGCTTCCAGTCCTCGTCCTTCTTCTCCTTGATGGTCTTGATCCAGTAGTCGGGAATACCCATGGCCATACGATAGTCGAAGCCCATGCCGCCGTCCTTGAATGTGCGTGCCAGGCCAGGCATACCGCTCATTTCCTCGGCAATGGTGATGGCGTGGGGGTTCACCTCGTGAATCAGCACATTGGCAAGGGTGAGGTAAGTGATGGCGTTGGTGTCCTGTCCACCGTCGTAATAGTCGTCGTAGCTGCCAAACGCCTGTCCAAGTCCATGGCTATAATAGAGCATTGAGGTGACGCCATCGAAGCGGAAACCGTCGAATCCATACTCCTCCAGCCAGAATTTGCAGTTGCTCAGCAGAAAATTGATCACGGCATTTTTGCCATAGTCGAAGCACAGCGAGTCCCACGCAGGGTGCTCACGGCGGCCATCGCCGTAGAAATACTGGTCGTAGCTGCCATCAAACCGTCCGAGCCCCTCCACCTCATTCTTCACGGCATGGGAGTGCACAATATCCATAATCACCGCCACACCATGGGCATGGGCCTCATCAATCAGGCGTTTGAGTTGCTCAGGGGTGCCGAAACGGCTCGATGCCGCATAAAAACTCGACACATGATAGCCAAACGACCCGTAATAGGGGTGCTCCTGCACGGCCATGATTTGAATGGCATTGTAGCCGAGCTTCACGATGCGCGGCAGCACCTCGGTGCGGAACTCATCGTAGGTGCCCACGGCCTCCTTGTTCTGCGCCATGCCTATGTGGCACTCGTAGATGAGCAGTGGATTCACATCGGGCACAAAATTCTTCACTTTGAATTCATACGTATGCTCCGGGCTCCATACCTGAGCTGAGAAAATTTTGGTAACCTCGTCCTGCACCACACGGGTGGCGTAGGCAGGAATACGCTCGCCCCAGCCGCCTTTCCAGTGCACATGCAGCTTATAGAGGTCGGCATGGCTCATGGCGCGCTCTGGCAGATGGATTTCCCAGTCGCCGTTGCCAATGGGTTTCAGGCGGTAAGGCTCACACTCCTTCCACTGGTTGAACGGCCCCACAATGTAAATGTCGGTGGCTGCGGGTGCCCACTCGCGGAACGTCCACCCTTCATCGGTGCGGTGCAGTCCGTAGTAATTGTAGGCATTGGCAAAATCACTGAGCTTGCCCTTTCCGGCAAGTTCCTTCATCTTTTTCAAAGCGTCGGCGTGGCGTCCCTCAATGGCAGGCTCGTAAGGCTTCAGCCAAGGGTCGTCGGCGATAATGCGAAGTGACTTTTTCATAATCCGAGCAATATATTTTATGCTGCTGCATCAAGAAGAATGCAGACCGTGAGTTGATACAGGGCAAAGATACTGCAAATTTCGCAAACTTCGATAGCGTGGATTGGCATTATTTTTGCTATCTTTGTAGAAGACCAAAAAAATTTTAGCCTTATGAAAATTGGAATTATTGGAGCTGGCAATATGGGAGGAGCCATGGCGCGCGGACTGGCCGCCGACGACACCTTCTGCACTGCCGACATTACCGTTTGCTCACCCAACAACCATGGCGAACTCGACGCGCTTAAAGCCGACTTCCCCGACATCAATGTGAGCACCGACAACGAGAAGGCCATCACGGACACCGATATCATTATCCTTGCCGTGAAACCATGGCTGGTGTACGATGTGATGGATCCGCTGTCGCAAAAAATAAAGTGGGATAGACAGATGTTAGTGTCGGTGGCGGCTGGCATCAAACTTTCCGAACTGGAGAACCTGTCGCTCTGCACGCCGCCTGCCGTGTTCCGCGTGATGCCCAACACTGCCATCGCGCTCCGCAAGAGCATGACGTTTATCTGCTCGTTTGGCGCAAGCGAGGAGCAGGTGAAAACGGTGTGCGGTCTGTTTGCGCGCTTGGGCGAGGTGATGGTGATAGAGGAAAAACAGATGCCGGCATGTATGGCTTTAGCCTCATGCGGCATTGCCTATGCCATGCGCTATGTGAGGGCGGCAAGCGAAGGCGGCGTGGAATTAGGCATGAAGGCCGACCTCGCCAAGAATATTGTGCTGCAAACCATGCAGGGGGCTGCGGCACTTTTGCTGGCGTCGGGCAATCACCCCGAAGCTGAAATCGACAAGGTGACCACTCCCGGTGGCACCACCATTAAAGGCCTCAACGCCATGGAGGCCCACGGGTTCACCACCAGTGTGATTGAGGGCCTGAAGGCATCAGCCAAATAATGCGTGCAAACATTTACTATACACTCATCATCATATTTTTTAACAAATAAAACCGATTAATCTATGTCAGTCAACAAAGTGATTCTTCTTGGCAACGTGGGCAAAGACCCCGATATTCGCTACCCGCAGCAGGGACAGTGCATGGCCACGTTCCCCTTCGCCACCTCAGAGCGTTATAACACCGCCTCCGGCATAACCGAGCGCACTGAGTGGCACAACATTGTGGTATGGGGCAAGAATGCTGAAATCGTGGAAAAATATGTGCGCAAAGGTACAAAGCTCTACATTGAGGGCAAGTTGCGCACTCGCCAATGGGAAGACCGCAACGCCATCAAGCGATATGTGACCGAAGTGTATGCCGACACCTTCGAATTGCTCGGCAACCGCCCACAGGCACAGACACAAGCACCCGGACAAGCGCCAGCCAACACGCAAGAAGAAAAGTCCCCATTCTAAACCCTACACAGTATTCTCCACATACAAAAAATTCCACGGAAGAAGCAGAGATGGTGCCCACTAAGCCCATTCAGCGCCTTCCGTGGAATTTTTGTATCACCAGATAAAGCCGTGGAAATCGCCAAGCATGTCTGGAGCAGACCAAAATCACCATTACCCGTGCCTTCCTACTTTCTAACCCCGGAATTTATCGGCTGAGGGCTTATCGGGTGAACATATAAAAAAAGAAAAGCTGCTCTCCACCTGGTGGAAAACAGCTTCAAACTCTTTTGCTTATCGCTAAGATTACTTCTGAGCAGCAGCAGGAGCAGCAGCGCTATCAGCAGGAGCAGCAGCGCTATCAGTAGCAGCGCTATCAGCAGCTACAGAATCAGAATCAGCAGCAACAGCTACAGTGTCAGAATCAGCAGCAGATGCAGAACCAGCACCCTTGTTGCAAGAGAAGAAAGATACACTAGCGATAACAGCAAGTAATAAAACTAACTTTTTCATTTTCGTAAAAATTTAAAATAATAAAACAATAATTTTCCTTTTCAGTTTAAAATCGGTGCAAATTTAAGACAAAAAACTCAATTGCAAACTATTTTTCAACTTTTTTTTCAGTAAAACAGCCAATATCGGTACAGATTTTTGCAAAAATTCACACTAAAAACAACCTAATCATCTATCAATCATCAAGTTGATTAAAGATTTTTTGGTTTAATCGCCAATTGTTAAATTTTGTGAACATCTAAACATTCTCATCTATTCCACTCAAAAAGTGCGAAAGCATGGTTTTGGCACTTTAATGGCTGTATAAGAAACGTTTAATGCTCCGCTTTGGTGTTTTTTCAAATTCGTTTGCAATCAGCTCAATTCTGGTGATTCGCTCATAGGGAGCCACAAGTTTGTTGAGCTCGGTGCGTATTTCCTCCATCTTCTCAGGAAGCTGGTCGCGGGTCACGCCCATAGCGTCCATGGTGTCGTAGTCGGGATATACAAGACCCACAAGTTTACCCTGGCGCTCCACCACAAGACTCTCGTTCACAAAAATCATATTGTTGAGCTTTGCCTCTATTTCCTCTGGATAAATGTTCTGGCCGTTGGCGCCGAGGAGCATCGTCTTCAGGCGGCCACGGATAAACACCGTGCCATCGGCGCTGAGTGTGCCCATGTCGCCCGTGTGGAGCCAGCCATCGTCGTGCAGCACCTTGTCGGTGGCCTCATTGTTGTGGTAGTAGCCCTGCATCACGTTTTCGCCACGCACACAAATTTCGCCTGGAATGTTTTCCGGATCCTCACTCTCGATTTTGCACTCCATAATGCCCGGAAGCACACGACCCGCGCTGTGGGGCACAAACTCGCGCCAAGGCGTGTGGCTCACCAGCGGAGCGCACTCGGTCATGCCATAGCCCACGGTGAACGGGAAGCGGATCTTATACAGAAACTCCTCAACCTCGGCATTGAATGGCGCGCCGCCCACAATCACCTCCTCGAAGCAGCCACCGAAAGCCTCCACCAGCTTCTTGCGAATCTGGTCGTAGATTTTCTCGTTGAGATACGGCACGGCAAGCGCCCAGCGGAGCATACCCTTGCTGATCATTGGCACAATCATCTTAGAGTAGATTTTCTCAAGCACGAGCGGCACCAGAATCACCAAATTTGGCTTCACCTCGCCCATGGCCTTCACAATCACCTTTGGCGAAGGTATGCGGCCCAAAAGGGTGATATGGCCACCGATGGCGAGAGGCGCCAGCATATCGAAAGCGCAGCCATAGGCATGGGCCAGCGGCAGGAACGACAGGTGTCGTGATCCACGGTAGCAAAGGCCGGAATTGATGCCATACACGATGTTGCCACAAATGTTGTTGCCCGTAATCATCACGCCCTTGCTGAAGCCGGTGGTGCCGGAGGTGTAGTTGATGTCCATAAGGCGGTCGCCTGGCACTTCAGGGTATTTGATGTCGGCAACCGTGAAGCCATTGGGATAGGCCGCGGCAAATTTCTCATCGAGCGAGGCCTGCGCGTCGGCCACCACTTCGCTCTCCTTCTGCTCATAGAGACTTCTATCGTCGAGCGAGAGCGCGGCACGCACAAGGCGCATATTCTCAAAGTCGAGACTTTCCCAGTTGCTCTTGCTGGCAAAGAGGAGTTTTGCCTCGCTATGGTTCACGATGTGCTGTGCATCGTTAGGATTGAAGTCTTGAAGAATAGGCACAATCACTGCGCCATAGGTGATCGTGGCCAAGAACACGGTGACCCAAGTGGGATTGTTCTTGCCAATCACTGCCACATGGTCGCCCGGCTCAATGCCGATTTCTTTATAGAAAAGGTGAATTTTGGCAATGTCGCGCGCAAAGTCGGCATAGGAGATGGTCACTTTTGTGTTATAGTCGGTCAAGCATGGGCTGTCCCAGTTCTCTCTGAAACTCTGCTCAAAAATCTTGACAGTATTTTCCTTCATCATAATAATCTGTCGTTTAATTATAATAGCGAGTGCAAAGTTAGTCAATTATTTTCACTTTTTGCACAAAGTGAGGGTATTTTGTGCAATTTTCACCCACTCCAGCGATAGCCAGCGGGCACATGAATCACAGCACTTTGGGTGGCTCTGCGGGAATGTGGGTGCTGAGCACACGCCATGCCTTGGGGTAAAGGTTGTTGGCGCGGTTGCCCAAGTTGTTGGCAAAACCTATGGGGCGGCCTCGGTAGGTGAGCAGCACATAGCCCCGGGGCGTGGAGGGCGGCAGCACGATAGCCTCTCCGCGCACATACGCCATGGCAGTCGCATAGTCCACCTCAATATTGGCAAACGCCTCGGTATTGAGCGCGGTGGAAAGGGCAAGCGAATGGCTGGGCACACAGTTTTTCCCTTTCAGTGTGCCCACCGCCACACCGGCGTGAATCACATGCAGGGGGGCGAACAGCGGCATCAGCGGAGCCATATCGGCAGGCATGGCAGTCACTTCGCCCTCAGCCGATGTGCTAAAGGTATATTTATCGCCATCGGCAAGCCACGCCTCCACGCCACGTGGCACCGGCATGGCCTTCAGCTTCGCGCCCTTGTTTTTCTTCGGGCGAGGCTCGGCGCGGTGTTCGTCGTCGGGCTTGCGGAGCACTGCCATAAACAGCCCCTCGCCGCGGGTGCGGTGTGGCATAAAGCGATAGCAGTGGTAAGGGCTGTCGATAGCCGGGTGTATGTTCCAACTCGGCACCACAGGCACTGCCACCGACTCTGCGCCATACTGCTCCACAATGTGCGCCACCATCTGTTCGTTCTCTTCCCGGTTGTAGGTGCATGTGCTGTAAATGAGCAAGCCTCCGGGGCGGAGGGCGTTCCAGATGTCATCGATAATGGTATGCTGCAATGCGGCGCACTGCTTCACCAAAGCGGGAGTCCACTGGCGGCGGGCCTCCTCGTCTTTGCGCATCATTCCCTCTCCGCTGCACGGCACATCAGCAGCCACCACATCGAAGAAGTGGGTGAGTGAGCCAAGGTCGCGCGGCGCATTATTGGTGACGATGCAGCGGTCGCTACCCCACTTCACTATATTCTCACGCAGCACGCGTGCGCGCGCGCCAACTATCTCATTCGCCACCACCACCGACCCGGCTGGTAGTGCCGAAATGGCTGTGGTGGTCTTGCCCCCTGGAGCGGCGCACAGGTCGAGATAGCGCACAGGCCGCGTCACCAAATGCTTAATCACATGGTGAATAAACATCGACGAGGCGTCTTGCACATAATACCGCCCCGACTGGAAATCCACATCGAAAGTGAACGGCATACGCGACTCCAGATACCGCCCCGTGGCACACCACGGCACACGGTCGGCCTCATCATCACCAAGCACAATGCCTCGGCCATCGTTCACCCGGATTGCCACCGATGGCTCGGTGGAAGTGATGGCGGTGAGCAGCGCATCAGACTCATCGGGAATCAGCGCGCGAATTTGGGCTATAAAATCATCGGAAAGAAGCATAAAATCACAAAATAAAAAGATAGAAAGAAAAAGGCTGCGTCGCAGCGATGAGTGCGGCACAGCCTTCTGTATGTTCACTTGTGCAGACTATATCTATCTGCCCTATGCGAGTTTCGCCACGCTCTGATTAGAGAAGGGTGGCAGGATCAAGATTCTTGCTTTCAATATCCTTGAAGTAGCGGTAAGTGCCCACTTTCAACTCCATTGTGGCGTCTTCATCACACACAATCACAGCCTTGCGGTGCATTTGAAGCATACTGAGGGTGCACATTTGCGAAACACCACCCTCCACTGCATTGCGCAGAGCTGGAGCCTTCTTGTAGCCATTCACAATAATCATCACGCTCTTGGCAGCCATCACGGTACCCACACCCACGGTAAGGGCAGTTTTAGGCACTTTGTTCACGTCGTTGTCGAAGAAGCGGCTGTTGGCGATGATGGTGTCTTGTGTAAGGGTTTTCTGACGGGTGAGCGAAACGAGCGAGCTGCCTGGCTCATTGAAAGCGATGTGTCCGTCAGGACCAACACCACCCATGAAGAGGTCGATGCCTCCGGCTGCAGCGATGCGAGCCTCATATTCCTCACACTCCTTCTCCAAGTCGGCAGCGTTGCCATTGAGAATGTTCACATTCTCCTTCTTGATGTCGATGTGGCTGAAGAAATTATTCCACATGAAAGAGTGGTAGCTTTCGGGGTGCTCTTCTGGCAGACCCACATATTCGTCCATATTGAAGGTGACAACGTTCTGGAACGATACCTTGCCAGCCTTATTCAGCTCGATGAGCTTCTTGTACATGCCCAGTGGAGAGCTGCCGGTAGGGCAACCAAGCACGAAAGGCTTTTCTGGAGTAGGGTTAGCGGCGTTAATGCGAGAGGCAACATAGCGAGCTGCCCATTCCGATACTTTGTCGTAGTCGGGTTCGATAATAAGTCTCATAATCGAAAGTTTATTTGTTAGTTGGTATATTTTCTCACCACAAAGTTAAGAAAAATATCCCAATAAGCGGTGCTAATTATAGCCGCTACATGAAATTTTATCAATATCAACGCACAAACCTATTCACCGCCGCAGCCACACCGCATTAGTGGTGTTCTGCCCATGCGTCCGCCCCCACCCTGGGTGCTGTGTAAAAATGGAAACGCATTGGATTCGGACGCACGAGCCGTGCTTTCCTACAGTCATAGGCTTTATAATCTACCCTTGCGCACAAAGCCATGCCATGCGGATATATAAAACGAGGAAAAGCGTTGAACAAAATCAATGTCCAACGCCTTGTAGCGCATAGGGGAGTCGAACCCCTCTTGCAAGAATGAAAATCTTGAGTACTAGCCGATATACGAATGCGCCATTGCTGATTGCGGCCCAGCGCTAACTAAAGCCACAATGGTGAAAGCGGGTGCTTTCGCTGATTATTACTCAGCTACGCCCAGCTTATTCACGTAAAGAGCGAGCTTCGACTTCAGGTTGGAAGCCTTGTTCTTGCTGATCACGTTCTTGCGAGCCAACTTGTCGAGCATAGAAGATACCTTCTTGTAATCTTCAGCAGCCTTTGCCTTGTCTGTTTCCTTACGCAACTTGCGAACTGCATTACGCATAGTCTTAGCATAGTAACGATTACGGAGATTACGACTCTCAGTTTGGCGGATTCTCTTAATTGCTGATTTATGGTTTGCCATAATTATTTTAAATTCTTTATTTTCGTTGTAATATTATTTGTAGCGCATAGGGGAGTCGAACCCCTCTTGCAAGAATGAAAATCTTGAGTACTAGCCGATATACGAATGCGCCATTTCAGCACTTTGGTGCTAAAGCGAGTGCAAAGTTATGAATGATTTTCCAATTGACAAAATTTTTATGCCACAAAACTTGAAAAATCGCGTTTTTTCACCGTTTCTCGTGAATAGTTGCGCCCTATGTGCCACATTTTCACTAATTTCGCACAAGAGCAAACCGTAATTAATCACAAAGCGCACGCATATATGTATGAAACTCTCAATGGCATCGTGCTGAACACCATCAAGTATAGCGACCGGCACAACATCACCCACATCTACACCGACCGGCACGGCATGATGTCGTTTCTCGTGACACAGGGAAAAACCGCGGCGGCGAGAATGCGCGCGGCCATGTTTATGCCGCTGAGCCTGCTGCGGTTTGAGGCTCGCATTGTGCCAGGCAAGGACCTATACACGCTGCACGATGTGCAGCGCACCCACTCGCTGGGGTGGCTCTACGCCGACCCTGCGAAAAACGCCATCGCCATGTTTATGAGCGAACTGCTCTCCCACGCTATCCAGGAGCGCGAGCAGAATGAGCCGCTCTACCACTATATCAGCACTTCGGTGCAGCTGCTCGATGCCATCACGGAGGGCGTGGCGAATTTCCACATCTGCTTTCTTTTCCACCTCGGCACCTTCCTCGGCATTGAGCCCGACATGAGCAACTACCACGATGGCTACTGGTTCGACATGGCGGAGGGCACTTTCCATTCGCGGCCGTCGGCAGGTGGCCACAATTTAAGGCCGGAGCAGGCGAAGGTAATCTACCTGCTTTCGCGAATGACGTTCAGCAATCTTCACGTGTTCCGCTTCAACCGTGAGGAACGCAACCTGATGCTCGACACCATCTTGACGTATTACCGCCTCCACAATTCCACCATAGGCACGCTGCGCTCGCCCGACATTCTCAAGCAGCTTTTCGTATAGCGCACCAACCCCGCTCCCCCACCCTGACAGGCATCACTCACCCCTTATATAAAACTGACAGCGAGGACGGCCACCATAGCATGGTGCGGTCCTCGCTGAGTGTATTTATGTGTGATTGCGCCGCCGTGAATGGGCGGCGATGGAATCAATTCTCAAGTATCATATTGAGCAGCATGGTCACGTCGGTCACGTCCATCACACCGTCGGCATTGATGTCGCCCACAGCCAATGACACTTCGCTCGCGCCAAGAATGGCGTTGATGAGCATCGTGGCATCAGTCACGTCCACCACCCCGTCGGCGTTGATGTCGCCCACGTTGCTTGCCGACTTATAGTAGGTGAAGGTGATGTTATCTACATAAGTTTTGGCAGTGGCGCTACCGTTCACCTGCATCACGCGGAAGTAAGCTGGCGACGAAAGTGTAGGGATTTTGAACGACACTATCTTGTCGGTGTTTGCCGAGATTGTAACATCAACGGGCGAAAGGTCCATCCACACGCTGTCGGCAGGAAGCATATACTGCATCTTGAATTTCGCATCTGTGGAAGAAGGGTTGAAGAAGTGCGCCGAGGCAAGGAATGGCTCTACCGAAAGTGGCTGAGCGGTGGTGATGGCGCTGGGCTTCTTCATGGCCACAGAGTAGTCGCCGTCGCGAGCCGTTGCACTTGAAGGCGACGTAACGTGGCACTTGGTGAAGTTCCAGGAGCAGAAGCGTCCCTTCACATTGGTGGCGCCAGAGGTGCTGGTGGTGCCGATGGTTTCAAAGTCTTCCACAAGTCGGGCCACTTCGCCTTCTTTGCTTGCCTTGAAAGAGATCACACCGCCAGTCTCGGCAATGTTAGAGAGGCCTATTTCGTTAGCAGTGCCATTCCATGTGCAGAGGCTCGGCGTGGTGTTGTTGTTGAGCGCTGTCACATTAGCGGTGCCGGGAAAAGCGTCCGACGGCTGTGCATCGCTGGTGCTGCCACCGGCACGGAGCAGTTCGTAGTAGTTGTGCGATGGGTCGGCGTTCACCTTATTGCGGTTCCACACGCTCACGTTGGTGGAATCGACGCGGAACACCAGCATGCCATGTCCGGGCAACTCGGTGTCCCACCCTGTTTTTTGTCGGTTTTCAAGCAGGAAAAATTCCTTATCAACTGGCGTCTTGATCATCATGGCCTCATTGCTGGTGTTCAGCGGGTTGAGCTGATAATTACCAGCCTTGGTGATTTCCTTGGGAGTGAGGAAGCCAGAGGCGTAACGCTCAAAGGCGGAATAGCCCACCGGCATACGGCCATACTTCGAGTAGCTGCCGCCTGCCATCACGCTCCATGCGCCTGGGTCGTGGCTTTGGCCGCCCTCATCGTAGTCGGTGTCGTATTCATCAGGCAAGCCGAGCACGTGGGAGAACTCGTGGCAAATGGTGCCGATGCCGTCGATAATATTACTGTGCCTCGACTCCCAGCCGTAAATCTCCACCGAGCTGGCGTAAACGCCCAGGCGCTTGCCGTCGTAGGAGGGCAGGCTATAATAGGAAAGCGACGACTTGTGAGGCCACAGGTAGCCACTGTTGTTGCCTGAATAGTTTGCGCCATAGCCAGCCACTATAAAGTAGATCATGTCCACGTATCCGTCGCCGTCGGCGTCATACTTGCTGAAATCCACCGTGGCATCAAGTTTATCAATAGCCTTTACAAAAGCATTTGGAGCATAGCTGGTGCTTTGCACGTCGGTGCATTTCATATCAATGGTGACAGGGCCCACCACATCAAAATGCGGAGCGAACTTGCCCATACTGTTGTCGCGGAAGTAATCGCGCACACCGCCTATAAACATCGAGCCGTAAGTGTTGGGGGTTCCGCTCTCGTTGGTGTAGCCAGCATAGTTTTCGTCGTTGAACATGTGGTCGTAGAACGAGCCTGCATCGCCGCGCATGAATTTCTTGTCGCTGAAATTGATAAGAATCACCAGTCCGCGGAAATTCTTGTAATAGTTCTCGCTCACCTTACTCGCCACCTGACGGCGAGCCTTGCGCGCGCCATCGTTTTTCGCTTTTTCAAACAGCATCTTCCCTGTGGCCTCGAGGAATGTGCGGTCGGAAGCCGTGCGCTTCACCTCATCGCGGGCAATTCGCGAGGTGGGAGCCAAGTGGCCGTTCTGCATCTGGGCATACACATAGTAGCCAGCGTCGTTCTTCACGATGGTGTAGCCATCGACGGTGGTGGTGAAGTGGTAATACTCGTCACCATGGCCCTGAATCTCCAAGGTTGTGCCGTCGGGCTGCGTCACGGTCACAGGATAGGGGTAAGCTGGTACTGCCGAGGCTCGAAGCATCGCCATCATGCAGAATAGCAGCAGCGCAATTTTCTTCATTATATATATTTATGCTGATTATTATTAACTGAATTTTCGCAAGTCAGGAATTTACTGTCCCAAAATCATATTGATAAGGGCGGTCACATCGCTCACGTTCACCGTGCCGTCGGCATTGATGTCGCAAACCGAATTACCGTCGGCAGTGCCGTCGAGAATGGTGTTGATGAGGGCGGTCACGTCGCTCACGTTCACCACGCCGTCGGCGTTGATGTCGCCGGGCAGGTTGTCAGGTTTGCCTTTGGCGGTATAGTAGATGGCAAAGTTGTCAACGTATGATGCCAGCGTCTTGCTGCCCGACACCATCGACAGGCGATACATCACGCCATTTTGGCGAGAGATGCTCACAGGCCAGTAGAGGGTGACGGTGGTGTTGCCCTTCACGGTCTGGGAAGTTTCGTTTTGGAATTTCACAGCTTGCCAAGTGGCGCCCTCGTCGGTAGAGGTGAGGAGCGACATCTTCAAAGCCGTGGCACCAGGGTTGAACACCTTGGCGCTCACCTCATACGCATCGTAATAGGTGGCGGTGGCGGTGGAGAACTGGCTTGGCAATTTCATCTGCACCGAGTGCACGCCGTCGGCCTTGGTAGTGGAGCCTGGTGCAGCCACGTTGCATTTGGCGAACGTCCAGTTGGCGAATGTGCCTTCCACATTTTTTGCGCCACTGGTGGCGGTCACGGGCATAGCCTCAAAATCTTCCACATCTTTCACGATTGCGCCATCGGCAAGCACCTTAAAGGATATCACGCTGTCGGCCTCGGTGATGTCTGTGAGGTTCCAGGGGTTTCTTGTGCCGTTGAAGGTCTTCAGACTTGCCTCGGTGTCGTTGGTGAGCATAGGTATGCCGCGCGTGCCGGGGAACGGGTCGCTGGCATCGCCCTCCCCGCTGAGCACCTGGCCGGCGCGGAGCACCTCGTAGTAGAGGCGGGCTGGATTGTTGTTCACCGAGTTGCCGCCCCACACGCTCACGTTAGACGAGTCAACACGCGCCACCACCAGTCCGTGTCCAGGCAGATAAGCGTCCCAGCGCGACTTTTGGCGGTTTTCGAGCAGGAAGAACTCCCTGCTCAGCGGTGTCTTTATCATCATCGTCTCGTTGCTGGCGCCCAATGGGTTGAGAGCGTAGTTGCCTGCTGCGTTAATCACCTTTGGCGTGGAGAAGCCCAAGGCGTAGCGGTCGTAGGCGGAATAGCCCACTGGAGTGCGGCCATAGTTGTTGTAGCTGCCGCTGGCCATGATTTCCCAGTCGCCAGGGTGATGCGCCTCGCCGCCCGACTGCTCATAGTCGGTGTCGTAGAGGTCGGGCAAGCCGAGCACGTGTGAAAACTCGTGGCAAATGGTGCCGATGCCGTCGAGTATGCCGCTTTTCTCGGAATAGTATTCACAAGAGCAAGCATAGGTGCGCCATCTGCTGTAGTAAATAGATGACTTATGTGGCCAGATATGGTCGTCGGCCTCACCGGTGTTCGAACCCACGCCGGCAAAAATCATGTAGAACATATCCACATATCCGTCGCCATCGCAGTCGTAGTCGGCAGTGTTCACGCCATACGTGCTCACAGCCTGGCTAAGGGCATTGCGCATAATCTGGCTCTGATTATTTCTGGAGTTCACAATGGAGTAAGGCACAGTGATAGGCCCCACAATGTCGAACGACGGGGTGAACTTGCCCACGCTGTTCTCCTCGTAGAAGTCGCGCACACTGCCGGTAAACTTGCCATAATTGGCTGCCGATCCGTCGGGATTGGTGTAGCCGGTGTAGCCTTGCTTATTCACCATGTCGGTGTAGAACTGGTTGGCATCGGGGCGAGAGAACGAATAGTCCTGGAATTGCACCAGAATGATCAAGCCGCGAAACTTGCTATAGTCGATGCGCGCCTTATTGCCGGCCGCATCACGCTTCACCTTCGCCTTCTTGGCCACAGCCACCTCGGCCTGGTCGGTCATGCGCTTGGCCACGGAGGCAAGATACACCTTCTCGGCCTCAGTGCGCTCCGCCGCGTTGCGGGCCACCATAGCCGTAGGCTCCAACTTCCCGTCGGCGCGCTGGGCGTAGGTAAAGAAGCCCATGTCATTCTTCACAATCGTGTAGCCATCTTCAGTGGTGTAGAAGTGGTAAAACTCATCGCCATTGAGCCTCACAGTGAGTTCTCGCCCATCGGGCTGCGTCAGCTTCACAGGATAAGGAGTTGCCGGCACGGCCAGCAGTTGCCCCACAGCCATCAAGCTCACAACCAATGCTAAAAAGTATTTTCTCATATCGTAAACAATTATAATTTTTTCAGGAAAAAAGAAGTCAATATCACATACATCAACCCCATATTATGCAAATTTCGACAAAATTTCCCACCAACGCAAGCATTTAAGCATTTTTATGCTTCCCCCACCCCCCTCCCCCACAACAAATACACCAGCGTTTTTGAGAATGCCCATTTGCATATCTCAAGAATTTTATTGAACTTTGTGAAAAGGTTTCACATATTTAAATAAATTTCACAAGCTGGTTTCCTTTGTAATACCAAACTTTAAAATATATAGCTATGAATCCCAAAAAAATTACGTCATCCCTGTTTGCGATGGCTTTAATCAGCCTGGTATTCACCTCTTGCTCGAAGACGGAGAACGGCAACGTTGAGTACATTCCTTTCCAGGAGACTGACGACGGACAATGGGGAATGATTTCCATGGATGGAAAAGTCCTATTCAAAGAAGAGTTCAAGAACAAACCGACAGTTGTACGTGACGGCCGCTTTTTTGTGCGTTCAAAAGAAGGGGTGTGGGAGATGTATGACGCAACAGAAAAGCCAAAAAAGATTGGCGCAGACTATGCTCACACCTCTGGCTTCCGTAATGGAAGAGCCCTGGTTGCCGTGAAGAACCAGCCTGTATCCATCATCGACACCGATGGGAAAGAGATCAAGAAACTTGACAAAATAGAGGGTAAAGAAGTTGACGGTGTCAGAACCTTCCGCGAGGGATACGCTGTATTTATGACGGCAGACTCCCTGTGGGGTGTAATAGACAACGACGGCAAATGCGTCGTGAAACCAGAATACTGCTCCTTAAACGATTGTGGAGACGGAAAGTTTATTGGGGTGAACAATAAATACAAGAAGGAAGTCAACAAAGGCAAAAAGGGGAAAATCAAGATTTCTGTCATTAGCACAAGCGGAAAAGTGCTGTTTGACTTTTCCGCCGACAAATATGAGAATATCCACAACGGGTTCACTGACGGCAAACTGGCTATCAGTGTAATGAAGGACGAAAAAGAGACCTGGGGTATCATAGACGACAAAGGTGAATCGGTGGTGAAGCCCTCTGCCAAGCTCAAGAATATCGGCACAATAAGCGGCGACTTGTTCACCTATAGCAATGGTGACGGATGGGGGCTGATGAACATTAAGGGGGAAACCTTGATACGCGCTAAATACGAGTATCTATACATTGACAATGACAACCGCCTTATTGCCGTTGTCAAGAATGGAGACTCATACGAGTACAAATACATCGACCAGAAGGATAACCAAATTGGAGAAGACACGTATGTAGGCGCAACCTTATTCTCCATGTTTGACGGAAAGCACGCCCTTGTAAAGCCAAATGACAAGATTTACTCCATCATAGACGACAGTGGCAAACAGTTGGAAGGACTTCCCGACATCATTGACATCGGCACTTACGAAGGAGAATCGTATATAGAAAGCGACTTTGTGGATTTGGAAAAACTTGTAGCAGGTTTCAATATCACTCAGAATGGCATCGTGGGCTTAACGTTCAACTCAAATCCACAAGAAGCCGTCAAACTCCAAGTTGAAGCAGGCTTCGCACCGGGAGACGAAAAGCATAAGACCGGCACAGCCTATTGGTATGACTATACAGATGAGATCAACATCTCTAAGACGGTAAACGGAGTGGAAGGATCCATCGGAGTAAATTTCAGCGGCAACCTTAGCCGGCAAACATATCGTACCCAAAGGGTTATTGATTACGCATTCGAAGACTGGTACTGGTATCATGATGAGCGCATACCAACAGGGTACGCCTGGAACAAAGTGAAGCCAAGCGTCTTCTATTTGACAATTGACAATTCCGGAAGAATGCATGGAAAAATGAGAGCCCTGTACAAAATCCTTTATAAGAAATTCAAAGACACAGGAAAGGTTGCAAAAGAAAACAACAGTGCAGCTGTCTTTAATCTGAATAATGGCATGAGAGCTGTTGTCGGGATGAAAAAAGACAATGTCGTTGTATATTGGGGAAACCTAAAACCTGCAAAAGATATAGATATTAGCGAATTCAAGGACGCTTGTGAAGAAGACGACCCCAACAGCATTTCTTATGGCTACTTGAGTGACCTATTCCCTGACAAAAAGGGCTCTACAGCTGCAGATACAACAGCAGTAGATAAAGATATGGCGGCAGCGGAAGCAGATTTTGTCGCGGCGTATTAAATGCTAAGCCAAAAAGTTGTTCGTATCATAATGGCACAACTCTTTGGCTTACAAAAAAAACGGCAAAAAGACATCACATGAAAAATATCACCCCATTGGCAGATTTTAGCGTGCTAAATTAAACCTGTCAATGGAGTGATTTATAATCATCTAATGGACATTGGGAATCTGCGAGATTTAATAAATTTTTCGTTATTTTTCACCCCCCAAAAACCAACCATAAACGTACCTCTATTTTCATTGCGCCTCCCACGAGTATGTATCCTCCGCCAAGGCCTTCAAAACCGTTGGCGAAAGCACACACGCAACGGTATGTGCATCCTGGATGCCAACCCCTTCTTAAACTCAATGCAGTTGGAATCAGTCTTCTGCTTGTTCAGCAAGCCTTCTATGTTTATTGCCAGTGACATGCTATCCACACCGCGAGTCACTATCTGACAACATAGATTACTTTCTATTTCGCCTAACTCGAAGCAATTTAAATTGGTAACTCTTAAGTAAATCTACCCCGTCATAGACGGTGTTGCAACTAAATCGGGAGAATTCACCCACCTTTATAAGAGGGTTTAGTTTCCTGTATTCTTTGAGTGACTTAAAATGTGGCTTGAAAGATTCAGTTTTCATAACGTCTTCATTCATCTCGTCTTTTGTTTTCTTTATTTCTACAGGAATCAGCTTGTTCTCGCTGATGAGTTCAAATAACAAATCCATGAAAAAGTAATCGGGAAAAGTGCAGTTTAGTGGTTGCTTTCCGATAGTCTCCACAATCACCCTATTAAGGATTCTTGGTTCTTTATATAATACATTTCGGCATATCACTCTTTTCCATTTCTCTCGACTACTCAGTTTGATTTGCCAGCCCTTCGAAATTTTTGGTATACAGTCAGAACCTATCAGCCCCCTATATATGTTTGCAAATTTAGACTGCTGGAATGGTGTTATGCGTTTGATATTATTAAACGCCTCTTTAAAAGCTCGTAGATCATAACACGCTATTTGGGCATGGTATAAGTCGCTATGGGGAAAGAGATAACAGATAAAGTATAACAACATTAGTGAGCTATTATCCTTCATGTGCCAAATAACGATTTTCTTATATTTACTGAACGGCACTTGGACAAACTGCCTGATTGTGTTTTGAAATAATGTTGTAGTTTCAAGACCTATACATCTCTCTATTTCTTCCGGCTCCAAACTCGTCGGGACCCCATAACAAGACATACTGAGAGGGAAGGACACTATATCAGCTTTTCGCAAATAACGAGGATTAAAAAAATGGATGGCACCACTAAATGATGGGCTATGCGTTATATACAGAATTTCGTTCTTATCTGATTTAGATTCTTTATTCATGAGACAGTCTTTTTAAGTAAGTAAGTTGGTATTATGACTGATGCCGAACATAGTACATATAGTCGTATCGTCCGTCTGCCACAAGATATTTAATTGCGGCTCGGGCTCGAGGGCAAGCCTGCACCTCATCGAAAATGACACACGACTCGTGCGACGTGAGCTTCACTCCGTATTCAATCTGCAAGTTCAGCAATAGTGTGTCAATGTCGCTCTGACATTCATCAAACCATCCTTTCACCACAGAGGAAGCCTGGTTGAAATCTATCAAAAGGTAAGATTTATACTCTCTTTTGGCAAAGGTTTCGACTATAAAACTTTTACCAATTCTACTTGCTCCTTCTACGAGCAATGCAAATCCTTCGTTATTTCACTTCCATTCAGCAAGTTGATTAAATATTTTACGCTTAAAAATTATCATATTCACAGCTTTTCAAGGGATTTTACATCGCAAAATTACAACTTTTCAAGAGATTTTCAAAGGCGATTTTACAACTTTTCAAGGGATTTTTACTTGCGATTTTACAACTTTTCAAGGTTTTCTTGGCTCTTGTCGGTGGGGGAAGATGGTGGTGTGCAGCGGCAACAGTCTTTGTGGTGGCTGGTGGGCGTGCGCTTCATGTGTTTCATCTGGCATGAGCCTGAGTGGTCGCAGCAGGAACATGAGCCTTTGCCCGACTTCTGGTTTTTCCACACGCGGCGTAGGGTTAAACCCAATGCCACCAGCACAATAGCCAATAAAATCCAACTCTGTATGTTCATTGTTTTCTGTTGTTTATTTCATTAACGAATGCCATGAGGCGATGTGGTTGCAGCAATTCTATTGGCTACAGATAAGTTGCCAAATATAAGCCCTTTGGATAGGCGGACGCGGCATGCCGCGTCCCTACAGCAACGCCTCTTGCTACATAACCCCGCCACGCCTTTTGCGCTATATAAATAGGCCAAGCAGCATTTTCACCACAAACGCCACTACCCATGCCACAGCGCACTGCCACACCACCATGAGCAGGGCATGGCGTCCTCCAAGCTCCTGACGGACGGTGGCCACGGTGGCCACGCACGGGGTGTAGAGCAAGCAGAACACAAGCAGGGCGTAGGCCGACACGGTGCCTAAAATGGCTGTGATCGACGTGCCTGTGCCAAACAGCACGGTGAGAGTAGAAACCACGCTTTCCTTTGCCATAAAGCCGGAAATCAGTGCGGTGGTGATGCGCCAGTCGGCAAAGCCAAGCGGTGCAAAGATTGGACTTATCACGCTTGCCAAATGGGCCAAGATGCTTTGCTGCGGGTCGGCCACGAGCGAGAGGTGGAAGTCGAACGACTGGAGAAACCACACCACAATGGTGGCGATGAATATCACGGAGAATGCGCGCTGCATGAAGTCTTTTCCTTTGTCCCAGATAAGTCGGAGCACGCTTGTGGCAGTGGGGATTCGATAGTTTGGAAGTTCCATCACGAAGGGCACAGGCTCGCCTTTATACACCGTGTTTTTCAGCACCAGTGCCACGATAATGGCCATGAGTATGCCTAACAGGTAGAGCGACACCATCACTAATGCCCCGTTGTGCGGGAAAAACAGCTGGGTGAAGAAAGCGTAGATGGGCAGCTTTGCCGTGCAGCTCATAAATGGGGTGAGCATCACGGTGAGCTGGCGGTCGCGGGCCGACGGGAGCGTGCGGCTTGCCATCACGCTGGGCACCGAACAGCCAAAGCCAATGAGCAGCGGCACAATGGAGCGCCCGGATAGGCCAATGCGGCGCAGCGACTTGTCGGTGACGAAGGCTATGCGCGCCATATATCCGCTGTCCTCCAAAATGGAGAGGAAGAAGAACAGCGTGAGAATGATAGGAATAAAACTCACCACGGCTCCCACACCGCTGAACACGCCATTAATAATCAGGCCATGCACCACGTCGCTGATGTTCCACGACTGAAGCAGCAAGTCGGCCTCATGGGTGAGCCACTGAATACCCTCGTCGAGCCAGCCCTGCATGGTGCCGCCTATCACATCGAAAGTGAGCCAGAAAATAAGGCACATAAAGAGCATAAAAGCAGGAATTGCCGTCCAGCGCCCAGTGAGCACGCTGTCGATTTTACGGCTGCGCTTATGCTCAATGCTATCGACCGGCTTCACCACCGACCGTGCACAGATGCGCATAATATAGGAGTAGCGCATATCGGCAATGGCGGCGGCGGGGTCGAGTCCGCGCTCGGCCTCAAGCTGCTTGAGGATATGGCCGATGGTGTCGAGTTCATTGTCGGTGAGATGCAGACTCTCGATCACCCTCGCATCGCCCTCCACCACCTTGCTTGCGGCAAAGCGCAGCGGGATTCCGGCTTCGGCGGCGTGGTCCTCGATGAGGTGAATCACCGCATGAATGCAGCGGTGCACGGCACCGCCATGCTCCGTAGGGCTGCAGAAGTCCTCGCGCCGAGGCCCCTCCTGAAAGCGAGCCACATGAATGGCATGCTCCACCAGTTCCTCCACGCCCTCATTCTTCATGGCCGAGATAGGCACCACAGGAATTCCAAGGCTCGTTTCCAATTCATTGATATTCACGGTGCCACCATTGTTGCGCACCTCGTCCATCATATTCACAGCCAGCACCATAGGTATGCCCAGCTCCATCAGCTGCATAGTGAGGTAGAGGTTACGCTCAATATTGGTGGCGTCCACTATATTGATGATGCCCTGCGGCTTAGCATTGAAAATAAACTGGCGCGACACAATTTCCTCACTCGTGTAGGGCGAGAGGGAATAGATGCCCGGCAAATCCACCACCTTGGCATCGGGGTGGCCCTTAATTGTGCCCGACTTCTGGTCAACGGTCACACCCGGGAAATTGCCCACATGCTGGTTGGCGCCAGTGAGGGCATTGAAAAGCGTGGTCTTGCCACAGTTCTGGTTACCCACAAGGGCGAAAGTGATGGTCTCGCCCAAAGGAAGCGCATTTTCATCCTCCTCCTTCTTGTGGTAACGCCCCTCCTCGCCAAGTCCGGGGTGCTCGGTATTATCGGCAGCCGGCTGCTCGCCATGCTGGTGAGGCTCGCCAGCGAGGCATTTCTCGCAGGGTGTGATGTCGATTTTCGCGGCATCAGCCTTGCGAAGCGTGAGTTCATAGCCATGAATAAGAAGTTGCATCGGGTCGCCCATCGGGGCAAATTTCACCAAAGTGAGTTCACTGCCAGGAATCACGCCCATGTCGAGAAAGTGCTGACGAAGTGCGCCCTCGCCACCCACCTTCACGATGGTGGCCGACTGGCCTATTTTCAATTCATCTAAAGTCATATATCAAGTTTTGATATTTTACTCACAGGCACTTACGACTATTAGCGGCCGCACCAATGCTCAATAAAAAACACCGCTCAAAAAGTGCCTATTTTTCAGAGTGCAAAATAACAACAAATTTCCGTCATATTCAATACCTACAATTAGTAATTTACTTGGCCAGTGCTCATTATTAATAACTACACCCATTTCAGCCGCAGAACTGGCCGGCATATATAACACTCGCCCTATAAAAGCCCGGAGAATTAGTAGGAATGTGTGTCAAAAACGATGCATCATCTTGATGGTTTAATCAGTAGGAACGCGATACTTCGAGAGCACTGAAAAAGTGAAACCAACTTTCAAAATTGACAGTTTTAAAGACGGGATGTCCAATTAGTGGGAGGTGATTGCTACTGATCAGGCTACGAGCTTCGGAGATGCTCTTTTGTGGTTAGCACCATGCAAGCGTAGCGCAGCTTGGTGAATTCCGTAGGTAAAGGGGAACAAGAGCCTCGGAGAGGGTCGGTTATGATAGCACGATATTAGAGGCGGCAATTAAGGTGCTTATACCACAACCGACCCTCTCCGAGGCTCTTGTCCGCTGACGTCATCTACACCAAGCTGCGTTCGCCTTCGGCTCACTTGCATGGTGTTAACCACAACAAGGCATCTCCGATGCCATATCTATTGAACACGCTGCCATGGGAAAACGGTTATAAATTGTAAGGATTTTCAGTCTCGCCTCTGTAAAATGGGGACTTTATCAGTGCTCTCGATACTTCGCGTCCGACCATCATCAACTTGTTTTTCTGCATTATAGGCGGACGCAAAGTATCGCGTCCCTACGGTTTTATGATGACAAGTCGCGGGATTGTATATTTTGACACAGGCTCATTCGTTAATATTGTATGTGATGCGGGGAGGTATATAGCAAAAAGAAATTCGGTCGCTCCAGATGATTCTGGGGCAACCGAATTTCAGATTTATATTGAAGTCGTTTTATTATTTACTTCCTGTATTGGCTTCCGCCGGGAGAGTGGTTAAGCCTTTTCACTGCGCTTGATCAGTGAGTAAGCGGTAGGAGCAGCCACGAAGAGTGATGCACATGTGCCGAACACTACACCGAGAATCATTGCGAAGTTGAATGCGCGAATCGACTCACCACCGAAGAAGAAGATCACAACAAGCACGAGCAGCGTACTGAGTGAGGTCATCATCGTACGGCTCAAAGTGCTGTTCAACGCATTGTTGAACGTCACCTTCAAGTCTTGTTTCGGGAAGAGCTTGCGATATTCACGCACACGGTCGAACACCACCACAGTATCGTTGATCTGATAACCGATCACGGTAAGGATAGCCGCAATGAATGTTTGATCCACTTCCATTGAGAATGGGAGCAAGCCGTGGAGCGTGAAGAAGCCAATCACCACAAACGAGGTGAGAGCCACAGCGGCCACAGCACCCAGTGAGAATGCCCAGTTGCGGAAACGGAGCAAGATGTAGAGTGCCATTGCCACAAGCGACCAGAACACTGCCCAGATAGCCTCACGGGTCATATCGTCGGCGATAGAAGGACCGACGGCGTCAACCGACACGATACCGAGCTTATTGGCATCGTTGCCAGAGCTCTTGTCGTTGCTAAACTGGTCGATAGTGAGGTTGCCCAAACTTGGCTTGAGTGCCTTGTAGAGCTTACCTTGAATTTCCTTATCCACTTCTGCGGTGTTCTCCTTCACCTTGTAGTTGGTAGAGATACGCACGGTCTGGTCGTTATCGATAGTAATCACCGACGAAGTGACATCAGCGCCAAATTCAGCCTTCACAGCCTGGTCGAGCTGGTTGGCATCAACCGATTTTTCAAACTTAACGATATAGTTGCGACCACCGGAGAAGTCGATACCGAGGTTCAATGGGCGAATGAAGAACATGGCAATGATGCATACAGCTGCCACGAGCACCACCACAGCGGTTTTGCCACGCTTGCCCACGAAGTCGAACTTAGAGTTCTGCATCACATTCTTCATGTAGCTTGTGGTGAACGTCATAGTGCCGAAGCCGAAGCGGTTCTTGTTTAAGAAGTTTTCGAGCACGAGGCGTGTCACAAACACGGCGGTGAAGAACGAGCAGCAAATACCCACAATCAAAGTGATAGCGAAGCCGTGCACAGGACCCGTACACTCAGCTGCCAGAATTGCGCCGGTGATGATAGAAGTGAGGTTACCATCGAAGATAGCGGAGAATGCGTTCTTGTAGCCATCAGCCACAGCAGCCTTCAGGTTCTTGCCGTTGCGAAGTTCCTCCTTGCAGCGCTCAAAGATAAGCACGTTGGCATCCACAGCCATACCGAGGGTGAGCACGATACCGGCAATGCCTGGGAGCGTGAGCACGGTCTGGAACGACGCAAGCACGCCCATGATGAAGAACAGGTTGAGCAGCAAACCGAGGTTGGCAATGTTACCAGCCTTCACGCCGTAAACCATCATCATCATAATCATCAGCAGCACCAGTGCAATCACGAATGAAATCACACCGCTCTTGATTGAAGCCTCACCAAGTGAAGGACCAATCACACGCTCACTAATGATGTTTGGCTTAGCCACCATCTTACCAGATTTCAGCACATTTGCCAAGTCGGTAGCCTCCTCCACTGAGAAGTTACCAGTGATTTCGGTGTCGCCACCGTCGATTTGCTGGTTCACGTTAGGATATGAGTAAACCACATCGTCGAGCACCACAGCCACCTGGCGGCCAATGTTGGCACCAGTGAGGCGCGACCACTGACGTGAGCCTTCATCATTCATCTTCATGGTCACCACCTGGCCCTTGAGCTGCTCGAAGCGAGTTTCAGCGTCAACCACCACATCACCAGTCATTGAAGGACGGCCGTTCACGGTCTTCAAGGCGATGAGAGCCACATAACCGTTGTCCTGGGCTTTCACGTCCCAGCAGAGCTTGAGGTCGTTACGGATAGGGCCATAGTTCTTGATGGCTTCGTCGATAGCGGCCTTGTCTTTTTCCTTAGCGTAGCCTACCACACAGCCATTGCCCACAATCTGCAGAGCCTTGGTGATGTCGAAGTCGGCATCGGCCTTGTTTGCCTTAGCCACCTTAGGAGCAGCCTCTTTCTTGGCAGAATCGGGCTTAGCCACGGTAGAGTCGGCCTCAGCTTTAGCCTCATCGGTCTTCTTGCCGGAAGCGGCAGCCATGAAGCGCTGGAAGTCGTTAGCTATTTCGCTATATTTGTAGGTTTGATAGAATTCGAGGTTTGCAGTCTGCTGGAGCATCTTCTTCACACGCTCGCGGTCCTTCACACCAGGAAGTTCCACAAGAATGCGGTTGCCGCCCGACAGCTCCTGGAAGTTAGGCTGAGTGATACCCATTTTTTCGATACGGGTGGTGAGCACGTTGAGCGTGTTCTTCACCTGGGCTTTCACCTCCTCCTTGAGAACGGTTTCCACCTCGTTGTCCGACATGTTGGGGTTCTCTTTGATTTTAGCCACCTTTTCACCGAAAATCGATTGCCAGTTGCTACCGCCATTTTCTTTGAAAACCTTGCAGAACTCGTGCACAGGGTCGCTGCTGCCTTTTGAAGCCTCAATAGCCTTTTTAAACTTTTCAGTTTCGTTCTTGTCTGACAATTCGACAAGGATGTCGGGAACTGAGAGCTCGAGCGTGGCAGTCATACCACCTTTCAAGTCGAGGCCGAGACCGAGTTGCTTTTCGCGAACGTCTTGCAAAGTGTAGTAGCCCAGCCAAACCTTCTCCTTTGAGAGAGAATCGATATAACCGTTGTAGGCATCGTTGTACTTCTTGTCGCTGTGGTCGATCTTGCCAGCCACCTTCACGGCCGCTGCCACGGCTTCGTCTTCGTAGTGGTTTGCCACGAAGGTGAACGACATGTAGAACAAGCAAATCAATACCAGGAAACCGGTTATAAGCTTAATAAAACCTTTAGTTTGCATGTGTAAAATTTGTTATTATTTATTTTGTTGTTTTATTTACACCAAAAAACGCTCTCTTCCGAAAAAAGAGAGTTTACAGACTGCAAATATACAACAAAAACTTGAAGTTGAAAACAAAATCAAAGGCTAAAAGCAATTTTCACGCCATTTCGCGCCCATTGTGAGCCTTTCTCACTCATTTCCACACTCCTTACGCATGAGCCGCCCACGGTTCGGCACCCTGATGCACCGTGCCGCGCCATGGGTTGCAAAAGTGGCTGAAAAGCATTATCTTTGTTACCACTCTTCTATCGTCAATCTACTTGAACAATAAAACGCTATGAACGAAACAACGAAAATCGTGGTGCTCGATGGCTTCGCCGGTAATCCAGGCGATTTGAGCTGGGCGCCACTCGAAGCATTGGGCCAGTGCACGGTGTACGACCGCACCGCGCCCTCACAGGTGGTGGAGCGGGCCTCTGGCGCTCAAATCGTGCTCACCAACAAGGTGGTGATGGACCGATCCACCATCGAGGCACTGCCCCACCTTAAATATATCGGCGTGATTGCCACTGGCTACAACATCATCGACCTTGACGCGGCACGTGAGCATGGTGTGGTGGTGACCAATGTGCCGGCCTACAGCACGCACTCGGTGGCGCAAATCGTGTTCGCCCACCTGCTCGACATCACCAACAGTGTGCAGCACTACACCCGTGAGGCGCATGATGGCGTGTGGAGCAAATGCAAGGATTTCACCTATCTCAACACGCCCGTGATTGAGCTCGACGGCAAAGTGATGGGCATTGTGGGGCTTGGCCACATCGGCAAGGCGGTGGCGCAGATAGCAATAGCTTTCGGCATGAAGGTGCTGGCCTACACGTCGAAGCCTCAAGAGGCATTGCCTGAAGGGGTGGTGAAGGCCGATATGGACACGCTGTTCGGCAGCAGCGACGTGGTGACGCTCCACTGCCCGCTCAACGCCAGCACCAAAGGCCTGGTGAACGCGAAGCGGCTGGCGCAAATGAAGCACGGCGCCATTCTTATCAACACGGCACGAGGGCCGCTCGTCGATGAGCAGGCACTGGCCAACGCTTTAGCAAGCGGCCATCTTTTAGGAGCGGGTGTAGATGTGCTCTCGCAGGAGCCGCCATTGGCCTCCAACCCGCTTTTGGCGCAACCCTCCTGCCATTTCACGCCACACATTGGCTGGGCAAGCAACGAGGCACGCGTGCGCCTGATGCAGACGCTTGTCGGCAACGTGAAGGCTTTCCTTGAAGGCAAGCCGCAAAACGTGGTGCAAGCGTGAAACGGCTGTGGTGAAGCCGTTGGCTTATCACAAGACATCATTAAAGGCACGTTGATTACCAACAACATAGGCTGATGCGGCATGCCGCATCAGCCTATGTCACTTATTTTTTAAAGATAGCCCGTTATAGAAGCCCAGCAGGGCGAAGTTATTCTTTCGGGTTGGCGAAGTAAATCTTCATCTGCTCTTTCACCTTGGGCGCGAGCGCAATCAGCGTTGACATGGTGCACACTGCCATACCAGCGAAAGCCAAGTCCATAATGCCCACCAAGAGTGTGAGCTTAATTACGGCAGCCACCACAATCATCACCAGATAGTAGTAGCTATAGTATTTCACATTTTGGGCGCCAAACAGAAAGTTTGTGCACTTCATGCCATAGTAGCTATAGCTGAACATGGTGCTGAAAGCGAAGAAAAACACCACGGCCATCAGCAGATACTGCCCCACATGCGGCAGGAGCATGTCGAAGGCTCCGAGCGCATTCCGCAAGCCAGCATCGTCGGCAAGGGCGAAGCCCGACTGGCTCGCCATAATAATAGGTATGGAGGTTAGCGTGCACACGATGCCTGAATCAATCAGCGGGCCAAGCATGGCTATGAGGCCCTCGCGCACGGGTTGGTTGTTTTTCGACGCTCCGTGCATCATAGAGGCCGTACCCACACCTGCCTCATTCACGAAAGCCGCGCGCTTTGCACCCGTGAGCGCCACAAACACAAACGCGCCAAAGCCTGCCTTGAAATTAAATGCGCCCTCAAATATGGCCTTAAACACGTCGGGCACCAAACGGTAGTTGAGCACCACCACGGCCAGCACCATCAGGAAGTAGAGCATCACCATCACCGGCACGATGCGTGAGGCGGTCTTGGCGATGCGCTTGATGCCGCCCAAAATCACAAAACCCACCACCACGGCCATCACCACGCCTATCACAAACTTGGTGGTGAATGTGGATTCCATACCCGACACGGTGATAATCGACTCGGTGAGCTGGTTGGCCTGCATGAAGCAGAGGGTGCCCACCATGCCAAACACGGTGAACGCTATGGCAAGGGGCCGCCACTTCTTACCCAAACCCTCAGTAATCATATACATGGTGCCGCCCTGCGTTTCGCCGGCGGAGTCTTTGCCTCGATACATAATGGCGAGCGCACCCTCAAAAAATTTGGTGGTCATACCCACTAAGGCGCTCACCCACATCCAGAACACCACACCTGGGCCGCCAATGGCCACAGCGATGGCCACACCGGCAATATTGCCCATACCCACCGTGGCGGCTATGGCGCTCATCAACGCCTGAAGCGAACTAATCTGGCCTTCCTGCTTGCCACCATCAGTGGCCTGCTTCTTTCGCAGCTCTCGCATTGCCCATGGGAAACGGCGGATCGACACCGCTCCTGAATAGACAAACAAAAATAGTCCTCCGCCTATAAGCAGAAGAAACTCAGGCACGCCACACACGAAGTCGCTCGTATTGATAATTGCCTGGCTGATAGTGCTGAAAAAATCGCTCATTGCTATTGTTTAAATAAAATACAAATTACTTTTGGTTAGATACTTATCATTTTGGTTTGGGGTGCAAAGTTAATACTTTTTTCAATACTCCCGAACAAATACTCTATTTTTTTAAACGCATCATTCACGGCAAGTGTTACCGAAAACCACATTTTCCTTTTCTACGCAGGAGACTGCCGGCGAACCGCACCACGCGCAACCCTTAAAAAGTGTTACTATTTGCAGTTGTTAATATCTATTATAACAAAAGTTAACAAATTGTGTAGTTTTTACCATTTTATAGGCGTTTTTGGACACGAAATCGAATTATTTGTTGTACATTTGCAACCGCAATCCAAAAAATAACACTAAATATTACGAAATGAAGAAAATGAATTTAGTTGGGTTGGGCGCACTGCTGACCCTCTCAGCGCATGCTGGCGGTCTGCTCACCAACACCAACCAAAACGTGGCGTTTAACCGAATGATGAGCCGTGAGGCAAGCATCGGCATCGACGGCGTTTACAGCAATCCTGCAGGTGTGGCATTCCTTCCAAAGGGCGCACACCTCTCTATCAATTTCCAATCGGCTATTCAAACTCGCACCATCAAAAACGAGTACGCTCTATTTGCCTACAATGCCAACAATCCTTCCACCGACCGCAAATTCAAGGGCAAGGCCTACGCGCCTGTCATTCCTTCGGTGCAGTTTGCCTATAATTTCAAGAACTGGTCGCTCCAGGCCAACCTCGCCC
>JBNMJK010000015.1:0-40133 GCA_050873765.1 Sodaliphilus sp.
GCCATAGTCGCACAAGCGACTCCACCTACGGCGGCGGCAGCTATCCAGTCGTCCCACCGAGCGGCAGCTACGGCAGATCGTCGAGCAGCAGCTCCACCAGAACCGCCACACGCACCTGTCCAAGCTGTGGCGGCACAGGAAAAGGCCCCGACCAAATCACCTGGGCGCCCAACTACACCGGCACAGACAACTCCGTGTATTGCCCCCAGTGTGGCCGCACCACCTCAGCCCACAGCCACCGCCGTCCCACCTGCCCCGTCTGCCACGGCAAAGGCACCATCTAACCACCCATCTCCCCCCTTGTATAATATTTTTCACGTTTCCAATTATAAATGCTAACTTTGCAAAGTAAAGGCAACCATATTTTTTCTAAATCATCACGCAATTATGGCAACGCGACTCTACCCGATAGGCATACAAACATTTGAAAATGTCATAAACGGCAATTTCACATATATCGACAAGACTGAATACATCTACCACATGAGCCATACCAGTGGAAAGTATTTCTTTCTGAGTCGCCCACGGCGGTTTGGCAAGTCGCTACTCTTGTCCACGATGAAAAGCTATTTTGAAGGTAAGCAAAGCCTGTTCAAAGGGCTTGCCATGGAAAGGCTTGAAAAGGAGTGGAAGGAGTATCCAGTGCTGCACTTCAGCATGGCCGATGGCAAGCACATGGAAAAAGACCAACTTCAACGCTATCTGCTGTTCTCGTTAGAAGAAAATGAGCGAAAATTCAGTATAAAAGCCAACAGCACCGACCCTAACGTGAGATTGAAAAACCTCATCATCAATGTTTATGAGCGCACTGGCCAACAGGTGGTCATACTCATCGACGAGTATGATGCGCCTATGCTCGATGTGGTGCATGAACACACGCAGCTTCCAGTGCTGCGCAATGTAATGCGCAATTTCTATAGTCCGCTCAAAGGGTGCGACCCATATCTGCGCTTTGTTTTCATCACAGGCATAACCAAGTTTTCGCAACTCAGCATATTCAGCGAGCTTAACAACATTAAAAACATCAGTATGCTTCCTGAGTATGATGGCATTTGTGGCATCACTAAAGAAGAATTGCTCACGCAGATGTCGGAAGACATCGACGAACTTGCTGCCAGCCAGCAACTCACACGCGAACAAACGATAGAAAAATTGCGCAGCCACTACGACGGCTACCACTTCACCTGGCCATCGCACGACATCTACAACCCTTTCAGCCTCCTCAACTGCTTTGCCGACAAATATTTCGACACCTACTGGTTTTTTTCCGGAACACCTACTTACCTTATAGAGATGATGCGTAAATTCAACGTCATTCCTTCTGACATTGGCGAGGGTATGGATGCCATACGTTCTGAATTTGACGCTCCCACAGAGAACATGGAGGCACTCACCCCATTGCTCTATCAAAGCGGCTACCTGACGATAAAGAGTTTTGATACCTTTGGTGAAGTTTATCACCTTGGCATACCAAACAAGGAGATACGTGTGGGGCTCTTTCAGTCACTTCTTCCTAAATATCTCGCCTCGAAAGGTGGCCGGGGCGGTACGGCAGTCGCCAAGATGGCTTCGCTCATCAACCGCGACAATATGGACGGGGCTTTACAACTGATGAAAGACTTTCTCTCCACCATTCCTTATTGCCACAACACACAATATGAGGGCCACTATCAGCAGCTACTCTACGTGATATTTTCGCTGCTCACCAACTACCGCATGCAGGTGGAGGTACGCACCCATACCGGGCGAATCGACGCAGTGCTTGAGACCGATCACCGCATATATATCATTGAAACGAAGTTTGACGCATCGGCAGAGTCTGCATTGCAGCAAATTAATGCCAAAGGCTACGCCGAAGCCTACAAGAACAGCGGAAAGCCAGTAACAAAGGTTGGCATCAACTTCACAGTAAAAGGCGAGGCCAACTTCACAGACTGGCTAATCCAATAACCCCTCCACCTTCTGGGCGCGCCTCACTTTTCCAAATACTTACGGTTTCTCTTCCAGCATTTCCAGCAATTTGTAGATTTGAGAAGAAGGATTTTGAAATTCCCTTAGAGCTTTTGCCCTACTAACAGCCTCGCCAAGATGTTTCTTTAGAAAAGCCTTCTGTGTGTCTGTATATAGAGCCTTGTTATAATTGTGCCATACTGGAGCACTTTTCTTTAGCTTCTTAAGAGCAGAGTCAGAGCTTAATGCAGTTCTCTGCTCTATTGCGTGCAGAAGCAACCAAATCTCGAAGCATGGATTACTCAACAACAATTTAGCTTTGCATGACATTAGTTTGTTATTAATAGCAGGCACATCCATGTCGTACATAAGAAATGTATCTACTTTATCAAATGCTGATATCTTGAGCTCTCTTGTATGCTTATCGACAAGGTTCTGAGTGATTCTTGTTCCTTCAATATGCGAAACTATACGCACAGGAGACTTATACCATTTCTTAATGAGATTAAGATACTCAACTTCTGTTATACCCTCACATATTACCAAGGCTATTTTGCGCATCCGTTTGATGGGTGCTTTTTCTCTTCTTCGTGCCATCTCTATTCCTCCAATAGTTGTTTGATGCTGGCTACTGAAGAATCCACATACGGGACTGCGTCAAATCGGCCTTGTATATACCCTTTTTCTGCATCCATATTTTCACGAAAGTCCTTAAAATCATACAGAGAATAAACCTCCGTAGCCCCATCTTCCGACTTGTTGACAAAAACAATTTGGTCTCTCCTCAATCTTTTGACATCTATCAGATTGGTATTATGGGAAGTGAATAATAGTTGGCTTTCCTCTGACGCATGAATAAGATCAAGGATAAAATCCGCCAATCGAGTATGCAGCCCCATATCAAACTCATCCATCATAATTCCCTTTTTGTTTTTGACCACATCCAACAGGCGAATCAATATTTGGAAGAGTTTTCTTGTGCCGCTGGACTCCTCCATATCCAAATCAAACATGATATCTTTTTGGTTACGATGGAATGTCTTAAACTTTAAAACATCAACCAACTTAAACGATAGTTCTCCTTGTCCGGGTATCACAACTGGCGCAGGGACTTGCTCCTTTCGTGCCTCTATTTCAGTTATGTCTGTATCACATATTTCAAGAGCTTTGAGAATCACATTCTTATAGGTATTAAAACTGTCAAGAGCCATTAACTCATTAACATTGACAAGACCCAATATAAATTGATTCATAAAGTAGCGGTAAAGGTGCTGCGCTATGGGTCGATTCATTGAGCTTGCTCGACTCAAAAAGAGGTTCTTGTCACTGGTGTTCAGCACTACATCCGTAGGCTTGTTAATAACACCAGTACCGAAACGATATTTACCATTTGCATCACGGACAAACACTTTTGCTCTTCTACCTACGGGATAGTGATAGAGACTTTCTGAAAGTATTCTTGTTTTGGTTAACTCAAAAGAATATTCATACTCAATGCCTCCGCACACGAAATCAATCAAAAATTTACTTGGCTTCTCTTGCCATCCATCAAATTTAAACGGCTCAAAATTGAAGACAGAGCCTTCATTATTAAGGTGAGAGTTCAGTATCAATCTACAGCAAAAATCGATAGCCTTCATAATGCTGGATTTACCAGATGCATTCGGGCCAAACAAACCAACAGACTTCAAGACTGGTACACCATTCCAGTCTACAACATTGTGCCTCAACTCCCGAGCAAGTGCCGTGTTGATGTTGGCTGCTCGGAAATCAATTCTCACTTGATCTCTAATGGAGAAGAAATTTTCAAATTCAATTTTAAGTATCATTAAACTAAATAATCTGTAGTTTTTCTGCAAATTTAAACATTTATCTCAATTTCATATCTATTTTCCATAGTAAATACATATATCATTATACAGTTTTAACATTTGTTCAGTATAAAAAACCTTCGAATAGAAGAGCTTATAACTTACAATGAGTAAACGCATATGGTAGCCTCCATTATCATTTATCATCGCTTATTCCAATAATTTTTCAACCATTGGCTTTAGTCGGTCTGTGATAAGCAATATTACCATGTCACTACTGTTCCGTTAAAGTGGATTAATCGGTCTTTGAAATAATTGAAAAACAGTCTTACACGAACGTTTATGAGAGTCAACGGTTTTGAGTTCTTATCTTTGCAGCCTAATTATATAGGCTACAATGAATCAAAGTCAATACGTTTTCTTTCAGCAGGCAAGTCATTTGAACGCTCTACTTATGAAGTCTTGCAGATTCTTAGTATCTCACTTACTGACAAAACATATCTTGTAGACTTGTTCAATAAGACTAATTTCAATGATGTCAAAGAACTCGATGGTCCCCTCATTCCGGGGCTATTCGATTAATTATTTAACACGTCCCAATTTTAACGGGACACTAATGATATGTGTGGTACACAACAACTATGCCTGAAATGGAGAGTGAAGAAACCTGTGATGGAGAGTTTTTTTGGGGGTAGCTTGCTGTGAATGTGAGAGAGTAAAAGTGCATTGAGAACTTATCCAATGGAAGGTTGACTTCTTCACTCAAAAGAGTGAGGGGGGGGAGTTTTTTTTCTAACAAGGAATCCCGGCAGCCCTCTCCGTGTGTGGGCGGAGGGCTGCCGGGATTTATGCGTAAGGGGTAATGTTTTTTTCTTCGTGGGGGGCTACTCGGATTTGAAGCGGGCTGCCTGTGAGGCGATGAGCTCGGCGTCGTCGAAATAGTCGATGCGCATGGCGTGGCGCACCTCCTTCATTGTGACGGCTGCCACCTCGCGCGCCTGCTCTGTTCCCTTTTTCAGTATGTTGTAGATTTCGGGAATGTCTTGCTCAAACTCGTGGCGGCGCACGCGCATAGGCTCAAGGGTCTTGTTGAGCACTTGGTTGAGGAATTTTTTGCACTTCATGTCGCCAAGTCCGCCTTTGGTGTAATGCGCCTTCAACTCGTCGAGGCAGGCATACTCTGGCCAGAACTGGGCAAAGTCGTCGTCGGTGCAGAATGCGTCGAGGTAGGTGAACACGCAGTTGCCCTCAAGGTGTCCGGGGTCGTCAACCCGCAGGTGTGTGGGGTCGGTGTACATGCCACGCACCTTCTGCCACACCTCGTCGGCCGTGTCGCTCAAATAGATGCAGTTGCCTAAGCTCTTGCTCATCTTCGCGCTTCCATCGGTGCCAGGCAGGCGCAGGCACGCCTGGTTGTCGGGCAGCAGAATCTCCGGCTCCACAAGCACGGGGCCGTAGGTGTTGTTGAAGCTGTGCACCAGCTCGCGTGTCTGCTCAATCATAGGGCGCTGGTCCTCGCCGGCAGGCACGATATTGGCCTTGAAGAGGGTGATGTCGGCCGCCTGGCTGATCGGATAGCAGAAGAAACCCACAGGCAGTCCCTTGCGCTGTCCGGCGGCATTTTCAGCAGCCTCATCGTCTTGCTGGCTAAAGCCGCGCATCTTGATTTCCGACTTCACGGTGGGGTTGCGCTGCAGGCGCGACACACTCACAAGGTTCATCAGATAGGTGGTGAGCTCGCTCAGCTCAATGATTTGGCTTTGCACAAAAAGCGTGCACTTTTCAGGGTCGAGCCCGGCGGCGAGATAGTCGAGCGCCACCTCTATAATGTTTTGGCGAATTTTCTCAGGATTGTCGGCATTGTCGGTGAGCGCCTGCACATCGGCCATAAACACAAACATACGATCGTAGTCGCCCTCATTCTGGAGTTGCACACGGCGTCGCAGCGAGCCCACATAGTGCCCGATATGGAGCTTGCCAGTGGGGCGGTCGCCAGTAAGAATCACTTTTCCCATTATCTAATTTCTGTTATATTTTTTGATGTTATGATTAATTTCTTTGTTCTTTTTGCAAAGATACATCAAAACCGCCTACAATACAAATCCCCACTCATTTCCGCCACCCCACCCCACAGCCCCTAACGCAGTACCTTGCTTCCAAATAAGCAAACACAGTGTTGAATTTAAGCAGGCGAGGGGGGCAACATGCTAGGGCTGACGGTTTCGGTGTATGGAGTTTATTTTGTAATTTTGTGGCTGAATATAATTAATGAATTACATATATAAATTAAGTATATAAAAAGTATGACGGTGAAAGTAGGTGACATTGTTCGCTTTCTCAATGATGTGGGAGGCGGACGCGTAGTGAGGATTGACAACGCAATGGTGTACGTGGAAGACGAGGACGGGTTTGAGCGACCAGCCCCTGCACGCGAAGTGGTGGTGGTGGGGCAGGCCGGGACCAAGGCCAGCGCCTACGAGCGTCCGCTTCAGTTTTCAAGCAAACTGGTGGAGCCCGACATGCCCGCGCCCAAAGCAGCAGTGCCTGCCGCCACGAAGCCAGCACCCGTGATGGAGACCGACGGTGGTGACACGCTGAACATTGTGCTGGCCTATGAGCCTAAGGAAATCCAGCATCTCAACACCTCCACATTCTACGCCATACTGGTGAACGACAGCAATTACTATCTGAATGTGGCCTACATGACACGCCGCGACGACGACAGCACATGGCACACACGCTACACTGGTCTGGTGGAGCCTAACATGCAGGTAGATCTTGACGAGTTTGGCCATGCCGACCTGAACGACATTGAGCACATTGCCATTCAATACATTGCCTACAAACTCGACAAGGGATTCAAACTCAAAAACCCCGCCCTGGTGGAGCAGAAACTCGACTTGACTCGGTTTTACAAACTTCACAGTTTTCACCAAAGTGAATATTTCGACGAGTCGGTGATTTCCATCGACATTACCCGCAACGACCTGCCTGCCAAGCAGCTGCGCATCGACAGCAGCGCTCTGGAACGCGCCATGAAGGAGAAGCGCAATGCCGACCGCCCACACGCACAGCGCGTAGAGCCACGCCATCATAAAAAGAAGGCCGACGACATTGTGGTGCAAGACCTGCACATTGCCGAACTGCTCGACAACCTGAGCGGCCTGTCCAACAGCGATATGCTGAACGTGCAGCTCGACAAGTTCCGCGAGGTGATGGAAGCCCACAAAAAGAATATCGGGCAGAAGATTGTGTTTATCCACGGCAAAGGCGAGGGTGTGCTGCGCCGTGCCTTGCTTGATGAACTGAAGCGCAAATGGCCACACTGCGCCGTGCAAGACGCCTCATTTCAGGAATATGGGTTTGGTGCCACACAAGTCACCATCAAGCAGCCTCGCTGACACCGCTCGCGCGCACAACTTCTTGTATAGACTACGATTCTAATAGATATTTTTCACACGCACTATGATTATTTGGTTTTCAGGCACAGGAGGCAGCAAATGGGTGGCTGAGCAACTTGCCGAGGCCCTTGGCGAGCGATTGATGCCAGCCGCCGAAGCCATCACACGCCAGCCCGATTTATTGAACATATCGCTCCACGAAGGAGAGCGGCTCGGCTTTGTGTTTCCCATCTACTCGTGGGGGCCGGCTCCGGTAATCACCGAGCTGATAGCAAGAATGAGGCTTGATGGCACACCCAGCTTCTGCTTCATGGTGGCCACCTGTGGCGACGATGTGGGCCTGTCGGTGGACATTATGCGAAAAGCCTTGGCCGAGCGTGGCATCACGCTTGACAGCGCCCACTCCGTGCAGATGCCCAACAACTACATCAACATGAAAGGCTTCGACGTGGATTCCGACACAGTGCGTGAGCAGAAACTGCACGCTGCGCCAAAGAGGGTGGCAAAGGTGGCCCACGACATTGCCTCCGGCATAGCTATCACTGATGTGATTAAGGGCAAGTGGGCATGGGCCAAGAGCCGTGTGATTCGGCCATGGTTCTTAAAAAACGCCATCACCGACCGTAAATTCACAGCCGACGCCAGCACCTGCTCGCACTGCGGTGCCTGCGTGGGCAACTGCCCTCTGCACAACATCTCCCTCACCACCGACGGCATGCCACAGTGGAATGGAAGATGCACCATGTGCCTGAGCTGCCTGCACCGCTGCCCTACCCGTGCCATTCAGTATGGCCAAGCCACCCGCAGCAAAGGGCGCTACTTCCTCAAACCAGGCGAAGTGTAGCATCATGCTTCATTTCACAGACAGCAATTACGGTGTTTAATGAATTAATAATCTGAACATTAAACACTTTTGATGGGCGGACGCGGCATGCCGCGTCCCTACCATGAAACAGCCTCCTTACACTTTCGCTGCTGTGGCCGGAGTTATATTCCTTCTAATGCCATGCTGATCAGCAGCGATGCGTCGGTCACATCCACTTCGCCATCGCCATTGATGTCGGCGCGGTCGGCACGGAAATTGGGTATGGAATTGTCGATCACATAGCTGATGAGCAAACTCACATCTGTCACATCCACCACTCCGTCGCCATTCACGTCGCCCAAAAGCGGTTTCGAACCTCCCACTTCTTGAAGCACCTTCAGCACATACACCTTGCAGGAGCCATCGGCGGCCGTGTGGTTAAGCGTCAGCAAATCATACACGAAATTATCCCGTAAGGGCACTGAGTCGGCTTCCAATGCCGACAAGTCTGCGCTAAACTCACCCTCAAATTGAGGCATGCCCCACTGCTGCGAAGCATCGTAAGGCATCGCAAACTTGTGGTGATAGGCGTTCCACATGGCGCAGCGCACCGTGTCGATTTCCATAGCCGCAGGCTTTGAGAAGTAGTAGCTCACGGTGTCCACCGTCTGCGAGCCATAGAAGTTGGCAGGAAGGTAGCTATTGAAGAAAGCAGTGGTGTCGGCTTCACCTATATCAGGAACTGCCAGTGCCCCCACCTCGTGGCTCACCTTGCTTTTCAGCACCACATCAAACTGACCAAGGCGGTGACCAGGATAATTTGCCATCTGTGCGCTGTCGAGCGGTGAAGGCAGCGTGATAGCCACCCAGTTATGCTGCGCGTATTTGCCAGAAAGGTAGTCGATCTGCCCCTCCGCTGGCTCTGATGCGTCAACGCTCGCTGCCGCATCTTTCGCATAGATGGTGAGCGAGTCGGCACTGATGTGCATCACCGTGAGGTGAGCGGCCTTCAAAGTAAACTCGCTGCTTTCCTGCACCCTGTCGTTAGCAAACAAAGCCGACACTGCGTAAGTGGGCTTCTGCTCATTCAGCACCTTATTAATGTAAGCGAAGGAGGCATTGTCGTTGATACGGGTCTGCACAATCAAATCATACACATAGCCATTCTTAAACTGGTCCTTGTCGCCGTCCATACACACAAACACCGGATTCATAGCTCCCTCAAACTGAGGATATCCAAAGTCAGCAGCCGCAAAAGGCATTTCAAAAACGCCTTCCGCCTCATTCCACATAGCGCAGCGCACCGTATCAATCTCCATGGGCTTCGGGCGCATCAAAAAGTAATTCACATCGCCCAACGTTTGCGACCCATTGTAGTTGGCCGGCAGCAATGTATTCATCTTCGCATACTTATTCACATCACCAAACTCCGGCATTTCAAATGCGTCCATTTCTGGGTTATCTTTTGAGAGGAGCATAGCGCGCAAGTGAGTGATGTAGCGCCCCGACAGCTTTTGTGCCACATCGGAATCAAGCGGCTCAGGCAAATAGATTGCCACCCAGTTGCTCTGGTCGTAATCACCGCCAAGCACATCCACCTGTGTGGAGTCGGACATTTCGGGAGTGGCATACAGGTTGTCGTCTTTTGCGTAAATGGTGGATAAGTCGTCGGAGAAACCCATCACCGTGAGCGTGCTGTCGGCAATCGGATAGCCATAGCCCAAAGGAATAGCGTTGCACCTCAATAATTTAGCCAACGTGAATTCCGTGGGCTTCACGCTCAAAATTTCAAGTGGATAGCCCACTTGTGCACTTCCATCGTTCAGCACCACCATGTCGCACACATCTCCATCGTGCAAAACAGGACGAGCCGAGCCGAGCCTTGAGTAGTCGGGCTTGAAAGCACCGTCAAACGCCTTATAGCCATATTCATCAGAGAAATACGGCATCATGAAGCGGCCTTTTGACTGGCTCCACATGGCACAGCGCACCGTGTCGATTTCCATAGGCTTCGGGCGCGCGAAGAAATAGTCCACCGAGTCCACCTCCTGTGAGCCGTGATAGTTGGCAGGAATATAATTATTGATACGCTGCGTGGTGTCGGGCACACCTGCCACTGGTGCCTCGTAGCAGTCGAGCGTGGGGTTCACCTTACTGCGGAGCACGCCCCGTACGCCCGAAATTCGCCGCCCAGCATAAGTGGACACCTGGGCGCTGTCGAGCGGAGAAGGCATCTTGAGCACCATCCAGTTGCTCTGGTCATAATGGCCACCCAGCACATCCACCTGCTGCTCCGTGGGAGCATCGGTCTGGACTGAGAGTCCACAGTCTTTCACATACAGTTCCTTGGCATCTGCCGACACCCTCATCACCACCAGCGAGCTATCTTGCAACTGGCAATCCATGCCCTCCTTAAAGTGGCTGTTGGTGAGCAAATCACGCAAGGCGAACTGACACTCGCGCTCATTCCAAGCCTGAAAAGGAAAAATGCAGCGTGAACTGTCGGCCGCCAAGGTGGTGAGCGCCAAAATATCGTACACATAATTGTCGGTCAGCTTCACACTGTCGGTTTCGTAAAGCGACAAGTCGGCTTTGGCAGCGCCCACAAATGGCAACATACCATATTTTTCAGGATAGATCGGCATTTCAAACTTCTTGTCCACGCCATTCCACATCACATTGCGGATTGTGTCGATCTCCATGGGCTTCGGGCGCACGAAAAAGTAATCGATGGAATCCACCTGCTGTGAGCCATAGAGGTTGGCTGGGATAAACGAGTTCATCACCACTGCCGTGTCGCCTTCGGCAAACAGCGGTTGCTCAAACAGGGAGAACGAAGGGTTGGTCTTATTCTCCAGTTTGCCGCGGAAGTTCTTCAAACGCTTTCCGCTGCACGACGTTTTTTGGGCATCGGCAAGTGGCGATGGCAAATGAAGCGCCACCCAGTTGCTCTGGTCGCAGGTGTCGGTTTGATAAATGGTCTGCTCTGGAGTGGGGCTATCGGGGTGGGCATAGCCACCGGCATCTTTTAAATAAATGGTGCGGCCGTCGGCTGCCACATACATCACACGGAGCGAAGAGTCGTTCACCACGTAGCTGTAGCCCGATTTGAAAGAAGGCGTGTCGAGAATTTCGGAGAACGTGTGTTCACTCACCTTTTCCTTCAGAATTTCAAGCGGACACACCACAGGCTCACCGGCTTCATTCCATTTGGTCATGGCCACGATGTCATAGTAAGAGTTCACCGACAGAACGTCGGAAGGCCGTTCTGCATAAGAGAAGTCAACCGAAGCGCCGCCCTCAAACACCGGGCTTGCCTCTGCCGGCATCTCCAGCACTCCTTTCGTGGCATTCCAGTAGGCACTGCGAATGGTGTCCACCTCCATGGGTTTGGGGCGTACAAAAAAGTAATCGATGGAATCCACCTGCTGCGAGCCATGGAAATTGGCTGGTATAAAGGTGTTGATACGCACTGGCTCAGTGACAACTGCCTGCACCGCTTGGGGCATTTTATCAACTTCAAATTCCATATTTCGCTTATTCTTGAGCGTGCCGCCCACATTTTTCAGCCTTTTTCCCACAAAAGCGGCCTTTTGAGTAGAGTCTAACGGCTCAAGCAAACGAAGCAGCACCCAGTTGCTCTGGTCGTAGGCCACAGAGTCGGGCATCAATCCGATAGCCTTGATATAGTCGGTCTGCCCGGCAGCTATGGTGTCTTGCCGCGCATAAGGAGTGTCGTCTTTGGCGTAAATCGTGCGTCCGTCGGCCGACACACGTGCGCAGGTGAGCGTGCTGTCGCAGATGCTGAAATAGTGGTTTTCTTCCAACCGAGAATCGCTCCTCACATCAGTCAAGCGATATTGAAAATCAGGGAATCCGCCCAAGGCGTTGATCTTACCGGCACCAAACTGCAAGGGGGCTTTGTGCACGGCATCATCTACATACGCGCTTTTTTGGATGATTTCCTTCACATCACTCACTTTCAGCGAGGGGTTGGCCTGAAGCCACAGCGCCACAATGCCCGCCACCGTGGGCGTTGACATCGAGGTGCCCGACATAGAGCCCCAGTAGTCGGTTCTGCCCGTGGTGGGGTTAGGGCGAGCGTAGGCGGTGTTGCTCGACACCGCAGCCAAATAGTTGTAGCCATTGTAGGCGCTGATCACCAGATAGCCCGGTGCCGCCACAAACGGATATGCCACGCCATTGGGCGCCATGCCATAGCTCGACGTGGGGTGAATCTCGCCCTCTGGATAAATGGGGTTGTAGATTTCACGGCCATTCAGCGCCATGTATCTATTCCTGCCCACGTAATTGCCTACCGAAATGGTGTATTTGCCGGTCACGTTATCGTTGATGCTGCAAGAGTCGTTGCCTTCCACAAAATGATAGTTGCCCACTGGAGCGTGTGCCGCAAACGAATGGTCGGAGTTCATCCACGAGTCGAATTCCACCCCGTCGGCGCCATAATACTGCACCGCCACCTTGTAGGCCTTCACATCGGAGCGGAGCGGCTTGAGCGACACCTCGCTATACGTTTCCACATGGCCGTTGCTCTCCGTGGTCACCCACACGCCAATTTTACCGGAGAAGTATTGCGACAAAAAAGCATTGTAACCTCGTTTCGACTCCAGACCCGGACCTATGTAATGATAGGTGTAGGCTTTCATGATGCCCGTTTCGTAGAAAATGGAATTGTCGTCGGGATCGATAAGCAGGTATTTAATGCCCACAATAGAGCGGCTACGGCTCCAGGTGTCGATAGAGAACTGGGCGGTGTAGCCCGATGCCTGTGGGCCGCCAATGAACGAGCCAATGGTGGGGCTGGTGGAGGTGTTGGCACCAGAGAATTTATGATAGATATGGCGTTTCAGTCCGCCGAGATTACCAGCCGAGAGGCACACCACAGCATCGTCTTTTCCCACCTCGTCGTAGATTTTACAAATTTTGCTTGTGCCATCGTGAGGGCCTTTCTTCGTGCCGATGCTCACACTTATCACACAGGGCTTTCCCACGCTCTTGGCATAGCGAGTGATGTATTTCAGGCTGTTGGCCATATTCACATCGGTGCTTTTCCCCGCCAAGGCACAGATCACGATGTCGGCTCCTGGAGCCATACCTGAATACGGACCATAGGCCGAACCTGCGCCGATATACGCCGTGTGCGCGCCGTGTGCGCTGGTGGACAAATCGGTGGTAAGGGTGGCTATTTGTGTGGAATCGAATTCAGAGCCAGGGAGCATGGTGCCGTCGAAAACCACCTTCGTGCCCGTATTGTCGGCTGGCATATACACCCGCTTAATCCGGGTGTGGCCAAGCGAGTCCTGAAAGGCGGCATGGTTGAAGTCGATGCCCGAATCAATAATGCCAAACACCACGCCCTTGCCGTCGTAGTTGGCAGGCAGGCCATGCTTTAGTCCTTCTGCCACATAATTCACCGAGGTCACCGACCGCGTGGTGTCCACATCGTCGGTCATCATCTCGGCAATCGACACTTGCTCCACCTCATCGAGTGCAGCAATAGCCTCAAGCTGCGCGACGGGCACTTGGGCTGTCACAATATCTGAAAAACGCGCGCCAATCACACCGCCAAGCGCTGCGATGCCGCTTGTGGCGTGACTATTGCGAAGGGTGATGAACACATCCACCATTTCCTGCCCCCGCGTCTGCGAGAGGGCGGCATGGCGCTTTGCCTCGGCAGGAAAAGCCGAGCGATTATCTAAAAACGCCTGCGTAGATACCGACATTTTCTCATAGGCACCAGCCGAGAAAATGCCCAGCAGACATATCACCACAGAAATAATTCCTTTATATGAAGCCATATTTTTAACGATGTAGTCTTAACAATTTGATATTCCGATACAGAATTACAAAGATAACGTTTTTCCGCCATAAAATGCGCACATTCACCGCGATTCTGCCATTAATCGAGTGAATCATTTTCGTAGGGTCAAGTGCAAGCACGCCCCCTATTAGAATATACATACACACATAGTGGCGAGAGCCCCGGTTTTCCATACGCGGTAGCGGAAAACCGGGGCTCTCGTTTCGTTTTTTCTATTTTATAAGTTTGGATTGCGGCGGTGTGCCATGATTAGGTTTGCCACAATGGGTGTAGAGCGTGATTACTGGCGTATCAGCGGTGCATCTTGGCCACAGAGCGTGAACCATCGGTATAGGTGGTCACCACCACGTTCACGCCATTGAACGGACGGCTTGAGCGAACGCCCATGGCATTCACATATTCCACCGCTTTTGGCTGCTTGTGCACGAACACGCTGGCGTCGCCCGTCACCAAATCGCCATGAATAGCACCTTCATACCGCCACTCACGCAATGGATACACCATATAGCGGGTTTCCTTCGTGGAGTCGGCTGTGGCTCGGCTCACGGAATGGCTGCCATCCACAAATTCTGTGGTGATCAGTGCGTCAAAACTATAGATTTCGCCATCTTTGGGTGTGGGAGCTGTACCTTCATATTTTGAGAAATCGGCATAGAACGAGCCATTCAGCCCCTCTTTGTTCGACGGACCAACGCTTGTGGGCGTTTTGAAGCAGTTTTCTGCCTCCACCCACATAGCCCATTCCACATGAGCCAGTTCATTGGGTTTAGGCTTCACAAAGAAGAATGTGGTGAACGACCCGTCGGGGTTGGAGTTGTCGCCCATCTGGGTGCCGAGGAAGTTTGGCGCTATATAGGTGTTGCCATCGTAGATGGTTTCATCGCCTGCGGTAGGCGCTGTGGTGGTGGAGATCGTGGTGTTGTCGGCATCGGTCAGCGTTCCTCTCACGCCATTGAGCGAATGGCCCACAATGTCGGCCTGGTCGCTTTCGCTCATAGCCTCAGGAAGTGTCACCACCACCCAGTTGCTTTGATCCCACGCCGTGCGTCCGCGCATAAATGAAGTGCGGCGCATCACGAAGTCCACCTCATCGGTGTCGGCCTTGTCTTTATTGAGATAGCCATTATTGTCTTTAGTAATCAGCGTGCGCCCATCGCCAAGCACTTTCACACACGAGAGTTTGCCGTTTGGAATGGCTATGGGACTACCCACTTCGGCATACTGTAGCAGCGAGCCAATGGAAAACGTGCCGTTGGTCTTGAATAGTGTGGTGGCGCTCTTCTCCTCAGTCCAGTCCGACGAGGTGCCATCACGATAGTTGGCAGAAAGCCTGAACCTGTACTTCGTTCGCGGCATCAGCCCCTTCACGTCGTAGTAGTTGCCGGTGATTCCGGTGAAGAACTGGCATGTGGTGTCCTCATTATTCTGCAAAGTGGAGTCGTTGGCATCGAGCGCGAAAGTGATGTCGCCGCCATAAATTTTAATGGAGGAGATGGCGGGTAAACTATTAGGGTAGAAAACCACCTTATCCTGATTCTGTTTGCATTTGAGAATAAACACATATTCCTTCTCAATGGTGTCGAGCACACACGTTTTCTTCTCCTCGCCAGTTTTCACGATGAATGAGGCTTTTTGGTAGTCCTCCTCGTTGAGCGACATTGCCTTCACCACCACCGACAGGTATTCTGCATCATCGGTGGTAATGGTAGGTGTGCTCATCTGTCCGCCTGGCACAATGTGCCCGTCCCAAATGTGAAGCCCCGTATTCACTTTCCAGCCTTCGGGCAGATACTGGCTCTGCTTCCTCAAGCAGTCGGTCAACTGGCCTTGCGTATTGGCCACCGTCTTCAGCGCAGTGAAGTCGGCTTCAGCCACTATTTCGGGGTCTGGCTCAGCGGTGAGTTTCAGCGAGTAATCCTTGACGCATGCCTCAGCTGTGCTGTCGGTCCATTCTATTCTGAAACCGGAGTCGGAAATTTTCATTTCGTCCACATCTTGAAGCACAGGCGCATACACCTTCGCCACGCTCTTTGCGTTCAAAGGAATGTGAATGGTGGGGCGCTGCTCGTTGGCCACCAGCAGTTCGGCAGAGGCTTTGTCGAAACTTTGTGGGTCGAAAGTAACGGTCACCGATGTGCCGCCATTCACCTCGTCGGCACTCAGCGTGGTGGCCGACAGGGCAAACTGGCCATTGCCGCCCTCGATGCTTAGTGTGGAGGGAGCTGTCAGGTTCTTGCCTTTCAAACTGATGCTCACTTGCTTCGTTTCGCCATACAGCACAGGGCCGAAGTCCAAGGCATCAACACCCGCTTCCAGTTCCGGGCCACTTGCATTGCAGTAGCGGAAGGTGGCGGTGCCGTCCGGGTTCAGATATATATCGGTGATGGGTTTACCCAGGAATCCCTGGTTGCCCACGGGGTAATTTTCTGTGGAAGTGCCTAAATTCAGCACGGTGGCTGGAGTGGAAGAGTCGGTGAGCGCATGGTTGGTCTCGCCAAAAAGGTCGGCATCTTCCGTAGCGTCGGAGGTCACGCCATCGGCAGGCACAATGGTCATGAGCTGCACCGGATTGTTGTTCACGGTGTTGTTTTGCCAGCGCGACTGCACATGCGTCACATGCGTCACCATCACCCCCTCATCGGCTATGTAGGCGTCCCATCCTTGCTTGCGGCGGTTTTCCGCCACAAAATACTCGTTGGCGTTCACTCCGCTCTCTATTTTCAAAGCCCGGTCGGAGATAGCCGACTTGGCATTGAACACCGGCAGCGTGTATTCGGTGTCGGGTTGTGGGGTTTCGAGTTGAATCCAGTCGAAAAACGATTTTTCGTAGGCGTTGTAGCCCACGGGGGTGTTGCCGTTATCGTTATAGCAGCCATAGTCCATCAGGCTCCATGTGCCCATTCCGTAGTAGCTGGCCGTGCCGGTGGAATAAAAGTCGGGCAGTCCCAGGCAGTGCGAAAACTCATGGCAGAAGGTGCCAATGCCATCGAGGGTGGTGCCGTTGTCGTTGCTGCCATACAGTTCGTTGAACACGGCAAACTTATCCACCTTAACTCCGCCATAGCTCTTGGCGCCAGGGCCATCGCCCGATGATGCCGCACCGTCTAAGCTCCACTGGCAAGGCCAAATGGCATCGGCCATGGTGGTAGAAGCCTGGGCTTCGCCCACACCGGCATACACCACAATCACCACATCGCACTTACCGTCGCCATCACCATCGTAGTCCGCCCAGTTGATACTGGAGTTGGCCGAGGCCAGGTCGCAAGCCTCAGCCACCATCTTTCCCACGCCTTTATCTGCGCTGTTGGCGTTGTTGCCGCCGTAAGCCGCGCGGTTTTCGCTTAAAGTGTAAACGCCGAAAATGTCGAACTGCGGCTCAAATTTGCCATTCGACTGGTCGATGAAGTATTGCTTGGCGCTTTTCGCCGCCTCATTATAGTGCACATTGAACGCCTCTATCGTGTTGCTGATCGCCTTATCGGGATAATCCACCACTATAATTGGCACTCTCACTTTTCCCACATAAGGCACCTGGCTCGCTCTTTGTGCCTGCACCAGGCGCGCGGCTATGGTTTTGCCCACCGCAGTGGCTGTGACGGAGGCAAAGCGCACAGAATCGCCCATTCGGTCGATGAAATTCAGCTCCGATATGGAACGCTCGTATTTGTTGTGGGCAAGGCGCGTGCTGATGCTGTTTAGGGTGGCGTAGCAGAAGTCGCCGGCAGCGTTTTGCTTCACCATGAGCCCGTCGTTGGTGACGAAGGAGTGGAAATGCTCGTCGCCGTAAGTTTGAATGTGGATAACCGAGCCATCGCTCTGGGTGAAAGAGTGAAAACCCCTTTTAGCTGGAACAGCCCAAACACTTGAAATGGAGGCTATTAGTAGTGCTATTAGTAAACTGATGGCTTTTCTCATTAATGAAGAAGATAAAAAGAGTGACCAATAAAAAAATAGAGTAGTCTGAATAAAATAAAGATTTCTTCATCCTGTGTCTGATTGCAAATTTACTGAAAACAATTTAATAAAACAAGCAAAACTGCAACATTTTCAATATTTTCCACGTTTTTTTCTTTATTTTCTTTCTAAAACGCACTGCGGATATAATAAATTCAATGTTTTCCTCGTTTTTCAATGAAACGACCCACACTTTTTTACACAAGCACAACAATGAAAATAGGCATCATTGGAGCCGGAGTGATTGCCGGCAAGGTGGCTGGCCTGCTCCGTGAGCGGTGGCAGGATATGCTCTATGCGGTGGCGTCGCGCGATCTGGCCCGCGCGCAGCAATTAGCCGCCACCTACGGCTTACAGAAGACATACGGCAGCTATGAGCAGCTGGTGAGCGACCCGGATATCGACCTCGTGTATGTGGCCACGCCCCACTCCCACCACTATGCCCACGCGCGCATGGCGCTGCTGCATGGCAAACCTGTGATCTGCGAGAAGGCGTTCACCGCCAACGCCTCGGAGGCGAAAGTGCTCATTCACTTAGCGCGCGAGAAAGGACTTTTCCTGATGGAGGCGCTCTGCACACGCTTTATGCCTATCACGCACAAAATCAGCGAGGTGATAGAGAGCGGCATCGTGGGCAAACCGAAGATTGTGAACGCCAGCCTATGCTGGGACGTGTCGGGCGTGGAGCGCATCAAGCGGAGCGATCTCTGTGGGGGCGCGCTGCTCGATTTGGGCGTGTATTGCCTCCACTTTGCCGACCTGTGCGCAAGCGCCGACCTATCCACCATTCATTCGCTCGTGGTGAAAGGCGGTGAAGATGTGGACTGGACCACCGTGGCATCGCTACTGTATGCCGACGGCTTAATCGCCAATGTGCAATGCTCGGCATGCTGCTATCACAAGGGTGGCGTGATTATCTGTGAGCGTGGCAGAATTGAGGTTGATGCCGTGAACCTGCCCCAGCGCATCACTGTGGTGGACAAAGATGGCAGCACCCTGCAGCAGTTTGAGGCGCAGAAAAATGCCCCCACTGGCTACGAACTGGAATTTCTCGCCGCCAAAGAGGCTCTGGCGCATGGCTGGATTGAGCACCCTATGATGCCTCACGCCACCACCCTGGGCATCATGCAAACGATGGACACAATTCGCCGCCAGTGCCACATCACCTACCCCAACGACGACACTCCACCAAAGTAAAAACAAACATGCGTCAGCCACACAAAGCATTAATAGCCAGGCTGCTATAAATCGGGGATAATGTGAGTAAACATACGCCACACAGGTGCGCTACGGTAGGCTTCTTCACAGCCACGAGGCACATGCAGCTCTATGCGTGCCGCATCGTCGAGAGTGAAGATGCGCCCTGTCTGCGGTGGCGTGGAGGCGTGAGAATCGATGCGCTGCAGCCGAGTGCCTGCAAACGCGTAGCTATAGATGGCTTTCATGTTTTTCGACCAAGAGATGCGCTGAAGGCCACTGTTCTCAAAAGCATACGAAAGGATAGAGTGCACGCCTGCAGGAAGCGTGATTTCCGTAAGACTGTCGCAGCCCGCAAAGCAATACCCCGGTATTTCCTCCACACGATGGCCCGGTATCACCACCTTTTTCAGCGACTTGCAATTTTGAAACACTCGTTGCCCCAGATACTCCACGCTCTTTGGCACCACAAACTCCACAAGTCCGCATTGATCGAAGGCAAAATCATCAATCACCTTTACCGATGAAGGCAGCCTGATTCCCTTCAGCGAACTGCACCACCGAAACGCCCCCTTCTCCACGAAAGTGGTCTTGCCATGGAATGTGACCGACTCCAAATTTGAGCAGCCCGAAAAACAGCGGGCTGGAATAGTGCGGATATCACGGTGGGGAAGATCTATAGCCGTCATATTCCCATTTTGAAAAGCGCCTTCCGCAAACCCCGTAATATGAAAGCGGTCGAAGCCCACAGTAATGTCATCAGGAATATGGAGCACGCCCTCAGGCTGCTTGTCGATACTCCACACGATGGCCTCGCTCAACTGGCGCACAATATTCTGCGACACATTTTTATACATCAGCCCGTCGCTATGAAACCAGCCAGGCCTGCCAGGCACCCATGTGCCTTTACCTGAAAGGAAATCCGACACACCTCCAGCCACCGCAGCCACCACGTCGTCATCAATATTCTGCGCCGCCACGCCGCCAGGCACCATCGCCAAAGCCACCGCAGCCACGGCCACCCATTTCCGCATCACCACATCATATTTTCTTACCATCATATCATTCACAAATTCACATTTATAAAACTTATTCACCACAAATATAGCAATAATCCCCCACCCCACCTACCATTTCCACCCCCAATCTGTTTTTTCTTTGTAAATAGATAAGTGTGAATCAAATATTTTTTATCTTTGCACTGAGTAAAAATACTCAACATACTGAGCAAAATGCATATATATGTATAAAAGAGCTGAATATCAACTAATTAAAAACAGAATAGAAGAACCAAGAAAGTTCATTAAAGTGGTGATGGGTGCCCGACAGATAGGTAAATCCACAGTGGTAAAGCAGGTGCTGAAAGATTTGGACACACCATACCAACTATTTTCTGCCGACAACGTGCCTACCACCAACAGTGTGTGGATTTCTGACTGCTGGGCTGCCGTACGCAGCTTAAAACAGAGCAAGGGTTGGAGTAGCATGATTTTGGTAATCGATGAGATTCAGAAGATTTCCAACTGGAGCGAAGCAGTGAAAAAGGAATGGGATAGCGACACTTTCCATGATCGTGATATCAAAGTGCTACTACTGGGCAGCAGCCGTGTACTGCTGGAAAAGGGCCTGTCGGAATCGTTGGCTGGCAGGTTTGAGGAAATACGAATGAGCCATTGGAGCTATTCAGAAATGAGGGACTGCTTCGGCTTTTCACTCGACCAATATCTATATTATGGAGGCTATCCTGGCGCGGCATCTTTGATTACCGACGACGACCGCTTCAGCCAATACATTCAGTCGGCCATCATTGAAGCAACTATCAACAAAGACATTCTGATGGACACCCCGATTGGCAAACCTGCTCTTCTGCGTCAGGCATTCGAGTTAGGGGCTGCCTATTCAGGAGAGTTGCTTTCGCTGAACAAAATGTTAGGCTCGCTTCAAGATGCGGGCAACACGGTAACTTTGGCTGGATACATCAACCTGCTCGACGAGAGTGGGCTGCTGTGCGGATTGCAAAAGTTCAGCATCGACATAGCACGGCGCAGGGCAAGCATTCCCAAGCTGCAAGTCTATAACAATGCCTTGAAAAAAGTGTACAGTCCTTTACCGTTTGAGCAAGCTATTCTCGACCGCAAGTCATGGGGCAGGACATTTGAGTCGGGTATCGGAGCATATTTGGTAAGCCAGGCCTTCGTCCATCGTTTTGAAGTGCTCTATTGGCGCGAGAAGAATATGGAGGTGGATTTCGTTCTGCGAAAGAAAGGCTCCGTTGTAGCTATTGAAATAAAGAGTAATGGCGAGAAGCGAACAGACGGACTCGACAAGTTCCGACAGTTGTTTAATCCACAGGCTGCGTTTATCGTGGGCGACGGTGGCATCAGCGCAGAAGACTTTCTCTCCATGGATCTGAGAAAGCTGTTTTAAATATCGATTAAAATAGTGTAAATATGACGAAATATCTAACGACCAGAAGATAAAAGATTTAGAGTATATATCTCGTCAACTTCATATAAAATTAAAAATCACAAAAAGTAAACCAAAGCGGTAATACGGCCATAATGGCTCAGCAGAAATTTAATGAGGATAAGATAGGAGGCTCTGTCAAAATATAGAATCATGCGGCTTGTCATAATAAAACAGTAGCACTAATACTGTAGGGACGCGATACTTCGCGTCCGCCCATAGTACAGAAAACCAAGTTATTGCTGATGGTCGGACACGAAGTTTCGAGAGCACCCTATAATTCCGTGGAATCTGTGAGAGCCGGCATCAGGGCAGCGCCTCCACGAGCAATAAAAAAGACTCGGCTGAAATTAGTCGAGTCTTGGATTTTGTGGGCGTTGACGGATTCGAACCGCCGACCCTCTGCTTGTAAGGCAGATGCTCTGAACCAGCTGAGCTAAACGCCCTATTGCTTAATTGCGATGCAAAGGTACTGCTTTTTTTTGAAACCACAAATTATTCAGCATCTTTTTTGTGAAAAAGTTTTTTATCACTAACTTTGCATCAGCAAATTATAAATATCCACACCTTATTTATTAAAGGAGCAATCTGGCAAGAAAATAATGCGGTGGATTAATTAATTATTTATTTTTCATTTAGACTATGAGTTTGAGTCCTCTAACCGCCGTGTCGCCTATCGACGGCCGCTATCACAGCAAAACAGAATCACTATCTCCTTATTTTTCAGAGTATGCACTCATCCGCTACCGCGTGAAGGTGGAGGTGGAGTATTTCATTGCACTTTGCCAGCTTTCGCTGCCACAGCTTGAGGGTGTGGCTCCCGAGGTGTGGGAAAAGTTGCGCCTCATCTACCGCGATTTCAGCGTGGACCAGGCACAGCGCGTGAAAGACATTGAAAGTGTCACCAACCACGACGTGAAAGCCGTGGAGTATTTTCTGAAAGAGCAGTTCGACGCGCTCGGGCTGGAAAAATACAAGGAGTTCATACACTTCGGACTCACCTCGCAAGACATCAACAACACCTCGATGCCAATGGCGGTGAAAGACGCCACACACGATGTGCTCATTCCTATGCTCGAAAAGGTGATTGCATGGCTCAACGAGCACGCCACCGAGTGGTACGACATTCCTATGCTGGCCAAAACCCACGGGCAGCCGGCATCGCCCACGCGCCTTGGAAAGGAAATCAAGGTGTTCGCCTACCGTCTGGAAGAGCAGTTGAAGCAACTGAAGGCAGTGCCCGTGAGCGGCAAGTTTGGCGGTGCCACAGGCAATTTCAACGCCCACCTCATTGCGTTCCCAGGCTACGACTGGCGCGCCTTCGGCAACAAGTTCCTTGCCGAGCATCTGGGCATTGAGCGTGAGCAGTGGACCACGCAAATCTCCAACTACGACAATCTGGGCGCGCTCCTCGACGCAATGAAGCGTATCAACACCATCATCATCGACATGGACCGCGACTTCTGGATGTATATCTCGATGAACTACTTCAAGCAGAAAATCAAGGCTGGTGAAGTGGGCTCGAGCGCAATGCCACACAAGGTGAACCCTATCGACTTTGAAAACAGCGAGGGAAACATGGGCATCGCCAACAGTATTCTCCAGTTCCTGAGCATGAAGCTGCCGGTGTCGCGCCTGCAACGCGACCTCACCGACTCCACGGTGCTGCGCAACGTGGGTGTGCCTATGGGCCACATGATGATTGCCTTGGCCAGCACGCTGAAGGGTCTGAACAAGCTCATTCTCAACGCCGAGGCCATCAATGCCGACCTCGACAGCATGTGGAGCGTGGTGGCTGAAGCCATGCAGACCATTCTGCGCCGTGAGGGCTACCCGAAGCCCTACGAAACACTGAAGGCGCTCACCCGCACCAATGAGGTGGTGGACGCCAAGCGCATAGCAGAGTTTGTGGACACGCTCAACGTGAGCGACGAGGTGAAGGCCGAGCTGCGCAGCATCACGCCGCACAGCTACACGGGCTATTAATCCCGTGCGCGCGCTCGAGCGTCGAGGTTCAGAAATGATAACGGGCAGTGCTGCATCGGCGCAATCACATCGGTTTTCTGCATAAAAAAATTTGAAAGCAGAACACCAAATGTGAAAAAAAATCTATATCTTTGTCCATATATAGAATATGACGTATTCACTGACTGTTATCAGTTTTCTACAATTATAACAAACAAATAAAACAACAAGGCCGAGAGGCCGAAACATAAAATTTCATACATATACCAAATTCCGTAAAACGATGGAAGAGAATTTAGAAAAAAAGCCAAAGCGTCCACGCATCAGTGGCGCTGTGCCAGCTATTGAGGAAAAAGATTCCTCACGCTATGAAAATGCAAGCCAAGATGGCCAAGTTCAAGGTGGTTACAACAACGATTATCAGCAACGTGGCGACTATCAGCAGCAAGGTGGCGGCTACCGTCAGCAGGGTGGTTACCGTCAGCAGCAAGGCGGCTACCGTCAGCAGCAAGGTGGTGGTTACCGTCAGCAGCAGGGCGGCTACCGTCAGCAGCAAGGCGGCTATCGTCAGCAGCAAGGCGGCGGTTACCGTCAGCAGCAAGGTGGCGGCTATCGCCAGCAGCAAGGTGGTGGCTACCGTCAGCAGCAAGGCGGCTACCGTCAGCAGGGTGGCTACCAGCAGGGCGGCTATCAGCAGGGCGGCTACAAACAAGGCGGCTACAAGAAGCGTCCACAGGGACCACGTCCACAAATGCGCTTCGTGCCACGTCCTCAGCCTGTAGAATATGAGGAGGCTGCAATCGATCCAAATGCAGAAATCCGTCTGAACAAGTTCTTGGCCAACGCCGGTGTGTGCTCACGCCGTGAAGCCGATGAACTCATCACCAAAGGCCTGGTGAAAGTGAATGGCGAGCCCGTGACCGAGCTTGGCGTTAAAATCACCGCTAAAGACACCGTGGAATATAACGACAAGGTGGTGACAAGCGAGCGCAAAATCTACATTCTGCTCAACAAGCCTAAAGACTGCGTGACCACAAGCGACGACCCCAACGGACGCAAAACCGTGATGGACATCGTGAAGGGCGCATGCGAAGAACGCATCTATCCTGTGGGACGCCTCGACCGCAACACCACCGGTGTGCTTCTGCTCACCAACGATGGCGACCTGGCATCGAAGCTCACCCACCCAAAATATGTGAAGAAGAAAATCTACCAAGTGTGGACCGACAAGCCCATCAGCGAGGAGGATATGCAGCACATTGCCGACGGTGTAGAGCTCGACGATGGCCCAATCCACGCCGATGCTGTGAGCTACGTTTCGCCCACCGACCGCAAGCAGGCCGGCATCGAGATTCACTCTGGCCGCAACCGTGTGGTGCGCCGCATTTTTGAATCGCTCGGCTACCATGTGGTGAAGCTCGACCGTGTGTATTTCGCCGGACTCACCAAGAAGAACCTGCCCCGCGGACGCTGGCGCTACCTCACTCAGGAAGAGGTGAACTTCTTGAAACAGAACTCTTTTGAATAATCACACACACATTCGTTCTCTCAACACCAAGCTACAATGGAAATTAAAAGAACTAAAATTGTGAACATATTCAACCCCGCGCTCATCGGCTCCGATGTGTGCGTGAAGGGCTGGGTACGCACCCGCCGCGGCAATAAGCAGGTGCAGTTCATTGCACTCAACGACGGGTCAACGATCAAGAACGTGCAAATCGTGGTGGACCCCACTAAATTCGACGAAAGTCTGCTCAAAGATATCACCACTGGCGCTTGTATCTGCGCCACTGGCAAGCTCGTGGAGAGCCAGGGAGCCGGCCAAAGCGTGGAAATCCAGGCTGCCGACATCGTGCTCTACGGCACTTGCCCCAACGACTACCCGATGCAGAAGAAAGGGCAAACCTTTGAGTATATGCGCAAACACGCTCACCTGCGCCTGCGCACCAACACTTTTGGAGCAGTGTTCCGTATTCGCCACAACATGGCCATGGCTGTGCACACCTATTTCAATGAGCATGGCTTCTTCTACTTCCACTCGCCAATCATCACGGCAAGCGACTGCGAGGGAGCCGGCGAAATGTTTCAGGTGACCACCAAAAACCTCTATAAGCTCGAAAAGGACAAGAACGGCAGCATCAAGTATGACGACGACTTCTTCGGAAAGATGACATCGCTCACCGTGAGCGGTCAGCTTGAAGGCGAACTCGGAGCCACCGCTTTAGGCGCCATCTACACTTTCGGTCCCACTTTCCGCGCCGAAAACAGCAACACGCCTCGCCACTTGGCTGAGTTCTGGATGATTGAGCCAGAAGTGGCATTCCTTGAGCTTAACGGGCTGATGGATCTGGAGGAAGACTTTATCAAATATTGCGTGAAGTGGGCGCTCGACCATTGCAAGGACGACCTTGAGTTCCTCAACAAGATGATCGACAAGGGGCTGATTGAGCGATTGGAGAGTGTGCTGAGCAACGATTTCGTGCGCCTGGAATACACCGAAGGCATCAAAATTCTGGAAGAGGCCGAGCGCAGCGGCGTGAAGTTTGAGTTTCCTATCAGCTGGGGCGGCGACCTCGCCAGCGAGCATGAGCGCTACCTGGTGGAAACCCACTTCAAGAAGCCGGTTATCCTCTACAACTATCCACGCGAAATCAAGGCTTTCTACATGAAGCAGAACGATGAGCCAGAGGAACGCCGCACCGTGCAAGGCACCGATGTGCTTTTCCCACAAATCGGCGAAATCATCGGTGGCTCAGTGCGCGAGGAGAGCTACGAGAAACTGAACGAGGAAATTGAGCGCCGTCACATTCCCACCAAGGACATGTGGTGGTATCTCGACACCCGCAAATATGGCTCATGCCCTCACGCAGGATTCGGCCTCGGCTTTGAGCGCCTGATTCTGTTTGTGACCGGTATGCAGAATATCCGCGACGTGATTCCTTTCCCACGCACTCCTAAGAATGCAGAATTCTAAATTCAATTCCAAATAATACCTTTCGTGTGCTACCTCACTGCCGACAGCGAGGTAGCATTTTTTTCATGCCCCCACCACCTTATATACATACACCCGACCACACCACACACTCGTAATAACAAACGCAAAATGGCAGTGACGCGTCATGCCTGTAATGGTTACAATCAGCACATTATTAATGCATCGCCACCATTTATTACTCCACAAAAAAAATTCCGCCGAGCAATTCACCCTCTCGACGGAATTATATCATTTATCAAGATGCGTGCCAAGCATTTTTTTGATGCACACACAAAAACGACGCACCTTTATTTAGTGCAGCAGTTTTCCTTTAAAGCCTCCTTCTTGGTTTGCAAATCCTTCTTGCACTTTTTTCTGGCCTTTTCCTGCTTTTTCTCAGCCTTGGTCAATTCTTTTTTGTGCTCCTTGCAAGCCTTCTGGTAGTCTTTGCAGGCCTGTTTATGCTCCTGGCAGGCTTGCTTGTGCTCTTTGCAGGCCTTCTTATATTCTTTGCAAGCCTCCTTATAGTCCTGCTTGGCCTGCTTCATTTCCTGCTGCGCTTCGCAGCACTCCGCTACAGCCGACTTGCCGTCCTTGTTTGAGCAATGCTGTTTGGCAGTCTGTGCCGACACAGCTGAGGCAGCCATCAGCACCATGGCAAAAGCCAAAATCGATTTCTTCATAACATGATTATTTTTAAATATTAATACTGATGCAAACTTAACACTTTCATCACACATCACAAACACCAAAACTCAAATAGATGATTAATTATAGCAAAAAAATGTTACAAGCCTCCAGATGCACAAAGCCACGAAATGTAAAATTTTATTTTAGTAATGTTAAAAACACGGCTGATTTTCTTAAAAATACAGTGGTTTGAACACGAACTGGCTACATAATTGAGAAAAAATTGCTAACTTTGCATTGATATAATACTTTTTGCGCAATGGATGTAAACAAAGTACTCTTTATTTCACAGGAAATTTCTCCTTATTTGCCTGACACACCTATGGCCGTGATGGGGCGTGAACTGCCACAAGCCATTCAGGAAAACGGCCTTGAAGTGCGTACTTTCATGCCAAAATACGGTTTCATCAACGAGCGTCGCAACCAGCTTCACGAAGTGATTCGCCTTTCGGGCATGAATATCACTATCGACGACACCGACCACCCACTCATTATTAAGGTGGCCACTTTGCAGCCCGTGCGTATGCAGGTGTATTTCATCTATAATGAAGACTACTTTACAAAAAACATCACCAAGGAGCTTGAAACGGTAACATCGCCTGCCGACAACGATGAGCGAAGCATTTTCTTCGTGCGCGGCACACTCGAAACAGTGAAAAAACTGCGTTGGGTGCCTGAGGTGATTCACTGCTCTGGCTTGATTACTGCCCTTGCGCCTCTTTATATCAAGGACTACTACGCCGACGACCCATCTTATAAAGATGCGAAAGTGGTGTACTCGCTTTGCGACGACGACTTTTCCGAGCCATTCGACGCACGCCTCTACGAGAAGCTGAAATTCGATGGCATGAAGGAGAAGCACATCGCATGGACCAAAGGCAAGGCCCTCGACAAAGTGGGGCTCACGAAGCTCGCACTCCAGCACTGCGACGGTGTGGTGCAGGCAAGCGAGAAGGTGAGCGATGAAATTTTGGCACTCGTGAAGGAGAGCGGTCTCCCATTCCTCCCTTACCAGGCCGATGTAGCTAACAGTGCGGAGGCGTATAAATCGTTCTACGAATCTCTGTAACTATTTTATAACGAGAATTAAAGAAATGAAGAAATCGGTAACTTTGATATTCGCCATGCTGATGCTGATTGGCGCATATTCATGCTCCGACGAAAATATAGGCCACTCTATCATCGACACGAAGTCGTCGATAATCGAGGACTCGTCGTTTGTGATGACGGGAGTGAGCGTGCCCAATGTTAAGCTGCACGCACGCACCAGCACACAGCTGGTGGGCGAAATCACCAGCCCCGGCTACGGCACGCTCTCAAGCGATGTGGTGTGCCAGCTGATGCCTGCCAACAGAATCGACACCATTGGCACGAAAGTGGAATGGGTGGATTCATGCAAGCTGATTCTGAGCCTGAAAACTACTGGAGGCTTCACTGGCGACTCTTTGGCTCCTATGCGCATGAACGTGTATGAGCTTAATAAGCAGCTCCCCGACCCTATCTACAGCGACTTCAACGCCAAGGGCTATTACAACGCAAGCAAGCCGATAGCCACAGCTTCATGCTCGCCTGCAAGCGCTATTCTTTGTTCCGATTACAGCTACAGTGGCTCCACTTCCACCTGGCGCGAGATTCGCATTCCAATGCCAAGGGAATTTGCCCAGAAAATTTATAAGCTGTATGAGAGCAACAGCGATATTTTCGGTGACCCTGTGAAGTTTAAGGAACACTTCCCTGGACTTTACCTCACCAATAGCTACGGCTCTGGCCGTGTGATGAACTACTACGCCACCGACCTTGAGGTGTATTACCGCAAGCACGTGGCACTAACCGACACCACCGACACCATTCAAACCTACAATCAGGTGTACGTGGCAGCCACACCAGAGGTGATTACCAACAATAATCTGAGCCTCAAAGTGGACGAAAGCGTGAAAGAAATGGTGAACAATGGCGAGGCGATTGTGATGGGTCCTTCTGGTTATGAGGTGAATGTAAAATTCCCGATTCAGGACATCATCAACAACTACAAGGCCAACACCGCCGATGGACTTTCGATTATCAACTCACTGGAGCTTACAATTCCTGCAGAGGAAGTGAGCAATGAGTACAAAATAGCGCCACCAAGCTATTTGCTGATGGTGAAGAAGGATAAAAAGGACGCTTTCTTTGAGGGCGACAGCCTCACAAACAGCAAAGACTCGTTCTACGCCACATACGACGCCACTAAAAAACAATATGTGTTTAAAGGTCTGCGTCCCTACATTCTCAACATCATCAACAATCAGAATGGTGTGGCAAAAGAAGACGACATCAACCTCACGCTCACGCCTATTGATGTGGAAACCTACACCCAGACATCAGGCTACTACTATTCACAAACACAGACAGTAGTGACCAAGATTTCGCCAGCGGTGTCAGTTCCTTCGATAGCGAAGCTCAGGCTCGACAAAGCAAAGATAAAGGTGGTTTACAGCAAGCAAACGGTGTTTTAAAGCCGTAAACGCACAGCTTAAGCCACGACAATAAGAAATAATAACACGATGCGACCACGAAGCATCGTAACAGCCGCAATAGCTCAGTTGGTAGAGCATTTCATTCGTAACGAAAAGGTCACGGGTTCGAGCCCCGTTCGCGGCTCAAAATCCTTCAGATTAAAAATCTGGAGGATTTTTTTTACTTAATGCCTGCAAAATGTGTGATGGCTTCATTTTTGTTGCTATCTTTGCGATGTGACACAATAAGAGTGGCACACTACTTGCATAGCTCATGGAGCGTGCAAGCGAATCTACGCGCTTCACACACCAAGGACTATATCTACTCAACTTGATAAATAAACATTATGATGAAGATGAAAAAAATATTGATAATGCTCACATTGATGCTCTGCTTCTCTGCAGCGCAAGCACAAGCGGTGACGGAGAGCGATCCCGCTAACACCGACAGCGTGGTGGCACTCCAGAATGAGTTTTGGGGCTGCACCTTGGGCGCGAGCTCAAAACTCGACACAAGGGTGAAGCTCGAAAGCCGGAAAGTGGTGTTTTCCGACTATGAGGGCAGCATCATCATCGACTCGCCCACGCTCGAAGGCTTAACCTACACCTATGCCTCGATGGACTTCGACGGCGACACGCTTCAGAGCGTAACATTCATGAAGTCGGGGCTCACCAAAGATGATGCCATCGTGTTCAGCAAAGCCATTTACGGCAGTTTTGCCGACAAGTACGTGATGATTAAAACATCTGTCGATGGCTTCGACTGCTATTTCACCAACGTTGGCACCACCACTTGCACAATCTTCACCAGCCACACCGAATATGGCTACACCACCAGTGTGTGCTATGAATACGGCACTGTGAAACTAAATAAATAATGGAAATCTCGGCTAAAGAATTCATGAGAATGCAGCCCAACGCCAAGAAGGTGACCGAGGCTGAAACATACTATATGGAGCTGGCAGGAAAACTTGCCAAGCACTGGGACGAGAGCGGCAGGTTCACGCAGCTCCCCGACGACGAACGCCAGGCGGTGGTGCTGGCAGTAGTGGGATATTTTCAGGACATTGTGACAGACGCCGGCATCTGGCGATCGTTCACAATGATGCACAACCACCTCTACGGCTCTCCCCTGCCCTTCTATCCTCGGCGCGACGACTATATCGACTATGAGCTGAACATCGACGACCTGCGCTTTCTGATTTGGTACGCCCTGGAAGGACAGCATTACCACAATTTCAACCTGTCGCCGCTCCACCCCGACATTGAATGGCTGGCCAATGAATTCTACCAGCAGCTCGACGAGGTGTATGAAACGGCACCCGATGCTGTGGAATACAACATCAAGACGGGGGTTGACCCTGACGATGTGGCCGATGCCAACAGCATATTTGAACTGAGCAATTGGCTTTTCTACCACTGCTATTTCTTGAAGCACGCCTCTAAAATAGCCATTGCCAGAGCGCATATCCAAGCGCGGGATCTGCTGAAGAAGCACGGCATGGCGGCTGCGGAAAAAATACAAGACCTCTACGACCGAGTGATGCTGAGCCAGCCTTGTGGACCGCTGTCGCTGCCCATAGGCGAATGGGTGCAGATGGTGGCCACAGGCGAGCTGCCAAAGGTGAATAAGCCAGTCCAAACCGGCACTCACCACTTCTACACCGATTTCGTTAAAGCCAATGGAAAGGAAATCGGCTTCTTCAAAGACTACGATGAGCTCAACTCCTTTCTCACGCTAAAAATGGGCTGGGAGCAAGAGACGGCTAATGGCGTGTTTCCCAATTTAGCGGACCAAAGGAATTTTGTGGTGCTGGCCAACAAAGCGCATGGCCTACTCATCGCGCCCAACGTGGCTCAATTTGTGGCCATGGAAGGCAATACGCTCTACGACAAAGACGTCGCCACACGCGAAGCCCACACCCTCGTCACCGAGCAGGGCAGATGCCCAGCCGACCTTATTCGCTACCTGTTTGAAAACGAGCTGCTGCCCGACGCCGTTCTCCCTGCCGACACCACAGGCAAACTCCTCCACGCCAACTGGGACTTCCTCGCCCGAATGTATCTACAGGAATACTACACCCACTAAAAGCAAGCCACCCAGCACCTCCACGCCCTCTGCCAGGGTGAATTGCCATAATACGCTCGTTTTTTGAATTTGTAGAACTTATTTTCCTTTCATAAAATCGTTCACAGCATTTATGATGGAATCGACATAAGTCTCTCGGCTTACGGTACTTTGTGCTGGATGATAGGCATCAAGGAAAAGCCTACCATCAATCTCGTAAGCAAGCAGAAATTTATCATTGCCAAGAGGAATCTCCTTGTGTTTGGTGCGTTCATCTATCTTCCAATCTTTCTTAAAAAGCCAGAATGTATTGGCAAAGCAAATCACTTGCGGATCATATAGCTGTATCTGCTTTTCTATAATACCTTTCCAACGTTCGTAAGCCAACTTCTGGTCTGTGTCGCTGGTCCTTGTCAATCCAGGCATTTTATCCACATTGATGTAAGCAATATCTTTCAGCACATCCATCATTGATATGTCGTCTCTGATATAAGGCATATCGCTCCATAGCATGTGATTCCAGATGCCGTAAGTGGTATATACAATCGGTTGCCAAGTGCGGTTACTTGGGGCATCGTCGTTATTAAACGCGCCATTCACATTCCAGCCTCCGCCAAAAGCCTTGCCGTCACGAATATCATCATAAGGTTGCTTCAATATCCACATGATACGTGGTGACGATTTGCAATAGTCCGCAATGTTTTTGTCATAAACTCCGTCTGTCAATGGCCACACATCATCGTTTTTCAGCCCCAACGCCTGAGCCATTTCATCAATTTCTTGGTGAATACGTCGCTGTCCATTGATAACATCCTCTGTTAGAAGTGATTTTTTCGTATTCATAGTCGTGATAGTTTTTAATGTCACAAATATAGACTTTCAAGCTAATAAGTAACGAATCAGCTTGCATCTTGTTTGGGTACAATCCGTAGTCCATTCAAACACAAGCACAGTTCAAGGTGTAGAGAGGCTGTAGGAGGCAGTGTCAAAATATACAATCCCGAGGCTTGTCATAATCAGGGCAATAATACAGTAGGGACGCGATACTTCGCGTCCACCTATAGCGCAGGAAACCAAGTTGTTGTTGATGGGCAGACGCAAAGTATCGAGAGCACTGAAAAAGTACCCATTTTATAGGGTCGAGACTGAAAATCCTTACAATTTATAATCCTTTTCCCAAGGAGGCATACTCTATAGATATGGCTAAGGACATATTTTTAGATGTGGCATCGGAGATGCCTTGTTATGGTTAACACCATGCAAGTGAGCCGAAGGCGTAGCGCTTGCATGGTGCTAGCCACAAAATAGCATCTCCGATGCTCGCAGCCTGATCTGTAGTAATCCCCTCCCCAATAATTGGGCATTACGTCCTTAAAACTGTCAATTTGAAAGTTGGTTTCACTTTTTCAGTGCTCTCACGGACCGTGCGTCCTTACGGCTACTCCACGTGCCTTATTGAGTGAGCCCAAAGCCTACGGGGTATCAAAAAAGAAAGACTTGCGATTGCAAGTCTTTCTTTGTGTGGGGTGGAATATGGGGGTCGAACCCATGACCTTCGGAACCACAATCCGACGCTCTAACCAACTGAGCTAATCCCACCATTTGTTTGATTAACGAGTGCAAAGGTATAGCTTTTTTCGCATCTGTGCAACTTTTAAAGCCAAAAAGTGGCAAATTTTCTTTTTATACTTAATTTGTTTTGGAGCAAGGCGAAAATTTGCGACCATTGCGCCAGGGTTAGTTGATGATACATGACAGTACAAAGTTAACTGATCCCGGGGAGACTTCGGCCTCCCCTTTTTTATTGCCAGGCTTATATTTTCCAGCTTAGTAGAAATTTAGTTAGGATAAGAATTGATGCAGTTCCGCAGAGTTTGCACTGAGAGAACAAGAAGATGATTCAGTGTAGTGATGACGCACGGTTCGTGCGTCCACCCATCAGCAACAACTTGGTTTTCTGCACTATAGGCGGACGCGAAGTATCGCGTCCCTACTGTATTATTGCTACTGTTTTATTATGACAAGCCACGGGATTGTATATTCTTACACAGTCCCCTACTGCCTCTCTAATCCCCTGGCCTTATTCAGGTCACCAACAAAAAAATTGTGATTCGCTACAATAAAAAACGGTGACGTACCTGTCGCAGGCGCGTCAGCTACAATAAAAAACGGTGACGTACCTGTCGCAGGCGCGTCACCGCAAAGTTGATATTTTAGATAATTAGTTAGCGTTTACAATTTGTTAGTGCCTTCCACAATCTCGCCCATCGCGATTACTGCGCGGAGGTTGAGATCGGCATCGAGAATGAGCATATCAGCATCTTTGCCCTTCAGCAGCGAGCCTTTGCGGTCGAAGATGTTCATGATTCGCGCAGGAGTCTCGCTCACCATGCGGCAAGCGTCCACGAGCGGTATATTGGCAATGTTCACTGCCGTGCGGATAAGGCGGTCCATCGTGGCTATACTGCCTGCCAAAGCAGAGCGGTCGCTCAACTTGCACACACCGTCTTCAATAATCACACGGGGGTCGAACGCCTTGGTGCTCTCGCTGCACGACACGGCAAGCGCATCAGTAATCAGCGCCATGCGGCCTACGCCCTTGTTGCGGTAGGCAAGCTGGAGCACTGGGCCAGGCACGTGAATGCCGTCGGCAATACATTCCACCGTCATGTTGTCCATCAGATACACGCTCTCCACCGTGCCTGCGTGCTTAAATTCACGCTCATTGTGCACATAGGTCATCGCATTATAGAAGTGAGTGGCGTGGCTATAGCCAGCCTCGTAAGCGGCCTTCACTTCCGGATAGCCGGCTGCGGTGTGGCCAATGGCGGCAAGCACGCCTTTCTTCACCAAGTAGCGCCCCATCTCAATGGCGCCAGGCAGTTCAGGAGCCACGTCCCAGCGAGCCATGCACTTGAAGTCTTCCACTATGTGGCGATATTCTTCTGGATTTGGATTTCGAATAATGTCGGGCATCTGGGCACCAGCCTTTTTCAGGTTGAAGTAAGGGCCCTCAAGATGCAGACCCATAATTGGACTGCCAGGCTCGCTCATGAGCGTGTCGCAAGTGGCGCAGGCATCTTCTATCATCTTGGTGGTTGACGACGACAGTGTGGGGAACATAGCAGTGGTGCCATGCTTCATGTGGGCGAGAGTGGCCTCGCGGAAAGCGTCGATGGAGCCTTCTTGATAGTCGCGGCCACCACCGCCATGGCAGTGAAGCTCAATGCCGCCTGGCACGATGTGCATACCCTTGGCGTCGATAGCGACCTCGGCTTTTGGTTCAATGTTACTTTGGTTTGAAATTTCCACAATACGGCCGCCGTCCATCAAAATCGAACCGCCATTCACCCATCCTTCAGGCGTGAGGATGTGACCATTATAAATTTGGGTCAGCATAGTTGTTTTTGTAATCTTCTTTGTTACTGCTATGTAGTATCTATAAATTTATAGAAACAAAATTAATGAATTTATGCGAACATCACGAAGCATTAAACACTATTTTTGATTTATTGACACAAATTCAGAAAGCAGCGTTTTCACCCTATTCTTCACCGTGGGCATCACCCTTCTGTAGCCCCACATCCACAGCAGCGGCAAGGCAGTGCCGCAGGCGGTGTAGAGAATCCAGAAAAAGTCGGTCTTGCTATGCTCGTGCACCACCATGTGGCAGCCCATCTGCCCCCAGTCGAGGCCATAGTAGGCAATTTTCACGGCACTCACCACCTTAAACGAGATGATGTGAAACACATAGATGTAGAGCGTCGATTCTCCACAGAGCACCAGCGCACGCCTCACCACGCCATCATGTGCATCGAGCCACTTGGCCACATAATGCACCATCAGGAAGCCTGCCACACCGGTGAGCGGAAGCGTGGCCACGTCTTGCAGCCAGGGCTGTAGCGTCATTCCATGCCACCCCCACATCGTGCCCAGGCACAGAATGGCCAAGCACAGCAGCGCCACCGACCAGTGCTCCTTCACCCGATGCTCATACGCGCGGTAAAGCACACCCACGCCAAAGAACAGCACGCCCCAAGTTTCGCGAATGCCGCCCTGCACCACGTTCACCACCCTCAGGCCATTTCCTATCTTGAGCAGGGCGAACGCTAAAGCCCCCACACAAATCAGCGTCACCACGCCATTGCCCCGCAGGTGGCGCCACCGCCCGTCGAGCACATAGTAGAGCACCATAAACAGAATGCTCGATATGAGCAGCGCCCGGAAAAACCAGAAAGCACCCGCCAAAAACTCGTCGTAGCCCGACATGGAGCACACGATGCTCACCGCGCGCTGCAAGAAGGCATGCAAGTCGTAGGGATGCGTCACGCCATTTTCCCAGTTGCCAAAGCGCTCACTGAGCAGGCCCACGCGAAACATCAGGTTGTGGATAATCAAAAAGAAAAACGACCATTTCGCCATCGGCACATACAGTCCCCTGAACCGCTTCACCACAAATGTCCAAGGGTCGGACAGATATTTGCGGCTGAAGAAATAGCCAGCGGTGATGAAGAAGATGGGCATGTGAAACAAATACACGATGTGCATCAAGAAGTCGGGGCCTTCCGTATGCCCAAGCACCATCAGAATGATGGCTATGCCTTTACAAATAGAGATAACGTTGTTACGCATGGTGAATCACTTTTTCATCACAAAATTAAGCGTTCATCGCCAGTTTCGCAAATTTCGCTTGCCCATGCCCGATTTTTGCATTAACTTTACCATGCATTACACTATGAGCAATGCGCACCACCACCGTTCAGAATAATAATCAATAACATATTTTTTCTCACACAACTCTATGAAACGTAACTCACTATTACTGATCACAGCCCTTTTCTGCGCGCTTCAGGCCTTCGCCTGGGGGCAAAAGGGACACGACGTGACGGCTTTCATCGCCGAAAAGCATCTCACCGAACACGCTAAAGCCAAAATCACTGCGGCTCTCGACGGTCATTCGCTGGTGTACTACGCCAACTGGCTCGACAACGCCAGCAACACGCCTGAATACCGCTATACCAAAACGTGGCACTACAAGAACGTGGACGAGGGCGAGACCTACGAGAATGCGCCCAAGGCCAAGACTGGCGATGTGGTGGTGGCACTCACCGACATCGTGAAGAAGCTGCAGAGCGGTCAGCTCAGCCACCACGACGAGAACCTGGCTCTGCGAATGCTCATACATCTTGTGGGCGACATGCACCAGCCTCTGCACATGGGTCACCGCAGCGACCTCGGTGGCAACAAGGTGAGCATCAAAAGCTTTAACCGCGACACCAATCTGCACAGCTACTGGGACAGCGAGATAGTGGACTTCGTGCACAAGTGGAGCCACACCGAATGGCAGTACCAGATCGACCGCGCCTCGGCCGAGGAGGAGGCCAGCATAGTGGCAGGCGATATCAACTCCTGGGCTAAGGAATGTGTGACCATAGCCGCCGGCATCTATGCCGACACCCCAGAAGGCAGCCGCTTGTCGTATGCCTACGGAGCGAAATACGCTCCTGTGGTGGAGCAGCAGCTTCTCAAAGGCGGCCTGCGCCTGGCCCACCTCCTCAACACCATCTACAAATAATAAGAGTGGCTAACGACCACGCACAGCTGCTGGCGAGCAGTCACGTAGGCCACAATAAGTTGTTTATCTAAAATAGAATAACTATTGTTTGCAAACAAGATAAGCCTTATTATTGGAAAGCGGCGCGGATTGCAGTTCCGCGAGTAGCTACCAATATTAAGGCTTTATTTTTCAGGTTTGACGGCCTTTTTATTTGCCCTTTTAAAGAATTATCAGGCTAAGCGTAATAAGACAGTTTGTCTTACTGTTACTTTAATCTCAATTATCTTTCAATCCCTTTTCCAATTCCTCAATAGTCGGCATGGAAGACTTGAAGTCTTTCGGGAAGAGTTTGGACAGTTGGTATTCTGATATGCCTATTGGCTCCTTGTATGAATCCAAGGCATATTTCGCCACCACATTGTCTTTGTCCTTGCAGATGAGTAAACCGATGGTAGGGTTGTCGATGTCGGTTTTAAACTGATGGTTGATGGCTGACACATAAAAGCTCAGTTGCCCAAAAAATGATGGGAGGAATGACTGGGCTTTCAATTCTATGACCACATACGCATGGAGGTGGGCATTGTAAAACAGCAGGTCGGGGAAGAACTCCTGCTGACCGACTTCCAAACGGAACTGTCTGCCCATATAGGAAAATCCCTTTCCGAGTTCCAGCAAGAAACGAGTCACGTTGTTCACCAACTCATCCTCTATCTCTCGCTCATCATATTTCTCCCTCAAATTAAGGAAGTCAAAGTGATAAGGGTCTTTGGTTATCTGTTGCGCCAAGTCACTCTGTATGGCAGGAAGCGTAGATTGGAAGTTGGTGATAGCCTTGCCGTCACGCTCATACAGGTCGGTGTCGAGCCAGTTGAGCAGAGCGTCACGTCCCCAGTTGTTCTCCCAAGTCTTTCTCACAAAAAACAAGGCCTTGTCCATATCGCCCTTGCATTTTGATATGATACGACAATGATGATCCCATGGTATAAGAAACAACAATTTAAAATCGTCAGCAGCCTGCTGACGATTTTGTTTTTGGCCAACAACTTTCTGGACATCAGCATCATAAAAATCCCCTGCAAAATCTTCCGCAGTTTGCGGAAGATTTACTTGTAATGGAGCATAGAGTTTATAAAAGTAGCTCATATACTTCAAGTTTGTAGGTGAGAATCCCTTTACCCCAGGCATCTCATGCTGCAGGTCCGAACTGAGATTCTTATAGAATCCAGAGCCGTATGTATTGGTGTATTGCTTGGCTTCAATATCTCGTCCCAACTTCCAATAGAAATCCAACAAATATCCATTGGTTGCACACGATGCTTTAAGGCGATGGCTGTAGAATCGTTCTTTGAGTTCCACAAGCCAATCCTTATAGTTGTTGTCATCATGCAGGGCCACTGCTAAGTCGATATTTTTCTTTGCCATTGTTACATACTTAATTTACGTCACAAATATAATATTTTATTGTGACAAACCATCATTCGCAAACGACTTTTTGAAAGCGATACGCAGGGTGGAGGTTATTTTGTGCGGCGCCATTGCTTAGGCGTGAGCAAGGTCAGGCCATGGCGTCGGATTGAGGTGGAGAAGCACTCGGCGCCGCGGTAGTTGAGGTGGGTGCAGTTGGCGTAATAAGAGGTGTCGGGCAGCTGGAAATGTTCCTCATCGGCTATGCGCAGCCCATCGCCCAGTGTGGCATAGTAGTCCCACGCGCGTGAGCGGTTGAAATATTTGTCGCGGTCATATTTAGGATAGTTGAGCATCACCAGCGTCACGCCTCTTTGGCGGCAAAGCTGAATGATGCGTGACAGATAGTGGGTCTGCAGCGTGAAATCGGTGATGGAGCCAGTGGGAGTGCTCTCCTTGCCATCGCGTGCGAGCCGGTAATCCAGGTCTCTCAATTCAGCCTTCAGCCCATGGTGATCCCAGTGCTCATAGCCGCCCACTTCCACAGGCTTGAGCATAACCTGCACATCGTTCAGGCAGTAAAACGACAGCAAGTGGCGCCAGTTCATTTTCCACAGGCGTGAGAGCAGTTCCCCGTCGGCAAGTGCCATACGCGAACTTTCATAAAGCATATATTCGGTGGTGACGCGTTTATCGCGGTAGGAGGCGAACTCGGTCATCGGAATCACCAGCGTGTCTATTTTGTTTTGCGCCAGCATACGCTCCGCCAGCAGATACACGCCCCAGTACATCTCGCCATCGGAGCAGCGGTTGGCCCAGCCCGGAATCAGAGAGTCGCAAATAGCGTCGCGCCCGTGCGAGTTGCCCAGCACCAGCACCCGCTTGCTTCGGTCGAGCCGGAAATCAAGCTCACGCTCCATGTGGGCAAGGGTGGCGAATTTCATGCCAAGCACGATGATAATGCTCAGCGGAAAAGCTACTGCTATGGTTTTGATAAAGCGATGTTTCATCATTCTCTTCTAAAACTGGAAATAAACAAACGTGCCGCCTTCGGGCGATGCCATCACCGACAGCGCCACCACCAGCGCCACCACTATCGCCACATCGCGCCACCACACCGATGCCGTGGCCAATCTGCAGCTCGGCGCGCTCCCCCACTCTTCCACGGCATCTTTCACCACCACTATCACCACCGCCACCAGAATCATCAGCAGCGAAAATCTGACGTCGGCATTGCCAAGCGTGAAGTTCGACGGAAGGAGGGCTCGCTTAAAATGCACGATGGCCATGTCAATGGAGCCGGCACGATAAATGAGGCGAGCCACCGACACCACCACAAACGTGAACGCCACATGCAGGCACCGCTGCAGCGCGGTGAACTTCTTCTTGTTCCAGCCGAGGGCGCGCTCGGCGCACAGGCACAGCCCGTGCACGCCGCCCCATGCCACATAGGTCCACATGGCACCATGCCACAGGCCGCTGGCAAGGAAGGTGACCATCAGATTGAAATAAACACGCCACTTGGCGCAGCGGCTGCCGCCGAGAGGAAAATAC
>JBNMJK010000016.1:0-39082 GCA_050873765.1 Sodaliphilus sp.
CCTACTATCGTGAAGTAGTCCAATATCTGGCTCGGCAAAACTATTTGAGCCAGAGTATTCAAATATCCTTGTTCCATGCTACAAAGGAACTATTTTTTGTTAATTGACACAAATTCATCCCCACTAATTTTCTACTGAGCCATTTATATTACTACTGAGCCATTGTTTGGTATTAAGAAAAGTGGGGGAATAAAAAAGGGTCATAATCGGTTTTGATTATGACCCTTGGGTGATCCGCGTGGGGTTCGAACCCACGACCCCATCCTTAAAAGGGATGTGCTCTACCAGCTGAGCTAGCGAATCTCCGTAAAAGCGATGCAAAGGTATAGCTATTTTTCCACTTGTGCAAGTTTTTCTGCCAAAAATATGCTTTTTCGTGAAAATTTTGGCTAAAATTGAGGCTTTCGATGCCCGTTGTGCCCTCTTTGAGCCTAATCTTTGCCCGAGGCGCTGCTCAATGGATTTACAGGCGCTGAAGAATGTAAGGGCGTGGCACCAGCACTTTCATTTTCATATACTGCTTGATGTTGCGGATAAATACGGCAGCGGCGCCCTTGTTGTCGTAGGCCTGTGCCACCACACAGTATTTCTTCTCACGGTTGGCATACACCACATAGCTCTCGAAACCCTCGTTTTTCTTGAGGCGGTCGCGGTAGCTGCGGGCATTGATAAGCTGGTCGAACTCCGCCACCACCACGCCATACTTCTTGGTGGCCTCATACTTGTCGTCCACCACATTGAAGTAGGTGCGCAGCAGCCTCACGCTGTCGCCGCCTATGATTTCGGTGGGGCGCATACGCTCGGCCTGCTCTTGGTCGTAGAGGTCGCCCATTTTTTCGCGTGTGCGCTCTTTCGCCTTGTCGTAGGCCGCCTTATAGTTTTCTTCAGAGGTATGGCACGCCGCAAGCAGCAGCGCCATGGTAATGATGTAGAAAAAGCGTTTCATATTACTTCTATGTCTTTTTTTAATGATTTAATCCAGAATTCTGCCAAAGCGACGTTCCTTGTCGGGCGCGAGCTCAATCACTTGGCAACCTTTAATGGTGCCAGCGTCGAGCGTGAGCGTGAGGAGTGTGCGCACCTTCTGCCAGCCTTGTGTGCCAGCCGCGCCAGGATTGATGGTGAGCACCGAATAATAGCGGTCGGGAATCACCTTAAGAATATGGCTGTGGCCGCACACCAATATGTTGGGCCGCGAAATCACAAGGCGCTGTTTGATGCCGGGCGCATACCTGCCCGGATAGCCGCCAATGTGTGTGAGCACCACTTTCAAGCCTTCTACCTCAAATATCTCGGTCTGCTTAAACCGTCGGCGCAAGTTCTGCCCATCGGCATTGCCCCACACCGCGCGCAGCACAGGTGTCATGGCCTCCAGGCGGTCGATCACCTTTTCATTGCCAATGTCGCCGGCATGCCAAATTTCATCACAGTCCTTGAAATGCTCCTCATAGCGGTCGTCCCAATACGAGTGCGTGTCGCTGATGATGCCTATTTTTTTCATATCACTTTTTGTCGTTTTCAGTTTTTGGTTCAGCCTTTCTCTCGCCTTGCTTAGCACTGCGGGTGGAGCGTTTCACCGACCGCTTTACCTCGGCGTCGGCGGCAGCGTCGGCATCAGAAGCTGGTGAAGTTGCGTTCTTGGTCTGCTCGCCATCGGCAGGCTTAGCAGGAGAGGCGGCACGTTGCTGCGAAGGCACATAAGGCATGCCCAGCCGCTTCGCACGTTCACGGTCGCGTTTCTCCTGCTGCTTGGCCTTTTCCTTTTCGCGCTTTTCGCGCTGCTTTTGCTTCTCCTTCTCACGCTTTTCGCGCTCCTTCTGCATCTTCTTCTCGCGCTTGGCCTTTTCCTTTTCGCGCTTGGCCTGCTCACGCGCCTTCTTCTCGGCCTTGTCGTTCTCGCGCTCTATCTGCTTTTCGCTCTTTTTCTGGCTTGCCTTCAGCCGTTCGGCCTCGGCCTGCTGCTTTTCCTTCTCTTTTGCAGCGGCGCGCAGCCGTTCAGCCTCGGCCTCCTCTTCCATGATTTTCTTCTCACGCTCCATCTGGCGGATAGAGTCTTGAACGGCCTGCATACGCCGCAAGTCGTCGGCAAAGGGCTGGAAATTGGTGGAAAGCACCATAAACTCCGTGCGCCGGTTCACCTGGTCGGCCGCAGCCTGGTTGGCTTTCGACAGCGTATCCACATACGCCACACTGAGCGTGTCGCCTACGGCAAACTGCGGATACAGATGATGGATACGCTTGGTCACCACCTTTGGCCTGCTCTTGCCATAGCCACGGGGCTTCAGGCGAGTGGAATCGATGCCGTGGGCAATCAGATAGTTCACCACCGACTGCGCACGCCGCTGGCTCAACTTCATATTGTAGGCGTCGGTGCCCACACGGTCGGTGTGCGCCGCCATCTCGATGGTGACATACGGATTCTCTACTAAGGCGGTGACCATAGAGTCGAGGTCGGCCTTCGACTCGGGGCGCAGGGTGGCCTTGTCGAAATCGTAGAATATATTCTCAATCACCTGGGGCTTGTGCATGGCCGCAAGCACGAAATTCACGGCATACTCCGTGTCTTCCTCCGCCATTTCGCTCTCAAACTCCTGCCGGCTGTTGAGATAGCCGTTTGCGCCAGCGAGCATCACGTAGCGCACGCCACGCTGCAGATCGAAGCGGAAACTGCCGTCGGCGCCAGCTGCCGCCTTCTGCACGCTGCCATCGTCGCCCACGATGCGGATAACGGCACCGGTGACGGGTTCCTCGTCCTTGTCGATTACATATCCCGAAATCCACACTTTCAGGTCGGGTTTCTCAAAGCTGTAGATGTGGTCGTAGCCGCGCCCGTCTTTGCGGTTGCTGCTGAAATAGCCGCTCTCGCCCTTGCCGAAAGTAATGCCGAAGTCGTCGTCGCTCGAGTTCATGGGGCTGCCCATATTCTCGATAAACCACCGGCCAGAGGGCTGCAAGGTGGCGCGGAATATGTCGAGCCCGCCAAAGCCGGCATGGCCATCGCTTGAAAAATACAGGATACTGTCGGTGCGGCAGTAAGGGAAACGCTCATTGCCGGGCGTGTTGATTTGGTCGCCAAGGTTTTCAAGCGTGCCCCTGCGATCCTTCAGATTGATGCGCCACAAGTCGAGTTTTCCCTGGCCGCCAGGCATATCGCTCGTGAAATAAAGATAGCGTCCATCGGGGCTCACGGCAGGATCGCCATAGCTCGACAGTGTGTCGGCGGTGATTTCAAGTTTCACAGGTGCACTCCACTTAGCCTCGGAGCGAGTGGAAGTGTAAATCTCCACCGGTGATGGCGCGTCGGCCTTCCTCACCACTTTCGCCAGATACATGGTGCCGCCGTCGGGGCTGAATGCCGTGCAGCCCTCATCGAATTCCGAGTTAAGCTCGCCCTCCACCAGCTCAGGCTTCTGCCACTTGCCTTTGTCGTTGAGCTTCGACACAAAAACGTCACAATTTTTTGTGCCCGTAATCTCACTCTTCTCCGTGCCGGTGGCCTTCTCGTTGCTTGAAGTCCAGTAGAGCTGGTCGGCGTTCACATCGAGAAACATCGGGCAGAAGTCGGCACGGCGTGAGTTAAAGAACTTGGCATTCTTCACCACATAGCGCGAGCCTTGCTCCTTCCATCGCGGAGCCATCTGGCAAGCCCTTATACCCTGCTTGGCCTCCCAACTGTCGGGCACAAGCTGCAAATACGCCTTATAGTTGGCGAGGGCCTCTTTCCAGTTGCCCAGCATGTGCTGCGCTTGCGCCAGATAGAGGAGCTGGGTGCTGTCGGGATTCTCATAGCGGATAGCATTCTGAAAGGCTGCCGCGGCACGGCTGCTCTGGTTCAGGTGCTTGTAGCACAAACCGAGCTTATAGGCCACCTCGCCACGAATCCACCGCTCATCTTTCTTGTTGTATTTATTGTAGAGTTTGCGGTAAATCTTCTCGGCGCCAAAATACTCGCCACGGTCGTAGGCCTCATCGGCATCACGCATCTTGGCGGTGCGGCATCCCGTCAGCCCCACTGCCATAGCCCCGATAAGCGCCGCTACCGCAATATATAGGAATTTCTTCATCTGCACATACAAATAAAACTAAAAAAACTCATGTGTGTGGGCGCAAGCTCCAGTGGGCTTGCCAAAATCGCATGTGAGCGCGAAGCACTATGCGCCCGCCCTATTAAACAACTAACGCCACACATGCCCATTTATTGCCCATCAGCAAAATATTCCGCCATCACCAGCGCCACAAAAAGGTGGGGTGTAACATTTTTGTTATTTTTCTTATTGATAAAAGTTTGTGTTACCAATGAATAAATGAATATTTGTAACTTTGCATCGTCAGTCCTCGCCAAGCCTCTTTACAATGCTCAAATCGTGCGAGGCGTTTTTTTTCATACATGCTTGATCATGGCCACCCCTATTCCCTACACAAAAAGGTTTGAATCATCTGAAAAACTTGTAAATTTACTTGCGTCGCGAGGCTTATTGATTAATGATCGGAAAAATCTATCACGTATCTCGACAATATAGGTTATTACAGGCTGTCAGCATACATGTATCCTCTGCTGAAAATGCCTAAGACGGCACACCAATATAAGCAGAATGCCTCTTTCAGACAAGTGATGACACTATACCGCTTTGATAAGAAACTGCGGCAACTCATGTTCAACGAGATAGAAAAAATTGAAATTGCTATCAGACGCGCTGTGATGCAAATACCAGCAGACTTGATTGATAACCCATTCTGGCTTACTGACGCTTCAAATTTTCTGGATAGCTGCAAGTTTAAAGAAACGATGCGAGCCATATCCAAAGAATACAGCAAATCTAAAGAAGAGTTCATCCTGCATTATAAGCGAACCTACTCAGACCCCTATCCACCATCATGGATTTTAGGTGAGCTGCTTACCATTGGAAATGTCAATGCCATTTATCGCAACATGAAGCAAAACCGCATACGCAAACGCATAGCAAAGCATTTTAGATTACCCATAAATGTGTTTGAGTCATGGCTCACGGTTATTGCCGTTACTCGAAATGCCTGTGGACATCATTCCAGAGTGTGGAACAAGCAGAATGCTATTCAGCCAGCAATTCCTAAAGTTTCTGAAGGAGCATGGATTACCTTGCCAACAGATTCCAAGCGTGCTTACTTTGACCTCTGTATCATCAAATATTTTCTTGATGTCATATCCCCCCAACAATGATATGCAATCAAAACTAACATGGTTGTTCATTCGTTTCCCCGAAATTGATTTAGGGGCTCTTGGATTTCCACATGGCTGGGAGATGGAGCCTCTATGGAAATAATAACCAAGCGAGTGTGGTCATCAATAATTTACTGTGGGTTATTGTATGCGGGGCTTCAATAGCGGCGGTGGCGTATAGGGGTATGAGATATTTTTTGTAACTTTGTGATTGAAGTAAATCACTAAATCTCTTTTTTGATATATGCAAGCTATCATTCTTGCCGCCGGCATGGGCAAACGCCTCGGCGAATACACAAAGTGCAACACAAAGTGCATGGTGGAGGTGAACGGCACGAAACTCATCGACCGCACTCTCGACCAGCTCTCGCATCTTGGCCTATCACGCGTGGTGATTGTGGTGGGATACGAGGGACAGAAGCTGATGGACTATTTGGGCCACGAACATAACGGGCTGAAAATAGAATATGTGAACAATCCCGTATTCGAGAAAACGAATAATATCTACTCTCTCGCGCTTGCGAAAGAGCAATTGCAGGCCGACGATACGCTGCTGATCGAGAGCGACCTGATTTTCGACGAGTCGATGCTCTCCATGCTTATCAGCAACCCTTGCCCCAACCTTGCCCTCGTGGCGAAATACGAGACTTGGATGGACGGCACAATGGTGTGTATCGACGACGACAACAACATCGTGAACTTTGTGACCAAGGCTGCGTTCAACTACCACAACGTGGACCAGTACTACAAGACGGTGAACATCTACAAGTTCTCAAAAGAATTTTCACGAACCAAATACGTGCCTTTCTTAGAGGCCTACTGCAAGGCGGTGGGCAACAATGAATACTACGAGAATGTGCTCCGCATCATCTCTTTTCTCAACAGCCAGGACCTGAAGGCACTGCCTATCACCAATGAGAAGTGGTATGAAATCGACGACAAGCAAGACCTCGACATCGCCGAGGCGCTCTTTGCCGACGAGAAGGACATTCTACGCAAGTACTATGGACGGTTCGGCGGCTTCTGGCGCTTCCCGAAGATGCTCGACTTCTGCTATCTGGTGAACCCGTATTTCAACGAGTCGCGCATCATCGACGAGATGGAAGCCAATTTCCGCACACTCGTGGCTGAATACCCGTCGGGAATGAAGGTGAACACGCTGCTGGCAAGCAAATGCTGGGGTGTGAAGGAAGACTATATTATTCCTGGCAACGGCGCGGCGGAACTGATCAAGGCCTTGATGGAGATGCTGCCAGGCACAGTGGGCGTGACGCGCCCCACCTTCGAGGAATATCCCAACCGGCGCGCTGCGGCCGACCTGGTGACGTTTGTGCCTCAAAATGCCGACTATCGCTACTCCGCCGACGACTTGATGGCTTTCTTCGGCCAGAACCATGCCGACAATCTTGTGCTTATCAACCCCGACAACCCTTCGGGCAATTTCATTCCCAAGGACGATGTGATACGGCTGGCCGACTGGTGCGAGCAAGTGGGCACTCGCCTGATTGTGGACGAGAGTTTTGTTGACTTCAGCGAGAACTACCTCCACAACACGCTGCTCCACGACCACATTCTTGAAGCACACCCACACCTGATGGTGATGAAGAGCATTTCCAAGAGCTATGGCGTGCCGGGACTTAGGCTGGGTATTCTATGCTCTGCCGACACGGCCATCATCAGCCGCCTGAAAAAGGTGGTGAGCATCTGGAACATCAACTCATTTGCCGAGTTCTTTATGCAGATTTTCACCAAATACGACAAGGAGTACCTGAAGGCTTGCGACAAGTTTATCGCCGAGCGTGGCGATTTTGAGCGGAAGCTCCGCGAAATCAGTTTTCTGCGGGTGATGCCTTCACAGGCCAATTATTTCCTGTGCGAGATTCTTCCGCCCTACAATGCCGGCGATTTGGTGCTGAAGATGCTCAAGCGTTACAATATCCTCACCCGCGACTGCTCCACGAAGGGCGGTTTCACGGGCGGCAAGCAATATATGCGCATAGCCGTGCGCAGCCATGCCGACAATGCCCGCCTCGTCGCGGCCTACAAAGAGATTGAAAACGAGAATAAATAGCCCCCAACTCTCCACATAATATGAAAATTATATCACAAAGCCATATCAAGAACCTTGGCATCACTCCCCGGAAATGCGTGGAGTGGATTACCGAGAGTTTTGCGATGAAACAGCAGTCGCAACTGCCTGCCAAAATCAGTGTTCACCCTGCCGACACCGACTTCTTCACGTCGATGCCGTGCCTGCTGCCTAACCCTGCCTCTGCTGATGTGAATTTCAAGCGGCAGTATTTCGGGGTGAAGGAGGTGCACCGCATTCATGGAGCGGTGCCGAGCCTCGGCAGCGACATGATGCTCTACGATGCCTCCACGGGCAGCCTGCTCGCACTGCTCGACACCGACTGGATCACCACCATGCGCACTGGCGCAGTGGCGGCCGTGTCGGCGAAAGCGCTCCGGAAAACCGGCGCTTGTACCTATGGCTTCGTGGGGCTGGGCAACACGGCGCGCGCCACTTTGCTGTGCGTGCTTGAGGCCGAGCCTGAAAAGCGCTTCAAGGTGCAGCTCCTGAAATACAAGGACCAGGCCGAGCTGTTTATGGAGCGGTTTAGCCACTATGCCAATGTGGAGTTCACCGTGGCCGACGATATCAATGCCATGGCTCGGTCGGTGGATGTGCTTATCAGCTGCATCACCAGTGCCGACGGTCTGCTGGTGGCCGACGACGCTTTCCTGCCGGGCATCACCGTGATTCCGGTGCACATGCGTGGCTTCCAGAACTGCGACACCACCTTCGACCGGGTGCTGGGCGATGACACCTACCATGTGAAAGGCTTCAAATATTTCAGTCAATTCAAGGGCTACAATGAGATTGGTGAGGTGCTTGCAGGCCGTGACCCTGGACGCACCTCCGACGAACAGCGCATCATCGACTACAATTATGGGCTGGCGCTTCACGACGTGACTTTCGCCGCAAAAATCTATGAGATGCTTGAGGCCGACAGCTCGGTGTGCAGCGTGCCGCTGGTGAAAGAAACGAAGAAGTTCTGGGTTTAACGTAACATGATGCCTCTATGCCTCCTAAAGTGTCGATTTTAGTGCCTGTTTATGGCGTGGAAAAATATATCGAAAAGTGCGCAGAATCGCTTTTCGAGCAGTCGTATGCCCACATTGAATATATATTTGTGAACGACTGCACGCCCGACGGCAGCATCGATGTGCTCCGCCGCACCATGGCGCGCTACCCGCACCGGCAAAAGCAGGTGCGCATCATCTGCCACGACACAAACCGCGGACTTGGCGCGGCGCGGCACACCGCCACCGAGGCCGCCACCAGCCAACTGGTGATGCATGTGGATAGCGACGACTATCTGATGCCGCAGGCTGTAGAACATCTGTGCCAGAAAATGGAGGAGTCGCAGGCCGATGTGGTGGACGGTGGCTATGTGACGGTGACCAGTGGTGTAGAGAGCGCCACTATCGAGCCTTTCCAGGGCGATAAGGAAACATACTTGAAGTTGATGCTTTGCCAAAACATTGTGTTCAACCGCATTTGGGGCCGTCTATACCGTCGCTCTCTTTTCACTGAGGGCGACATCAACTCGGTGGAGGGCATCAACTATGGGGAAGACTATGTGGTGGTGCCTCGGCTCTTTCTCGGTGCACGACGAAGCTGCATCAGCGAGGCGGTGTATGCCTATCGAGACGACAACATCGCGTCATACACCCACAGCATCAATGCCAAGCACAACCGCTCGCTCTACCGCGCCCACGCCATTGTGAATGACTATTTCACGGCTCACGACCTTCGCGGCACCTATCACACGGCGCTGCAAATGGCTATGCTGGCCATGGTGCGCCATGCGCGGCGCTACGAGGGCAATTTCCACAACCTCGATGAAGTTTGCCCCATCAAAGTTAAAGGACTCATTCCACGCCTCTGTAATGCCATATTGCGCTGCCGCCGTATCCCATTCCCTGTAGCCAACACCACCTACCTCATCATTCGCCGCCTCTACAAAGAGCTCCTCCTGCACACATAAATCACCCCGCCTCTCATTCACGGTTTATGGTTTCTTTTTCCTCAGGTAGCCCATACATTCGTTGAGTATTTCGGGCTTGAACAGCCTCATGGTGCCCACATAAAGCAGCACGGCTATCAGCACACGGGCTATCAGCACCGCCACATGGTTAGTGATCCAGAAGGTGCACAGATAAGTGGCTATCATCACCACCGCCGATATGAGCATAAACGGCATCACATCGAGCAAGGTGTGGCGCAGCCGCAATCCTATCAAATGCTTGGCCACCGCCTGCCAAGCCAGCAGCCACAGAATGATGAACACGCTATAGGCCATCACCATTGCTTCGAGTCCAAAGGGCTTAAACACAAAAATCACCGCCACCTGAAGCACGATCTGCGCCACATTGCACCAAAGGTAAAGGTCGCTACGGCCGCTACTGATGGCCAAATTCTGATACATGGTGTAGAACGGCACAAACGCCCCCGACACGCACAGAATTCGCAGCAAGGGCACACTGCCCTCCCATTCACCGCCAATGGTGCACAGGATAAACTCCTCCGCCACCAGCGCCAGTCCAAACATCAGTGGAAACGACAAGAAGGCGGTGAAGCGCATCATCTTCCTATACACACGGCAGCGGCGCTCACGCTCGTCGCCAGCGGCCACAAGCACCGTCTGCACCACTTGCCACAGGGTGTTGGCCACAAAGGAATTGGCCATGGTGTTCCACTTATAGGCCTGGGTGAAATTGCCCACCTGCTTAATGGAGAAATAGCGCCCGAATATAAAGGTGAGAATATTGCTGCTCAGGGTGTTGATAATATTGGTGAAAAGAATCTTCACGCTGAAGCCAAACATCTGCCTCACAGGGCCAAAGTCGATAGAGAATGAGGGGCGCCACGCCACCACATAGTATCGGCCAATGTTGAGAACGGTGATATAGATAATCTGCTGCCATGCCAGGCTCCAGTAGGAATAGCCGTGGAAAGCAAGTGTGATGCCCGACACGCCCGACACAGCCAGCGCCAGGCAATTGATAAACGCCTGCTCACGGTTCATCAGGTTTTTGTTCATGTAGGCGGCATGGGCTATGCCAAACGAGGAAATCACGAATCCCAAGAACACAAACCTCGACAGGCTCACCAGAGCGGGCTGATGGAAAAAGGCGGCGATGAGCGGCGCACAGCAAAACAGCACCGCGTAAATGACAAAGCTGGCAATGATATTGAACCAGAACACAGAATTATAGTCGCGCGCCGTGGGGTTCTTCAGGTTGATAAGACCCTGTGTGAAGCCACTGCTCTGCAAATTGCCGGCTATGAGCGTGAAAATGGTGAGCACACCCACCAAGCCATATTCCCCAGGGGAGAGCAACCGCCCCAAGAATATGCCAATAAGCAAGTTGAGCACCTGCATAGTGCCATTGTTCATTGCACTCCAGAACAGATTTTTTGCAGTCTTGTCTTTCAGAGAGTCAGCCATAATTCATCGCATTGTAGAGCCAGCCACACGGCAGCCCAGAGTGCAAAGTTACAAAAAAATACCGGAGCACCGTAAAAAACACGCCACCCCTCTCCGCCAAAAGCCACGGCTGTCTGTTCCTGAAAAAGGTTGACTCGGTTATGTATATTAACTGAGTTTAGCTTACTCACCATAACTGAAATCGGTTTCCGCATAAAGTCGAAGGACTTCTTCGCGAATGGATTGCCGTTTTTGTGGCTCAGCAGAAATATAGTGGGCATTAATCCTTATCCATGCCAAACGTCCACAGTGAGCGTATTTGTTTTGATTGGAGAGGGCTATTCTGGGGCGATGAGGCGGTAGAGGTTGCAGCCTATGAAGTTGCCTGCCACAATGGCTGCGTAGAAGGTGAGTGTGGCTGTGGCGTGCTGGGTGAGGAAGTCGATGGGCACGCAGAGGTAGTAGAAGGCGTCGGCTATGCAGTGTGGAAATCCGCACACGATGAATAATGGCACGCCGAAGAGCAATGGCAGGTTTTTGCCCTGGCGCGCGAATGTCACAGCGGTGGTCATGATGAAGCCGCACCCTATGGCCAGCATACCGCCTTTCAGCGCCCCCGTGGCCAAGCGGCCTTCAAGAATGGCTTGCGCAGTGGTCTGGAGTTGCATAGGGCTGCATCGCAGCATAAGCGCCACGAGTAGGCACCCCACGATGTTGCCCCCTAAAATGAGCAGCAGTTGGGCTGTTTCGTCTTTCTTGATGAATCCCGCTGTGCCTGTGAATAGCTTTAAGCCATAGCTCACCACGGCCAGCAGTCCGAATGCGAAAAGCACCGTGCCTGTGATTCCTTTCTGGTCGGCAAGATAGCCGAATCCGGCGATGCCAATGCAGATGCCTGCCAGCACCGATGAGCGGAGAATTGCTGAAATTTTCATGTGTGTGCGTGTGAATGTGAAATGATTAATTATAAAGCAAAGTTACATAAAAATTTGCAATTATCCACGGTGTGATGGCTGTGTGCGATGTGGCTATGGGGTGGGAGAGAAGTGCATCACCGTGTTGCTCAGGGCAGTGCGGAACGCCTGGTATTCATCGTCGCGCAGCGTCCGGCCACTCGACAGCACCGTCAGGGCATGTGGCGTATACCGCTTGTCGTAGGCTGGATGCCTGTGCTGATAAGGGTTCTGCACAAAGCCGCATTGCTCGTAAAACCGCAGTCGGGCCGCTGTGAACTCATCTACCACTGGGTCGATTTCCAGCACCACAATGCCATCGCCTTCCTGCTCCACGAATGTATGGAGCAACTGGTGGCCATAGCCCTTGCCCCGCAAAAGGGGACTGATGGCGAAGTGCTCAATGTAGCGGCAGGAGGGTAGTTGCCAGTAGGCGATGAAGCCAATCAGCTCACCCCCGTCGTTGATATAGCACAGCAGCTTGTAGTGGCGGTTACTGAAAGCCATGGCCTGCTGCGCTTCGCTGCTCAAAGATGGGGAAACTGGTGGCGTAGATGCTTCGGAATGTAGAATACAGCCGATGGTTGCAAGAATCCACTAATATGGCACGTGTCATCTTGAAGATTGGGTGTGGAATTATTGGAGAACTTTAAAAATAGAGAACATAAACTCGCGGAACGGCTCGCTGTAGCGAATACGCTTGTGGGTGCACTGCGTGAAGCCGCTGTCCTCGTCGCCCATGTCGTAGCGCTGGGCTTCGGCTTTGCCGTGGCGGTAGAGCGTAACGGTGAAGATAGGGTGGTCGGTGCGTCCGCCCACATTCTCCTCTGTCAACACGATTGGCTCGTTGCGCTTGATGAACAAGCTATTGGCCAGTGATTTCAGCCGTTCGGTTTGCGCTTTTGGCAAGACGCGCGCCGCTTTGCCCACAGCGCAGACGGTGGCTCCGTTGGCACTGGTGAGCACCACTTTACCGGTGCCCATTTTGGTGGACACCTCCACCTTCACGGAGTCGGTGGCATCGCTGAAACTGGAAACGGCACTTTTAGAAGTGTGGCAGCTTGCCAGCAATGTGACCAATGCGGCTACGGCTAAAGTCAATGTGATGTTTGCTTTCATAACAGGTGATTTTTGATAAAGAGTAAAGAAAGAACGAAGATTGAGGAAAAATATTATGTGGTGGCGAGGTTAAATGTGGGAAAAATCTATGCTTATTTTAATCACCAAGGCTTTAGTCCGTTATTTATCCTCTACGGATTCGTTCTTCCAACTCGTCAGGTGTAATAATCTCCATTTTCGAGAAGCCGAACCATTTTTTGCCCAAATCCTTGATAGACGCTCCTATGTGGTACACGTCATTATCGATACAGAGAAAGCGATCGTGTGACAACCGAAAAGTTTCAACATCAATCGGTGCATATTGAGCGTTATGCCGGTCAATGTCAAGCAGTAACTGACGGCTTATATGCTGAGTATAGATGATGGCAGACACACCGTCTTCTCTTTTGTCGAGCAATGTCAATACAGTATCATCTATATAATTATCTATAAGAATGATGCGCTTCTTTGCACTCTTGATTAATTGGGATACAAAAGTATATGCATCGTAAATTTGACCATTGAAGAACACGCCCTGCTTCGGTTTCACATTGCCTTCTTCCAATCTTCGGAACACCTCTTCAATACGTTTATCGGTTTCATTCAAGTGTTGCTGCATTTCCAATTGATGGTATTCCATTGTAGAAAGACGTTGGAATACTTCTGCATTTGTCATTATGAAACCCCTCATTGCAACAAATGCATCCATAATGCGTATGCTTACACGAATTGCGGTTTTACTTCTAAGGACAGTAGAGAGCATTGCTACACCCTGTTCCGTAAAAGCATATGAGCGAACTGTTGAATGTTTCAAACTGTTGAACCGGTCGCAATTTGCGACCAGTTCAGCCATTTCCTCTTTAGTCAGTTGAAAACGGAAACGCTCAGGGAAACGTTCTACATTTCGCTTTACAGCCTCGTTTAATCTTTTGGTTTCCACTCCATAAAGTTCTGCCAAGTCTCTGTCTATTATAATTTGGCTTCCTCGAATTGACATTATTCGATTTTCTACAGGAGTGGCAACTACGACCTCATTATTTTGTAACTGGTCGCAATTTGCGACCAGTTCTCCTTTATTTTGATGTGCTATATTACTTGCCATTTATCTATCTTTATTTCTGAGGTCAGTGACCTTAAACGTGGCGTCACTGTATATTATACATACAAAGGTAGTGCTTTTAGTTTTTAAACTACTATCACACAACGTCTTTTTAGAAGAAATGTGGAATGTCTATGGGAAAATATTATGTGGTGGCGAGGTTAAATGTGGGAAAAATCGTAAATTTGCACTTAATTGAAAACGAATCGGGCAATATTGGGATACGCGATGATGGCACTGTTGGTGCTGTCGGCCACCATATTGCCGCATCACCACCATCTGTCGAGAATCTGCTTTGCCGTGGAGCGGTGCGCCGTTGACGGCCAGACCAACGACGAGCACACTTCGCACGACTCCCAGCATCACTCCGACGATACCGACGACTGCCCCGCCAAGGGCGTGAAGACGGTGAAGGTGTTGAGCCAGAATTCTGATTCCATTTTGCGCATGGCACAGCTGATGGCTGCCACGGAGGTGGCTGTGTGTGCAGTTCCTGCAGCCAATGATGCTTTTAGTGTGCGATGTGGCCGGGAGGCTATGTGCACAACCATGAAGACGAAGGCTCATGCCGAGAGCCTGCGAGGCCCACCTACTCGCTGGGCGTGACCTCACTCCAGAAAAAAAACAAAATCATTTCATCGTTTAAGAAAACAACAAGGACGCGAGGCTGTGTGGCCATTTGCAAGACTTGCAACTCTTATTGCACACTTTTTCTACTCTGGAAATAATTATTTGAGTGTCTATCAGTTTGTAGGCCAGTGTGATGCCATTTTGTGGGGCGGACGCGGCATGCCGCGCCCCTACACTGATTCCTGATTTTTTCTTCCAGAGCCTTGTATGTGGCAATTTGCAACTGGGTTGCACTGGCTATGCCTTACCTTTGCACGGTGGAGCTGTGCGCTATGGCTCTTTTGGCGAATCCTTGTTTTTAAAAATATTTTCACTCTGTAATCTATGATCAATAAGATTATTCATTTTTCAATTAAGCATAAGTTTGTGGTGCTGCTGCTCCTGCTGGCCATCATAGGCGGAGGCATCTACTCCCTGCGCACCATCAACATTGACTCCACACCTGATATTACGAACAACCAGGTGCAGGTGATTACCGTGTCGGAAAACCTTTCCACAGCCGATATTGAGCAGTATGTCACCTACCCCGTGGAGCTGGCTATGGCCAACCTGCCCGGCGTGGAGGACCTGCGCTCGGTGAGCCGCTTCGGCCTGTCGGTGGTGACGGTGGTGTTTGACGACGACATGGGCACCTACCTGCCACGCCAACTCGTGGAGGAAAAACTCGGCGAGGTGCGCGAGCAGATACCAGAAGGGTTCGGCACACCAGAGATGGGACCCATCACCACTGGCTTAGGCGAGATATTCCAGTACACACTCGTGCCGAAAGACACCACACGCTACACCCCACAGGAGCTTCGCACCATTCAAGACTGGATAGTGCGCCGACAAATGGCCATGATTCCGGGCGTGGTGGAGGTGAACTCGTTTGGCGGCAGTATCAAGCAGTATGAAATTTCGGTTGACCCCGACCGCCTGAACGCCATGGGCGTGACTATGGGCGAGATTCTCGACGCACTGAAAGCCAACAACCTGAACACCGGCGGTGCCTACATCGAGAAAAACCACATGGCTCACTTTATCCGTGGTGAAGGCTTGGTGAAGAGCGTAGATGACATTCGCCAGATTGTGGTCAAAGAAAATGGCGGCTCGCCCGTGCTTGTGGGCGATGTGGCCTCCGATGTGGCATTTGGCGAACAGGTGCGCTACGGTGCGTTCACTCAAGATGGCCACGAGGCTGTGGGCGGAATGATACTGATGCTCAAAGGCGCTAACTCCGACAAGGTGGTGACCGCTGTGAAGCAGCGCATCAAAGAAGTGCAGAAGTCGCTTCCTTCCGATATTGAAATCAAGCCCTTCCTCGACCGCTCCAACCTCATATCTCGCACCACTGGCACTATCAGCCGCAACCTGATTGAGGGCGCGCTGATTGTGATTTTTGTACTGGTGCTGCTTTTGGGAAGTCTGCGCGGTGGCATCATCACCGCATCTGTCATTCCGCTCTCGCTGCTGTTTGCCTTCATTTTGATGCGCATATTTGGCGTTTGGGCCAACTTGATGAGCCTTGGTGCCATCGACTTCGGCATCATTGTGGACGGAGCAGTGATTATTGTGGAAGGCATCGTGCTTGAAATAGAGCACAGGCTCAAGCATGCCACATCGCCTATCCGCCGACGTGATATGGACGAAATCAGTGAGCACTCCGCCTCCACGATGATGCACTCCGCCTTCTTTGGACAGCTGATCATTCTCATCGTGTTCACCCCCATTCTGTTTCTGACGGGCGTGAGCGGCAAAATGTTCCAGCCCATGGCCTACACCTTTGCCTTTGCCGTGCTTGGCGCCATCATACTCTGCCTCACCTATGTGCCAGTGGCATCGGCGCTGCTGATGAAGCCACTCGCCAATAAAAACAGCCTGATCGCGCGCACCGAGCGTGCCCTTGAGCGTATGAGCGATGCCGTGATGGGCAAAATCACCCAAATCTATACCCCTGCGCTGCGTCTGGCTCTGCGCCACAAGGCTCTGGTGCTGGGCTTGGCCGTGGTGCTGTTGGGGCTTACGGCGTTCACCTTCTCAAAGATGGGCGGAGAGTTTATTCCGAGCCTTGATGAAGGCGACATAGCCATGCAAACCTTCCTGCGCCCCGGCAGCTCGCTCTCCGAGACCATCAAGCGCGAGGAAGAGGTGGAACGCCTGATCAAAGCCAACTTCCCCGAAGTGAAGACCATGTGCGCGCGCATAGGCGTGGCCGACATTCCCACCGACCCCATGGGCTTCGACTATACCGACAGCTTTATCATTCTGGAAAAAGACATGAGCAAATGGACATCGGCAAGCTCGAAGGAAGAACTCATAGAAAAGATGGAGAAAAAGTTGAAAGAGTCGCTCCCCGGCCTTAACTTCTCCTTCTCCCAGCCCGTGGAACTTCGCTTCAACGAATTGCTCACCGGTGTGCGCGAAGACGTGGCGGTGACCCTCTATGGCGACGACCTCGACACCCTCGGCATCATAGGCGAGAAGATGGTGAATGTGATCAGCCACATTCCTGGCGCGCAGGACGTGGCCTTGGAGCGCACCGATGGCCTGCCACAAATCACGGTACACTACAACCGCGCCCAACTTGCACGCTATGGCCTGCAGGTGGATAAGCTCAACGAATATGTGAGCGCAGCATTTGCCGGCGGCAAGGCCGGTGTGGTGTTTGAAGGCGAGAAGCGCTTCGACATGGTGGTGCGCCTCAGCAAGGAGAATCGCCAGAATATCGACGACTTGCGCAACCTGCTTATCGACACCCCTTCCGGGCAGCAGATAGCCCTGAGCGAGGTGGCTGACGTGTCGTATCAGCCCGGGCCGATGCAGATATCGCGTGTGCATGCCTCGCGCTGCATCTATGTGGGCGTGAACGTGCGTGGCCGCGACGTGCAGTCGGTGGTGGCCGACATCAAGAAAGGCATCGCCTCCAAAGTGAGTCTGCCGGCAGGCTACCATGTGGAGTATGGCGGCGAGTTCCAGAACTTGGAGGAAGCCCGTGGCCGCCTGATGGTGGTGTTGCCGATAGCCCTGCTGCTGATATTCGTGCTGCTGTATTTCGCACTGCAGTCGTTTAAGCAAAGCGTGATGATATTTATGGCAGTGCCTTTGGCCACCATTGGCGGCGTGTTCTCGCTGTGGCTGCGTGGTATGCCATTCTCCATCTCGGCAGGTGTGGGCTTCATCGTGCTCTTTGGCGTGGCGGTGCTCAACGGCCTGGTGCTCATCAATCGATTCAACTCATTAAAATCAGAAGGTATGACCAATAATCTCGACATTATTATCACGGGCACGCGTGAACGCATACGCCCGATTCTGCTGACGGCTTCAGCCGCCATGCTCGGCTTCTTGCCCATGGCGGTGTCGCATTCTGCCGGTGCTGAGGTGCAGCGCCCGCTCGCCACGGTGGTGATTGGCGGCTTGTTCAGCGCCACGCTGCTCACACTGTTTGTGATGCCGCTGCTCTATGCCCTTGAGGAGCGTATTCACCGCCCGAAGAAAAAGACGGTGGCTGCGGCAGCGCTGATTCTTTTCACTGCATCGGGTTCACAAGCCCAAACACCAGTGTCGCTGCAAAAGGCACAGGATATGGCGATAGCGTATTACCCGTCGCTAAAAGCCGCCCGAATGGAAGTGGACGCCGCCTCTGTGGCGCGCACCACCAAATGGGATCTTGGCGAAACCGAGATAAGCGTTGGCGGAGAAGAACTTGGCCGTGGTAATGATGGTGTGTGGAATCTGGTGACCATACGCCAGAATCTTGACTTGTTTGGCGCATCTACGCTCCGTGGCTATAACAGTCAGCGTGAGCAGGTGGGACGCGCCGCAGTGCGCCTCGCCGAGGCCGACCTTCGCCGCGAGGTAAGCATCGACTATGCCACAGCCTTTGTAGCAGGCAAGCGAGTGGCGGTGTATGAGCGTCTCGACTCACTGTGCCGAGAGTTTGAGCGTGCGGCTAAAGTGCGCCTTGATGCCCAGGCCAGCTCTCGCCTGGAGTATGTCTCGGCAAAGAATCAGGCCGCCCAGGCCGCCCTCTCGCTTGAGCAGGCACACACCGACTATCAGATAGCGCTCCAGAACCTGAATCGCTGGATTGGCGACTCTGTGGTGTATGCCCCGGAGGAAATACCCACCGGCACTGCCAACCATATCAACGAGACCGACTTCACAGGACTGCACCCATCGGAGGTTCTGGCGCAAGAGAAGATAAAGTTGGCACAGGCAGCCATTGAACTTGAAAAATCGCAGTACCGTCCCAAATTTTTCGTGGAGTACGGCAGTCAGATGTTAGGCTCGGAGATGGGTTACCACTCATTTAGCCTGGGTGTGAGCGTGCCGCTGTTCTCATCGAAAAGCGGCAAAATCAAGGAGGCTCAAATCAACCGTGAAATCGCGGTGCAGGAGCTCAACCAACGCCAGATTGAAACCTCTGCGGCACGTCGCACGCTCACCAACGAGGAGCAGAAATGGAGCAAAAGTGTGGACTACTACCTGCACACCGCCCTGCCTGTGGCCACGGAGCAGCGTGCAGCCGCCCTGCTTGCCTACCGCGAAGGCGCATCGTCGTATGTGGAGTTTGTGCAGAATCTCAAAGAGAGCACGCAGATGGAGCTTGGCTACTGGGATGCAGTGGCACAATATCTGAGCGCGCATTTCCGTTTGGAGTATTATGTGGCCAGCAAATAATCATTCACAAAGTTTTTTCAAAGAAATCATATATCATCATGACGAATAAATATATCACCCCAATTTTAGTGTTAGCAATGCTGCTTGGCGTATCGGCTTGCGCCGACCGGCAGAATGGAAGCGCCGCCTCTGAAAGCGAGGAGGCGGAGGAAGAGTCGGCAATGGTCGATGTGGAGCTTACTGAAGGGCAGGCTAAGCAGTTAGGCATCACCATCGGCCCGCTTGAAAAATATGTGTTTGCCTCAGGCATCGACGTGAAAGGCCAGGTGGTGGCATCACCGCAAAGTGTGGCGAAAGTGACACCCTACATTGGGGCAAACGTGAAAAGCATTTATGTACACGAGGGACAGAGCGTGAGCCGAGGCCAGGTGCTGGCAGTGCTTTCACACCCCGACTTGGTGGAGCTTCAAGGCCGCTACCTCACGGCAGTGAACCGCCTCACCTTCGTGGAGCAGGATCTCCAGCGACAGCAGAAACTTGTGACAGGCAATGCAGGGTCGGGCCGCGACTTGCAGCAGGCACAGTCGGAGCAGCGCACGCTACGGTCAGAAATCAGCACCATCGGCCAGCAGTTGCGAATGCTTGGCATCAGTCCCGAAAAAGTGAAGGCAGGCAAGACCGTGACTCAAATCACGGTCACAAGTCCTATTTCTGGCACGGTGGAGGAGGTGCTGGTGGCCACTGGTCAGTTTGCCGATCCACAGTCGCCCATGTTCAGAATCGTGAACTCCGCCAATGTGTATGCCGACTTTATGGTGTATGAGAAAGACCTTCCACGAGTGGCGGTGGGTCAAGGCGTGTCGCTCTCGCCCATGTCCGACCCCTCGCGCCTCATTCAGGCAAAAGTTTATTCTGTGGGCAAAGATGTGGACCCACAAACCAAGGCCGTGCATGTGCGGGCCAGTTTCACGGGCGACAGCCGGGGGCTTGTGTCGGGAATGTATCTGAAAGGGAAAATAGCGTCGGGCCAGCAGACCAGCCCGTCGGTGTCGTCGGACGGCATTGTTGACGACGACGGTAAAAGCTACATATTCACGGTCACCCGCAAGAACGGGAAATGCGTGTTCCACCCCGTGCGTGTGACCAAGGGACGTGAAGAAAACGGCCATGTGGAAGTGGCGCTGCAATCACCCATCACCTCGCCGGTGGCTCTTTCCGGAGCCTACTATATTATCAGCGAAATGAAGAAAGGCGAAACTGGCGAAGAATAGGAAAGCGGTTCAGCGCGGAATAGCGCATTATCGCATAGCACACAGATGGAGTGCCAACCACCTCCCTCAGCACATCGAGGACGTCGGTAGGCACTCCATCTCTTTTATGCCCCTGCCCGAAAAGTGGCTATCATTTATATTTATATTCGTTATTTTAAACGTGTGTAGATGATTCTTATCTTTTCACCATTTTTAGCGTGAAAAGGCTTGTATTCAAATAATAGTTTGTTCTTACCGAGAATTTTTAAACGTCTTTTTCCCGAAAACTCTTGATTTTCAAATATAAGACTCAAAATTCTGGCTGTGTCTTGCGGAAAAGAGTCAAGAGCCAACAGTATTGTGTCATTGCCATTGAGTTCCCACTTGCCTTTGCATCTTGTCATTCCTAGTCCACAGATATTTGGATTATCAGACCACCATGCGCCCATTTCAAATGAACCATCTTTATTTAGATTAAGCGACCCTGTAGGTAATTTGTGAAAAGCTGCGTAGGAGAAGTATGTAGATGCCGTGTCTCCTTTCAAATATGCTATTTTCCCTTCATAGTCCGCTTTTCTGACAGAGTCGAAACCACTGGAGTCGCCCCGATAAAAAGCATCAATATCTTCTTTTTTTGCAGTCCATATATCATTGTCTTTTTGCTGTTTCTTGTTGACGAAGAAACCGGCCAAATCACTATTTGTGAAAAAGTTGTGAGTGTTACAACTTATGCAAAAAATCGCGCATGCAAAAGTGGTAATTACGAATATTGCGAAATGCCTCATCTTTTTATCAGTATGTAAGAATCATCTGGATTGTGGGTTAGGTGGTTAGCGTATGTATGTGTGGCGGCTGCTCTGTCAGAGCATGCCTTTGGTGGAGGGAAGACGGTAGGTGAACACATCGCGGCGAATGGCCTGCTTGAGTGAACGGGCGAGCGCCTTGAATATGCCCTCAATCTTATGATGCTCGTTGGTGCCGTGTGCGCTGATGTAGAGATTCATGCGTGCGCTGTCGGAGAAGCTCTTGAAGAAGTGGTAAAACATTTCGGTGGGCATTTCGCCTATTTTCTCACGATGGAATTCTGCGTCCCACACCAGCCAGCTGCGTCCGCCGAAGTCGAGTGCCACGGTGCATTGGCAATCGTCCATGGGCAGCACGAATCCGTAACGGTCGATGCCGCGCTTGTTGCCTAATGCCTGATAGATGGCTTCGCCCAATGCGATGCCGGTGTCTTCGATGGTGTGGTGCTCGTCCACATACAGGTCGCCATCTACATTCACGTCGAGGTCGATGCCGCTGTGCCGCCCGATTTGGTCGAGCATGTGGTCGAAGAAGCCAATACCGGTGCTGATGTGGCAACTACCGGTGCCATCGAGGTCGATCTTGATGTCGATTTTGGTTTCGGCGGTGTTACGCACGATGTGCGCTTTGCGCTCGCCACCACGCAGGAAATCGGTGATGCGGTGCCAGTCGGGGGCAATCAGGGCGCACCATTCAGTGAGGCCATCCGCTGCAAGGGCAGCTTCTGCGGCCGCCTTGTCGGTGGCGATGAGAATCCCTTTAGCGCCAAGATTCTTGGCCAGACGAATATCAGTGAGGCGGTCGCCAATCACAAAGCTGCCGCTGAGGTCGTAGTCGCCGCCAGTGTATTTTCCCAGAAGAGCCACTCCAGGCTTGCGTGTGGGTCGGTGCTCATGCTCAAAAGTGGTGTCGATTACAATGTCGCTGAATTTCACACCCTCGCCCTCCAGCGTTTTCAGCATCAGGCGGTGTGGCCCTTCAAAAGCCTCGGTGGGGAAAGCCTCGGTGCCAAGTCCGTCTTGGTTGGTGACCATCACCAGCTCGAAATCGAGCGTGCGTGCGATGAAAGAAAGGTTACCGATGACTCCGGGCAGAAATTCCAGTTTGTCAAACGAATCCACTTGCTCGTCGATAACGGGCTCGGTGATGATAGTGCCGTCGCGGTCGATGAAAAGCGCGCGTTTCTTATTTTGCTCCATAACTTTTGATACCATTGATGAGTGCATTGTTTTCATTTTCGTTGCCCACAGTGATGCGCAGACAGCCCAGGCACTTCTCCACCTTGTTGCGGTTGCGCACGATGATGCCTTGCTGCTGCAAGTGGCGGTAGATGGCGTCGGCGTCGGTCACACGCACCAGCGCGAAGTTGGCATCGGTGTGATATATCTTCTCCACTTGTGGAAGTTCCTTCAGCCGCTCCTTCAGCCGCTCGCGCTCGCTGATGAGCGTGCTCACCCACTGCTTCACCTCATCGATTCGGTCGAGGTGGCGAAGGACGAATTGCTGGGTGAGCAGGTTCACGTTGTAGGGATATTTCACTTTGTTGAAAAGCGAGATGATGGCTTCGGAGGCAAATGCCATGCCCAGCCGCACGCCTGCGCACGCCCATGCCTTGGAGAACGTTTGCATCACGAGCAGGTTGGGGTAGCTATCAAGCGAGAATCGCATCGATTCCACCGGCGAGAAATCGGCATACGCCTCGTCCACCACCACAATGCCACTGAAGGCGCGCAGCACCTTGGTGATGTCGGCCTGGCTAAAGGCACCGCCGGTTGGGTTGTTGGGCGAACAAATCCAGATCACTTTCGTGTGGGCATCGGTGGCTGCGAGCATCGCGTCGGTGTCGATGCTGAAATCGTCGCGCAGCGGCACTTTGCGATACTCCACATCATTGATGTTGGCACACACCTCATACATGCCATAGCTGGGCGATATGGCCACCACATTGTCGATTTTAGGTTCGCAGAACACGCGATACATTAAGTCGATGCACTCGTCGCTGCCATTGCCCAGGAAAATATTACTGGCAGGCACACCCTTCACTGCTTCCAGGCGAGCCTTCACCTCACGCTGAAGGGGATCGGGATAGCGGTTGTAGGGGCCGTTGAACGGACTTTCGTTGGCATCGAGCCACACGCTCGCCGTGCCGCTAAACTCACTGCGTGCCGAACTGTAGGGCGCAAGTGTGCGGATATTTTCGCGCACCAGATCGTTGAGTTGGAAATTCTTCATATTCTTATTGTGTTGTGTTTTTAATCTGCTTGATGGCTGAATAGGAGTGTGGAGAAGTTATTTACCGAGCCTCACCGCCACTGCCAGACGGTGCGCCATCAAATCCTCCGCCTCCGCCATAGTCTCCACCGCAGGGCCGATGCCCTCCAGCCCCGACTGTGTAAGGTGCTGGAAAGTGATTTTTTTCGTAAAACTGTCGATGTTCACGCCACTGTAAGCCTTAGCGTAGCCACTTGTGGGCAGTGTGTGGTTGGTGCCGCTGGCATAGTCGCCAGCACTTTCGGGCGAATAAGGGCCAAGAAACACCGAACCGGCATTCACCACACGCTCGGTAAGCGCTTCGCAGTTGGCGGTGTTGAGAATCAGGTGCTCTGGCGCATATTCATTTACAAAGTCCATCACCTCGGTGTAGTCTTTCAGCACAATGATGTGACTGTGGCTGAGCGACTTTTTCATCATTTCCTGGCGTGGAAGCGTGGAAAGCAGCTCACTGATGACCTCTGGGAGCGTGTCGGCAAACGCCTCGTCGGTGGTAAGCAGAATCGACTGGCTGTCGGGACCATGCTCCGCCTGCGACAGGAAGTCGCTCGCCACATACCGGGCATCGGCGTGCGCATCGGCCACCACCAGCACCTCACTCGGTCCGGCAGGCATGTCAATGGCCACGCCATCGCTGTTCACTTGGAGTTTTGCCTCCATCACAAACCGGTTGCCCGGACCGAAAATTTTGCTCACGTGGGGCACCGTGTGTGTGCCGTAGGCCATCGCGCCCACAGCCTGCGCACCGCCGCACTTGAAAATGTCGGTCACACCGCACTTCCACGCGGCATATATGATGGCGGGGTGCACTTTGCCATCTTTGCCCGCAGGTGTGCACATCACCACATTTTTGCACCCGGCAATGTGTGCCGGCATGGCCAGCATCAGCACGGTGGAGAAGAGGGGAGAGTTGCCGCCCGGCACATACAGCCCCACATTGGAAATGGGCACCGCGCGCTGGCGGCACACCACACCGGGGCTGGTTTCTACGCTAATCTCTTTCATCACCTGTGCGTGGTGAAACTTGGCAATATTCTGGGCAGCCACATCGATAGCTTCCTTCAGTTGAGGGGAAAGTGCATTTTTTGCTTCCTCAATCTCCTCCTTGCTCACGCGTAGGTCGGAAAGCACCACCTTGTCGAATCGCTCGGCAAACACCTTCAAAGCCTCGTCGCCGTCGCGACGCACGGCTTCCAGAATGTCGGCCACCGTTTTGTGGAGCTCACTGGTGTCGGCCACCGCGCGCTTCATCAGCTCAGCCCATTCGCCTCGGGCTGGATATTTAATTGTGTTTAGTGTCATTGTGTTTTATGTATTTCGTGGTGCCTGGTTTTGATAGGCGGACGCGGCATGCCGCGTCCCTACCGGCACTCCAACTTCTAATTTCTAACCTCTAATCTCTAATTTCTAACTTCTTCTTAAAGAACCATTTCCTCGATGTCGAGCACGAGAATCCCGGTTGCGCCCACAGCCTTGAGCGCGTTGATGCTGGTCCAGAGTTGCTTTTCCTCGATTACGGTGTGCACAGAACACCAACTTTCATCGGCAAGCGGCAGCACCGTAGGACTTTTGATGCCGGGCAAGATGGCCAGCACTGCCTTGAGCTTTTCGCGAGGCACATTCATCAGCACGTATTTCTTGTTTTCTGCCACCTTCACGGCCTCAATTCTGAACAGCAGCTCGTTGAGAATGGCTTTTTTCTCCTCGTCGAGCTCTTTTTTGCCGCCAATCAGCACCGCCTCGCTTTGTAGAGCCACCTCCACTTCGCGCAGGTTGTTGCTCACCAAAGTGCCACCACTCGACACAATGTCGAAAATGCCGTCGGCCAGTCCGATGCCAGGGGCAATTTCCACCGACCCGCTAATCACATGAATGTCGGCCTTGATGCCGTGCTTGTTCAGAAAATCGGAGAGAATGGCGGGATAACTGGTGGCAATTTTCTTGCCGTTGAACCACTCCATGCCTTTATAATCCACATCTTTAGGAATGGCAAGCGACAGGCGGCACTTGCTGAAGCCGAGCTGGCGGATTTGGGTCACGTTCTTCCTTTTCTCCAGCACCTCGTTCAGCCCCACGATACCAATGTCGGCAGTGCCAGAAGCCACCGAGTCGGGGATATCGTCGTCGCGCAGGAAGAGGAGTTCCACCGGGAAATTGCGTGAGGGCACCAGCAGTGTGCGCTTCACAGCCACAAGTTTAATACCAGCCGCTTTGAGCAGCTCCATCGTTTCGTCATACAGACGACCTTTCGATTGTACGGCAATACGTAGCATAATCTATATATCTTAATTTGTTTTGTTTGTTACGCTAATAAAAAAATTACCGACTATCCTGCGTGTCAGGAAAGTCGGCTCACTTCGTTCTCTGCTTTGTTGTTATGAATTGCACTAAGGCATCACACGCACACTCTCAACTCTCCTTGATTAAAGACAGCTGCAATGATGATGGTGATGGAAGCGGATAATGCTCATAACAAATAATCTATTTCAGCGCAAAGGTAACAATTTTCTTTTATTTGTCCAAATAATCCGCTGATTTATTACAAAATCGTGCATATTGGCAAGAGCGAAGGCGCGCCCAAGCGTGTGAAAAAGGAAAGAAATAGGGGGTGCTGTGAAAATATGTGATTAAAGAGCGGTGTGATTTCGGGAAAAATGATTAAATTTGAAAATCAACACTCTACTACATACAACAACGAAGATGAAAAAAATCAAGAAAATCGTGCTGACGGGTGGCCCTTGCGCCGGCAAGACCTCTGCGTTGGTGAAAATTATAGAGCATTTTTCCAGCCTTGGCTACAAGGTGTTCACCGTGCCGGAAGTGCCCACTATCTTCCTTCAGGCGGGTATGGACTATCTGACCAAAAACAAGGCTCTATTCTATGAAGGGGAGAAAGCCACGCTTCAAATTCAGATGGCTATGGAACGCTCGTTTATGAAAATAGCTGAGCAGTGCGAGGAGCCTGCCGTGGTGATTTGCGACCGTGGCACACTCGACATTTCCACCTACATATCGCCCGAAATGTGGGCCGACATCACGGCTCTGTGTGGCACCAACTCCACCGAGCTGCGTGAATCGTATGACGCGGTGCTTCACTTGGTGTCGGCAGCCGATGGCGCGGAGCAGTTCTATAACACCACCAGCAATGAGGTGCGCACCGAAGGACTGGAACTCGCGCGAGAGCTTGATAAAAAGGTGATTGCGGCATGGGCAGGGCATCCGCATTTGCGTGTGATCAACAACCACGAGGACTTTGAGCACAAGCTGCAGCGTGTGCTTCAGGAAATTTCGAGTGTGCTTGAATTGCCACAACCCATCGAGGAGAGCAGAAAATATATTGTGGAGGTGCAAGGCGAGATTGAAGGCGCGGTGGTGAGCAAGATTACCCAGACCTATCTTGTGGCAGAGCCTAACTGCGAGGTGCGCTTGCGCAGCCGTGAGTGGGAAGGCAAGTCGTTCTATATCCACACCACCACCAAACGCCTGTCGCAGAGTGAGCAACTGGTGACTGAGCGCCAGATTAGCAAAAACCTCTACACATCGTTGCTACAGCAGGCCGACCCCTACCGCCAGACCATAGAGAAGATGCGCAGCAGCTTTATATGGAAAGGGCAGTATTTTGAGCTCGACACCTATATCACACCATGCAAAGGACTTGTGATTCTTGAGACTAAGGACGTGACCAAAGATGAGGCTGTGAAGTTTCCGCCATTCTTGCGCGTGCTTGAAGACATCACCGGCAACAAGAAATACTACAACTACACGATGGCGCTGAAAAAGGCGTAACCCCTTTTGGCCTCATCTCGCTAAAGCGGGCTGGAGCTTACTTTTTGTGGTTTTGCTTCTGGTACTCCGCTTTGGTCATCTTCACCGGGCCCACTGGAGCGTAGGTGATTTCGATGAGGTCCCAGCCGTTTTCACCGATGTCGAGTGAAGCCCGGAAGTGCTTCATTTCGCTGTCGGTGGGGAAAAAGCGCACTCGGTGTGTGGTGGTTTCCTCCTTCATCGGCACTGTGCCCACCAGGCTGTTTGACGCTTTTTTGATTTTGTTGACGACAACGTAGATCGATTCTATAACGTAGTCGCTGCCATTGGTGTCGTAGTCCATCACGAAGCGGCTGACCAGGGCATCGCTCACATAATTGGAATGGATAGCGGTATTGATTCCGCCAGGCACCGATGCCACATAATCCTCTATGGGATACTTGATGTTGCCGCTTTTGTGGGGCGTGCTGCCCACGAGTTGCGCACTTGCACAGGTGGCAGTGAGCAGTGCGGCGATAATGAAGTGGAAGATACGATTCATACAGTTTTCCTGTTTGTTTTAGGGTGTTGGTAAAAAATTGAATTAGTAGAGAGTTTAATATTCGTCGAAGCGAGTGGGCTTTAGTCCCTGCAGTTCGGTTTCTAAATTGATGCCCAGGTTGGGCAGGACATTGGGCATGGTGAACTCGCGCGTTTCCTTCTTGTTTTTCATCTCAGCCTTAGCCTCGTCTTTAGTGAGTGCGCAGATGCCGGTCACTGCCAGTTCGGAGCTCATCATCACGTCCATTTTCTTCATCAGCTTCATCGGATTTTTGTAGGTGAAGTCGGTGTAGAAGCGGTTCGATACCAATTCGCTCATCGCCATCTCTTTGCCTCTGAACGTCCATTCCGATACGTTGGAGTGGAAAGTGATGATAGGCGTGTCGGTGATTGAGCCAGCCTTCATGCCATCGATGATGGTGCGATAGATACCCTTAATCGAATCAACGATGTTGATGATGGCGTCTTTCTCGCCGCCCTTTGCCGCATAATAGGTGGTGTCGCCCACCACGGCGGTTACGCCGTCGCGCGGCACATATTTTATCTTTCCAAGATGAATGGAGCGGTACGGGCCAGGGTAAAGCGTGAAGCTGAACATCTTGTCGAGCCTTGGGTCTACCCATTGCCGGCAAGCCCTCACCCTGCGCGTGTATTTCTTCTTTTTGCTGTCGTAGTAAAAGTCGGCAATGCCTTCGCGGTAAAGTACCAGTTTTCCATCGTTGCGAAACACATCACGAAACACCGTGGAGGTTTTGATAAAGTAGTCGTTGGCATTGACCACCACCTCGCCCAGTTCATAGCCCTTGGGCTTGAGTGCCACGTCGGCAGTTTGTGAAGCGGCGTCCACCGTTTGTGATTCATACGTCATCATGCTGATGGTCACACTGTCGGCACTCGCTTTCACCACACCATCGGTGCCCGTGAGCTGAAGCAACTTGCCTTGGCGGTCGAACACGAAGGCTCCTATGAGTGGCTCGTTGGTGCTGGCGTCGATTACGCGGAAATTGGCCATTGCCACACACGGCATCACCAATGCCATGAGTAGCCATAGAAGTCGCTTTGCCATATTGCTTGGAGTGTGCATGAGTGAAAGAAGTGTGGGTGTGGTGCGTTGTGAGCGTTAATTTTTTGGCATAAATCTTGTGGGGTCCTCCGGGTTGTCGGGCGTGGCGGTGGGGTGGTCGGCAGTCGCATTTTTTGCCTCGTCAGCAGCCGTGCGCTTGGTTTTTGCCTCAAGTTGTGAGATTTCCTCGTGAAACTCTTGCTGCACCTTCGAGAATCCTTCCTTGCCCTTGTTCAGCCCCTTCTCCAGCCCATCGTCGATAGAGCGCTCCAGCGTTTGGTTGAATTTAAAAGGAAAAATGGGAATGATGCACGACACCAGCGACAGCCACATCAGAATGTTGCTCGCATAGTAGCCCACATTGAGTTCCTTCACCTTGAAGCCCTCGATTTGTGCGGCTGGGTCGCCTAAAAGCTCCGGGTCGTGGCTCAGCGCCCAGCTTTGGAAAAACAAGTCGGGCTTGCTGAAAAAGGCGATGCCCACAGCGATGAGTGCGGCGGTGGCGATGCTCCAATAGCGATGCTTGGTGTAGTTGAGCGCCACGCCTCCAAAGCATGCGATGAAGGGAAGGAGGGCGAATATCGTTTTCGGCAAGCTGAAATTTTCTGTGATAAGTCCTGCCGAGTAACTTAGTCCCGTGATGCTGCCGGCGAGGTCCATTGTGCGGAAGGGCAGAAACACGTAGCAAATGATAGCTGCGATCAGGAGTATGTTGGTGATGGGTTTCATTATTGAGGAAATAGGCTATTCTATTAATATATTGCGAATTTAGCAAAATTTTTCAGATATTCCAAATTTCCACTTTTGGGGATGCGCTCGTGCGCCTTTTGACGGGGTAAGGGTGAAAAAAATTAGTGGCAGTTTCACAACTCCCACTAATCACTAAACCTTAAAAATCTAATTCTATGAAAAAACTTATCGCAAATGTACACTGCTTTGTTGAATTATGCAAATGTTTTTGTGAGAAATTTTGATAAAAAAGTCTTAAAATTTTATCAAAAGCCAAATTTATAGGTAAAATTGTGGTTCTTAAGAAAAATATATAACTTCGTGGCCGATTTACAATCCCTGCACAAAACTACACATGCTATGCCCCGATTTGAATTAAATATACTGGGCTGTGGCTCTGCCACGTCCACGCTCCGCCACTTGCCCACATCGCAGGTGCTGAATGTGCGCGACAATGTGATGATGATTGACTGCGGCGAGGGCGCGCAACTGGAAATGCGCCGGCAGAAACTGAAGTTTGCCCGCCTCACCAACATTTTTATTTCGCATCTGCACGGCGACCACTGCTTCGGGCTTCCGGGGCTACTTTCCACCCTCGACCTGCTTCAGAAATCGAGCAGCGTGACGGTGCACATTTTTGAGGACGGTGCGAAGCAGTTCCGTAGCATTATGGACTATTTTTGCCGCGACCGCTGCTACGACTTGCGGTTCAACGTGATTACAAAAGAGCCGCGTGTAATCTATGACGATGCGGCTATCACAGTGCGCACCTTTCCCTTGAAGCACCGCGTGCCTGCTGTGGGCTTCGTGTTTGAGGAAAAGGCGAAACTGCGCCATATCAATCCCGATGCGGTGCGCGCCTTTGAAGTACCCCACTATTTTATGAACAGTCTGCGACAGGGGCTTGATTATGTGACGCCTGCCGGAGTGGTGATTCCGAATGAAAAACTCACCACTGCCGCTGATGCCTCGGTGAGCTATGCCTACGCAAGCGACACCGCTTACAGCGAGCGCGTGATTCAGGCAGTGGAAGGCGTGGACTGGCTCTACCATGAAGCCACTTATGGCGATGAGTGTGAGGCTATGGCACGCAAGCGCTACCACAGCACGGCGCGCCAGGCTGCCCTGGTGGCGAAAGCCGCCGGTGTGAAGCAGCTCATCTTGGGGCATTATAGCAAGCGCTACCTCGATGAGCAGCCTCTCCTGCGCCAGGCGAAGGAGGTGTTCCCCGCCACACGGCTCTCGAATGAAGGCGACTGCATCGACCTGATGAAAATGTAATCACTAAAAACATAGGAAGGCGGCAGCAATTTTTTGCTGTCGCCTTCCTATATGAGTTTTGGTTAGGGAAATCAGCGTGTGCTTCAGTTACCCACGGTGAGGTTGGTGTAGAAGCGTCCGTTCTGGTCGGTGTAGTAGTTGAGCGTAACGTAGCCCTGACCTTCTCCTCCCCACCAGCTCACGGTGCCTTCGTAGGGTGTGGTGTTGGCTTCTACTGGTGAACCGTATGTGCCGCAAAGGGTGCTGTAAAGGCGGTTATACATACCTAAGTCGCGACCAGCAAAAGAGTTGCTGAACATGGCGGTGGCCAGTCCTCCTCCAGGGGCATAGGTGAGCATCACGTTAGGCCAACTGAAATTGAGCATGGGCACATCGCGCAAGTAGATCACATTGTCGCAGTAGCCGTCGATGTTGTAGCCATAAGTGAACAGGTGGTTGAGCGATACTGTGAACACTGTGCCAAATTGCAGACCGAGCACACGATAGATGCGTGGTGCCGAGTGATACCATGTCCACCCTACTGGAATGATAGGACGGTGTGCAACCCAAGGTGCGGGGCGCCAAGGACGGTATGGCGGACGGCATGGGTGACTCCAGCTCCAACTGTTGTGGCGGTAGAAGTCGTGGTAGCGACGGTTGAATTGATTGTCGTAGCCACGGGGATTGCCGTGCTGTGGGCGATGATACCCCGGTCGGCGACCATCGTAATCCCTGCCGTAATCGCGGTTGCCGCGGTTGTCGAAGTTACCGCCGGGTCTGCCCCCGTTGGGACGGTCGCCACGGTTCCCGTTTCCGAAGTTGGTGCCGGGTCTGCCTCCGTTGGGGCGGTCATCGCGAAAGCCGTTGGGGCGGCGGTCGCTACTGGCGTTTTCTGGGCGGCGGTCCGGCGGTGCCACTCTGCCGTCGGGGCGTTCACCGTAAGTTTCACGGTGAGAGCCAAAAGAGTTGCGGCCAGGAGGAGGGGTGACGGTATTACGCTCAGGGCGCATTTGTGCTGGGCCTACCGACGTGTTCTGCCGTGCACTTGGAGCCACTCTTTGCTCTCCACCACCATACCGCACTTCACCTCTGGGCTGCTGTGCCGAGCGAGGTGTAACCCCTTGTGGCTCTCTGCCGGGATAACGTGGTTGCGCTACCGACCTGCCTGACGACCGGTCGAGGCTTACGCGCTCTGACTGGCGGTCGGGCCTGCTGAAACTGCTTCTTTCGGGCGATGCTGTGGCTCTGCCGGGGACGCGGCCTTCTGGACCGCTGCTTCTGCCTGATTGCATCGTGCCGTTCTGACTGCGATTTTCTCCAAAACCGCCACGGCGGCCCTGTGCGAGCGCTCCTACGGATAGCGTCATGCTACCCACAAGGGTGAGCGCGAGTATTGAGTTTTTGAGTAAAGATGTAGTCATAGTGCCTTGTTGTTTAAAATTTTCTTTGCTTGTTAGACGCATGATTCGCCTGTTTGGTTTAATTGTCCATTTTTCGGCTTAAATGGCGAAAAACAGAACAGTCCCTTGCAGGCGCGCGCCCTTAGTGCTCACTGCTTCAGAATCAGGTTGATCAGCGCAGTCACGTCGGTCACATTGACGGTGCCGTCGGCATTGATGTCGCAGCTATCGGCACTGAACGAGGCTGTGCCGAGAATTTGATTGATCAGTGCAGTCACGTCGGTCACATCCACCTTCCCATCGGCGTTCACATCGCCCTTGATGGCCACTTTCTTATAGACGAATCGCATGACAGTGCCATAGTCGGTGGCGCGCAGAGTGCCTCCGGTGTCGATGTATGAACTTTTGGCACGCACATAATAGGTGTTGCCATCAACAAGCGGCGCGGCATTCACCTTCAGTTCGCCGAGTGTGAGCGTGGTGCTGTATTGATAGTTTTTGAGCGTTTCCACAAAGCGGTTGCGCCCCCACGACGATGCCGAAGCGCTGATTTCCACAATCATGTTTTCGGCAGCCACCTGACGCTGAAGTTCTATGCGCTGATTGCTGTTGAGCGTTTCGCCATCAGTGGCAGGGAGTGCAAATTTGGGCGCTTCCGACTCACGGTAGATGGTGGTGAACTCCACCGTCTTGCTCATCACATCACCAGTGGTGACGCGCACATAGTAATGCGTGCCCGAGTGGAGAATGTAGAGCGGCACTTTTACGGTATTTTCAGTGGTGACTTGGCTGAACACCACGTCTTTTTTTGTGAAAGCCGAGTCGGAGGCAATTTCCACCAGCACCTCGTTGGAGCCTGTGTCGGTCCAGCGGATAGTGGGATCGTTGGGCACATCTTGCATCAAATTCGACGGATAGATCACTTCCAGTCTGTGGGGAATGAAGGCGCGAGGCGAGCTGATGCCATCGTTGTGGTTCAGTGCACATGCGTGCACGCGCCAGTAGTGGCGTGCATCGCTGGTCACACCCTCAAATGCAGCCGACGAGGCAGTGGTATCGGCAGTGGCGAAAGTGTGCGTCACATTTTTGAACGCCTCATCATCGGCAATCTCAATGGTGTATTGTGATGCGCCGTCCACCTTGTTCCACACAAAATTGAAAGGCTCACTCACCTTCGCGCCATCTTCGGGCGCCACGAGGGTGGGCGCATCGAGTGTGGCATCTTTCGAGCCAAGGAACTTTGCCGTGTACTCATTGCCATAGCGGTCGAGCACGCAGATGGCATACTGATAGCCAGTGCGGTAATTCTCGGGAATTGTGAAGTGGGTGTCGTAGGTCATGCCCAACAAGTATTCCGCATCGTTGCGGAACTGGCTCTGTGGCACAGAATTGGGCACAGCGTACACCGTGTAGCGCACATTACTGAATCCCGTCCATGAAAGGTCGTAGGCCACCTTGTTCACGTTGCTCACGGTGCCGGGATTGGTGGTCGTTTTCCACGTCATGGCTGGAGGCAGGGCGGGGCGGGCATAGACGGAGCGTTTCAGATAGTGGGCAAACGACTCCTTTGCGCCGAGGGCATAAAGATACTTGCAGGAGTAATAGATGCTGCCAGGCGCATTGTCGAGGTTGGTGTTGCGCGCCATCTCCACCTCATTCACATATTCATCGTAGGTGGTGCCGTTAGGGCCGCTTGCCTTCATAATCGGAGCCTTGTTCCCCTGGCTTGAGCCCGACAGCGAAGAAATGTCGTGAGAAATATACACATGGCGGCCAAACTTATTTGCCACCTTGCCCCACCATGGTGTGATTTTTGCAAAATCGGCAGCGCTGTAGCCAATGGTCCAGTAAACCTGTGGCGAGATATAGTCCACGGTTTTGGCTTTGTACCAGGCAATAGGGTCGGAGAAAATGCCATTGTACTGCCAGTCGCTTCCAGGACAGGGGTCGATGCCGTATTTCTTTGCCACCGAGCTGCTGGTACATGCCACGCCGGCAGGCGAAATGCCGAATCGCACCCAGGGCTTCTCGGTCTGTATCATATCGTAAACAGCCTTTACCATGCGGTTCACATTGTCGCGTCGCCAGTCGCCAATGCTCATGCTTGTGCCAGAAATTTTCCATTCGTTATAGTCGCCAGCCGAGCTGCCTGAGGGAATACCGTTAGGATAAAAATAGTCGTCGTAGAGAATACCATCTACATCATATCCTTTCACGATTTCGCGGCACACGTTCACAATGCGGTCGATGGTCCATTGCTGGGCAGGATCGAGGATTGTGGTGGTCTTGTAGGTGAGCAGATGGCCGTCGGCCTTCAGCTTCTCGTCGGCGTCAGTGCTCCAGTTGGAGCCAGTGGAGAAACGGTAGGGATTCACCCAGGCATGACATTCCATGCCGCGCTTGTGGCAGCCCTCCACCACATATTGCAGTGGGTCGTAGCCAGGATCTTCACCTCGGTTGCCGGTGAGATAGCTCGACCAAGGCTCGTAGCTCGACTTATACATGGCGTCGCACATCGACCGCACCTGAAAATTCACAGCATTGAAATTGTTACCAGCAAGGGAGTCGAGCATACGGTCGATCTCAGCCTTCTGCGTCTCGGCCGATGCCCCAGTGGTGGGCCAGTCGAGCGCCCACACGGTGGCTACCCAAGCCGATCGGAACTCCGCCTTCACCACACTGTAGGCCGAAGCGCTCAATGTGGAGAAAGCCATCATAGCAACGATAAAGAGTAGTTTTAGTCTAAATTTCGTCATAATGGTTTGAAGATATATATTATATTTAGTGCAAAGATAGCCGATTTCGGCTTATTGCGGGCGATAACCAATGATTTTTTTTGTCTGGTTTTCAGAAAAAAGCCCTCGCCTGATTTTATTCAAGGCGAGGGCTTTGTTTGGATTATTGGTGTAGTGAGTCTTATTTGAGAATCATGTTGATGAGTGCGGTGATGTCGGTCACATTGATGATGCCGTCGGCGTTGATGTCGCAACGGTTCACGGGGTACGACTCGGTGCCGAGAATGTGGTTGATCAGCGCGGTTACATCGCTCACATTCACCACGCCATCGGCATTGATGTCGCCAGCGATGAGTTTTTCGGCACGGTAAACAAACTTCACCACAGCACCCCATTCGGTGGTGTGCGCTGCGCCGTCAAGGCCATCGTACGACGACTTCACACGCGCATAGTAGGTGTTGCCGTCCACGAGCTTTTTGCTGCCCACCTTGATGTTGTCGGCAGTGAGTGTGGTGTGGGTGGCACCGTCTTTCAGCGTCTCCACAAATCGGGTGCGTGCCCATGTGGTGGCAGAGTTGCTGATTTCAATTTGGTAGGAAGTGGCCCAGTCTTGTGGCTTCACTTCCACGTATTCACCTTTGTAGATTTCACCGCCGTCGGTTGGGCGCAGCAGGTGGGCAGCCACATGGGCGATGGTGAATCTCACGGGAAGCGACACCATTTCATGGCCGTCGATGGTGATGCGCACGCGCAGGTAGCAAGTGCTGCCTGCCTCAAGCACATCGTCGGTGACGGTGAGCTGGCCGTTGGCCGATTTGCCAGTGAACAAGATTCGCTTGAAATCCTCATCTTTGGCAATCTCCACTGTGGCCTCGTTGGTAGAGTGGAGGGCGTACCACTTGGCGGTGAAGTTAGGGTCAACTTCCTCCTCGCCATCGGCAGGATAGGTGACGGTGAGCATCATTGGCACGATAGAGCGAATTTCGCTCACGCCGCTGTAGTGGTGTGGCTCCTGCGCCAGCACACGCCAGTATTGCTTGGTTTCGTGGAGCAACTTTGTGAATTGCAGCGCAGAAACCGTGGTGTCGGTGGTGGTGATGCGCTCAGCCACATTGCCAAAGTCGGCATCGTTGCTGATTTCCACCACATAGTTGGCGGCATTGGCCACCTTGTGCCATTTGAAATTGAAAGGCATGTCGGCCGTGGCCTCATTGGCTGGAGCGATAAGTTCGGGAGCGCTGAGCTGCTCGAGATTGCTGCCTAAAATCACGGGCTCGAATTCATTGCCCACGCGGTCAACCACGCACACGGCATACTGCCAGTCGCTGCCCTGGTATTCCACCGGAATCTTGTAGTTGGTGGTGTAGGTCATATCCAAAAGATACTCCACCTGCTTGGTGAAAGATGAGGGGTGCATGGTGGCAGGGAAGGCATACACTGAATAGCGCACATTGTCGAATCCGTTCCACGACAGTTCACCGCTGCCGTTGAGCGAAAGGCCGGTGACCTGGCCGGGATTGTTGGCCTGCTTCCATGGAAGCGCAGGCACAAGCGCGGGGCGTGAGTACACGGTGCTGCGCAGATAGCTTGCCAAGGAGTTTTTATTGCGCATATAAAGATACTTGCAAGAGTAGTAGATAGATCCAAACGCACCGTCGAGCGACGAGTTGCGGTTGATTTCAGCCTGGTTGGCATATTCCACATATTGGTTGGCATCGCTTGTGTTCTTGATGCTGGAGATAGAGGTGGAAATGTAAACGTGGCGGCCAAACTTCTTTACTACCTGTCCCCACCAAGGGGTGATGGTGGCGTAGTTGGCTGTGGCGCCGATTTTCCAATACACCTGTGGCGAAATGTAGTCGATGTTCTGGCTTGAGATCCATGCCAGAGGGTCGGAGAAGATGCCATCGTACTGCCAGTCGCTTGAGCCAGAGGGGCAAGGCTCCACGCCATATTTTGCTGCCAGGCTGCTGCTGGTGCATGCCACGCCGGCTGGCGAGATGCCGAAGCGCACCCAAGGCTTCACGGTTTGAATCATATCATACACCGCCTTCACCATTCGGTTCACATTATCGCGTCGCCAGTCGCCCAAGCTCAGGCTTGTGCCCGACTCCTGCCATTCCTTGTAGTCTTCAGCAGTGCTGTTGCTTGGAATGCCGTCGGGGTAGAAATAGTCGTCGTAGAGAATACCATCCACGTCATAATTGCTGATGATTTCACGGCACACATTCACAATGCGGTCGATGGTCCACTGCTGGGCAGGGTCGAGAATGGTGGTGCTGCCGTTGGTGAGCAGGTGGCCACTTGCCTTCAGTTCTTCATCGGCGGCAGTGGTCCAGTTGGAGCCAGTGGAGAAGCGGTAGGGGTTCACCCAAGCGTGGCACTCCATACCGCGCTTGTGACATTCCTCCACCACAAACTGCAGCGGGTCGTAGCTTGGTGTGCGGCCACGGGTGCCGGTGAGGTAGCTCGACCAAGGCTCGTAGCTCGATTTATACATGGCGTCGCACATAGAGCGCACCTGAAAATTCACAGCGTTGAAATTGTTGCGCTTCAGCGAGTCGAGCATACGAATCATCGAAGCCTTCTGCACTTCGGCATTGGTGCTGCAAGCCTCATTGTCGTTGGCATCGCGAGGCCAGTCGAGCGCCCATACCGTGGCCACCCATGCAGAGCGGAACTCACGTTTAGGCACTCCATAAGTGGCGGCTTGCGCCATGAATGCACACAAGAGGAATGCGGTGATAAATAAGTTTCTTACTTTCATTTTGTTGTAAAAAATAGTTGTTGGTTAAAAGTTGATGATTATTCAGAGAATGATGGGGCGTACTCATTGCCGTAGCGGTCGAGGGCGCAAACAGCAAAATCGTAGCCGGAACGGAGGCGTGCCGGAATGGTGTAGACCACCTCTTCGGCGCTGCCCTCAGGATTGTAAACCATTCCGAGCAGATATTTCACTTCGCCCTTAAACTGAGCCTTGCCCACCGATTTAGGAAACGCGTAAACGGTGTAGCGGCAGCGTGGAATCAGTTGCCATGACAGCGTGCCGCCCGTGTGCTTCACAAAGTTCACCACAGGGGCCTTGCGCGCCACCGGGCTGCGCCAGGGCACAGTGGGCGGAAGCGACGGATACTGATACACGGTGCGCTTGAGGTAGTGGCAGAGCTGCTCACTCAGGCCGGGCTTGTTGTAGAGGTTGCGCACCGACCAGAAGATGGTGCCGCTCTGGCCATTGGCGCAGTGGCTGCGGAGCAACTTCATTTCGGTGGCCCATTCGGGAAACTCGGAGGTGGTGAGCAGCTTGTCGATCGACATCGACACGAAGGCCTGCCGTCCGAATCCTCTCGCCACCTGGCACCACCAGGGAGCCACAAGCGCGAAGTCGGCTCGCTTGTTGCCTATTTTCCAGTACACTTGTGGGGCTATGAAGTCGATCATCTTTCCTTTCAGCCATGCCACCGGCTCGGAGAAGATGCCGCTATACTGCCAGTCGCTGCCTGATGGACACGGGTCGATGCCGTATTTGGCGGCAAGCGATTTGCTGGTGCATGCCACGCCCGCGGGCGAAATGCCGAAGCGCACCCAAGGCTTCACGGTCTGTATCATGGCATACACTGCTTTCACCATGCGGTTCACATTGGAGCGCCGCCAGTCGCCTATGCTCATACTCGTGCCGGCGTTTTGCCATTCCTTGTAGTCGGGGGCAATGGCGGTGGAGGAGATTCCTTCGGGATAGAAATAGTCGTCGTAGAGAATACCATCCACATCATAATTGCTGACCACCTCGCGGCACACGTTCACAATGCGGTCGATGGTCCATTGCTGGGCAGGGTCGAGGATATAGTATTTACCCCATTTCAGCAAATGCTTTTTCGCCTCTTGGTCGCGCTCGTGCTTCCACACCGAGCTGATGCTGAACCGGTAGGGGTTGATCCACGCATGAATCTCCATGCCACGTTTGTGGCACTCGCGCACAGCAAATGCGAGTGGGTCGTAGCCCGGGTATTTGCCACGGGTGCCGGTGAGATAGCTCGACCAGGGCTCGTAGCTCGATTGATAGAAAGCGTCGCTCATGGAGCGCACTTGCAGGTTGATGGCATTGAAATTGCTGTTTTTCAGCGAGTCGAGCATTCTCACCAGCTCGGCTTTCTGCCTTTCTGCCGAAGCGCCTTGCTTAGGCCAGTCGATGCCCCA
>JBNMJK010000017.1:0-38733 GCA_050873765.1 Sodaliphilus sp.
GTACCCTTGGGAATTGATGGTTTCTGTGCCATTTATCTTGATTTAATTTTATTTACGCAAAGTTACTGCAAACTTGCTGCAATCGCAAATTATGCCACTTTCAATTCGCTTATTTAACATTGTAATGGTTTAACTCTTATAAATAATTTGTAATTTTGCTATTATGCTTAAAATTAAAGTTGATCCAAGAATTATAGAGTCGTGCCCAGAGCTGAAAATTGGGCTTGTTAAAGCAGATGTAGTTAATTCTGCCACATCTGATGAGCTTTGGAGTGAGATTGAGAAAGAATCTGAAGTCATTAAAAATTCCTTTGAATTGCTCGCCATTAATAAACGCCCAGCTGTGGCTGCTGCCAGAAAACTTTACAAGGCTTTGGGTAAAGACCCTGGCCGCTACCGTGTTTCGAGCGAAGCTTTGTGCCGGCGTATTATTCGAGGTTTGGGACTATATCGCCTCACCACGTTGATTGATTTGGTGAATTTAGTGTCGGTAAAAAGTGGCTATTCCATTAGTGGCTTGGACTTCGATAAAATTGTGGGTGATACGCTCACTTTAGGCGTTGGACAGCCCGACGAGGTTTATTATGGCATTGGCAGAGGAATTTTGAATATAGAAAATATCCCTGTTTACCGAGATGCAATCGGTGGAATTGCAACCCCCACAAGTGATGAAGAGCGAACTAAATTCACGCTCGACACTCATACTGTGCAAATCAACATTAATGGTTTTGGACCAGAAATGGATATGAATGAGGCTGTGGCATATATGACACATTTATTAAAAAAGTATGCACATGCCACCAATATTGAAACATCAATAATCTCTTCGTTTTAAAATCCAGAGTCTTTTTTAATACGATTACTTATGAAACTCCTTGAAATTTTTGAAGACAACATTAATCAGCGGTATATCAAATTTGTGACCGATACACTGAGAAATGGTGGTATAATTATTTACCCAACAGACACCATATATGCTATAGGTTGCGATGCACTCAACAATACGGCCATTGAAAAAGTGTGTGCCATCAAGTCGATGAAGTCTGCCAAAACTAATTTAACGATCATTTGTGATGATATTTCACAGATCACGGAATATGCAAAGTTTGGCAACAGGGAGTTCAAAGTAATCAAGCAATATTTGCCAGGCCCGTTCACTTTCATATTTCCTGCGTTATCAAAATTGCCCAAAGCATTCAAGGGAAGGAGAACTGTGGGTGTTAGAATACCAGACAATGCTATAGCACGCGCCATCGTGGAGGCTTTAGGCCACCCCATTTTGTCAACCTCGGTTGAAGGAAAGGACGCCGACTACATGTGTGAACCAGAACTGATTGCCGAAACATACAAGTCGGGTGTTGATATCGTGGTGGATTCTGGTAGAGGTGGTGTTGTGCCTTCTACTGTGATTGACTGCACTTCTGGCGGTTTTGAAATTGTTCGCAATGGGAAAGGCGAATTTTTGTTGTGATAACTAAAATCATCATAGGGAATGCTTCGGTTTGCAAAGTTTAGGATCTGCCGAAGCCTTCTCTATTTTTACTTTTTTGCCTTTGATTTTCAGCCCTTGCAATTGCTTTATGGCAGTTGCACCCTTTGCGCTGGGAACCGCCACTAACGCATAGTGGTCATATACATTGATGATACCAATCTCTTTTGAGTCAACACTGCTGTTATTAGCGATGAATCCCACAATGTCGGCTTTTGATATTTTTTCTTTTCTACCAGCCTTGAAATAAAGCGTGCAATTTTTATTCGCAATGCATTTGACAATTTCTTTTTGCGGTAATGCATAATCCTTGTCAATGGCTATATAAGAAGGAATCTCTTCATCAGGCCCGGTTATTACAAACACGTCGCCTTCGTTATCCACACGTGCCGTTCTTCCATTTCTGTGAATGTATGATTCTTCTGAAACCGGTAAATGGTAATGTATGATATATTTCACCTCTTTGATGTCAAGTCCACGTGAGCCTAAATCAGTTGAAACCAATATCGGATAGGATTCATTGTTGAACATGGCTATGGCTTTTTCTCTGTCGATTTGTTCTAATCCTCCATTGTAATTGCCTGCGGCTATATTGTGTTGTCTCAAATTCTGGTAAATGCGTGTTACTGCATCACGGTAGTTGGCAAAAACAATTGTTTTGCCTTCTGGTAGGCTATATAGCAGATTCCGTAATGTGGCAAGTTTGTCTTTATCGCTGCTTACAACCTTCCAAACCGTGGTTCTTATTTGTGGCGGCTTGTTGCCTTTCAGAAAGTTTATCTCAATTCTGTCTTTGAGGTTTACAAACTGTGGAATGTCATTGAGCACTGTAGCCGAAGTGAGAATTTTCCTTGATAGGTTTGGCATTTTTTTCAAAAGTTTTTTCATTTCGTCCTCAAAGCCCAATTCCAAACATTTGTCAAATTCGTCAAGCACGAGTTGGCGAACATTAGTCATGTTTATGTTGCCTCTATTGGCATGATCCAGAAGACGGCCAGGCGTGCCTACAATAATACTTGGTGTGTTTTGAAGAGATTGCTTCTCATCTGCCACGTTATGCCCTCCGTAGAGTGCTGTGACTTTGCACCTTGTGGCATTAGCAATTGCTTTAATCACTTCAGAAATTTGTATCACCAATTCCCTTGATGGAGCAATGATTACCGTTTGCAGTTGTTCCTTGTCAAGATTTTTAAGGGCTTTGAAAAGCAATATAGAGAAGGCAAGCGTTTTGCCAGAACCCGTTGGAGAATATATGATTGCATTAGATGTGGGCTTGACTTCTTTTATTGCTGATTTTTGTAAATCATTGAGCTGGTCAATACCTAATCTTGTTTTTACAGCGGATATGATTTCTTGCTCTTTCATTTTTTTGTTATTGAAACCTGAGTTTATACAATTCGCCTTGGGTTTGAATGAGCAGCTCGCCCATGTATTCAGCGCAATCTTCAAGTTCTCCTTTTGTGGACAGGCTTAGGTCGATTACGTTTTGCATCTTTCTTCTTGATAAGTCCCATACATATAGGAGAGAAGGGTGCTTGCTCGTGCCCAATCCAACAGGCATATACAGGTAGCCGTGCTTGATCAAAAGTCCCTGCCCTATCTGGTGATGGTAATTTGTAAAATAATCCTCTAAAAGATAATTCTCAAGCATATCTTTTTCGGTAAGGATTATCGTTTGCATTTTTTTCCCTTTTGCAGAGATTTGTGGTATTTTGAATTTCACGACTCGGTGTTTATTGTTGTCATCGAGATTGCTTATCGTGTTGCCAAATCCGTATAGAAAATTGTTTTCACAATCAACGGCCCATTGTAGTGCATAGCCGAATAGATGATTCACATCTTTAAATTGTATTTTAGCTACAAGGGTCGAGCTTTTTAAGTTGTTGGCGATACGCTCTACAGAAAGAATATCTTTTTGTCCTGAAATGGTTTCGTTATAGGCCTGACTTACGAACAAAAGAGGCATTTTGTCGTCTTTTGCGAAAAACTGATTGCCGAAGCATGCTACATTGGCATGGTTTTTATCAGAATAACTTCCAAGTTGGAAAGTGCCTATTTTATTTAACGAGGTGCCATTGTAATTATAAGTTGTGGCTACTCCATTGTTTTGTAAACTGATTATATAGTCACCCCAGCAGTCCATACCTTGATAACTTAAATTGGGCGCACCTTGCAGTTTCCCAAGCAATTCACAAGTGTATTGGTTGGCTGTGAGCTTAACTTGTGGACCAGAGTAAAAATATCTATCTTCCGCAAATGACAGGATATTGCAAAATGATATAATGGCTATGATAAAAAAAATTCTCATTCTTGCTTGAATAATTAAAATATCAATTTATATACGCTACCTTGTGTTTGTATAAATAGTGCGCCATCGTACACGCTGCACGACTTTAATTCGCCACGAGTGGCAGTGGATAAGTCAATCACATTTCGCATCATTTTGCCATATATGTCCCATACACATAAGTGTGATGAATCTTTCTGTGTTCCTGTTCCACATACGATATACATTTGTCCGTTTATGATATAAATTCCTTTATCAGAAGTGATTCCTTTGCCTTGGTAAAAGTTTTCCAGCGTGTATTTCTCAATTGCGTCCGCGCTGTTGAAATTCACCTCCGATGGCGTTTCATTCACTTCTGGTATGTGAAAGCGCAAGAGCTGATGAGTAGAGTTGGCATTTGTGCAGAGTGCATACAGAAAATCATTTTCTTTATCAATGGCCCAACTCACTTTATTGGCTTGAGTGTTGGTTAATGAAATGCTTTGAACGCATTTAGCATTTTTGAATTTCTTTTCAATCTGCTCTACATACAGTGTGCCATTGTTGCCGCTCACATATAGCAGCGGTAAAACATCGTCTCCGGCCATTTTCTTTGTGCCAAACGACACGTTGAAAGCGTTAGCGGTTTTAGAGAAGATTGACAGTTTGAGCTGTTTTTCTTTTTCTAAATTATTGTTTTGTGTATTATAAATGGTGATTATGCCAGATGATTGAGCACTAACTAAATAACCATTATAGATGTCCATGCCTTGATAAACTTGCTTTTTGTCGCCTTGCAGTTTCCCAAAGTTTCGGCTTTGAAAATAGTGGGCTTCAAGTTGCACTTTATCTCCATAATAATCATAAGCATTTTGTCCATAGCTGATAAAAGGAATGGCCAGCAATGCAAGCAGCAATGTTCGTTTCATTAGTTGTTTTTTTAAAAAATTAGTCTAAATTCTAAATCAAAACAGAGTACCACCATTCACTTGGAGTATGATAGTATTCTGTTTGATTATAATGCAAGATGCGCAATGATAGTGTCAGCGCATTAGTTATTTTTTTCTGATGGTTTGTCAAAAGAGTTTTTCACACGGTCTTTAGGTTGCGACTGTGTGGTGGCGGAAGACGCTTTTTTATCTTCACTTTTTTTCGTGTCGGTTGACTTTTTATCTGATGACTTTTTATCCGCTTCATTGTGAGCGGCATTTTGATCTTCTGTATTTTCTAATAAGTTGATGTCATCAATGTTTTCATCAACGTTTTCTTCGACGACTGGCTGCTCGTCTTTGCTGTCGTTGTCTGTTTCTGGTTTGTCTTCTTCAAAATCAGCATTGTTGAATTTAAAGAAAAAGTTATTTTTATTGGTAATCAGATTGTCGAGATAAGGCTCGTTGGCAATGATTGCTTTCACTTGCTGTGCAAAATTCTCGGCTTCGGCATCGTTTCGGAGCGAAATTTTTTGATATGTACTTTGAGCCAAGCCTAATAGCTTCTGAATGTCGGCAGTATCATTGTCGCTGATAGCCTTATCAAGAAGGCTTTTAAACTCGTCAACCGATATGGAGTCGAGAATGATTTCGTCGGATAGCTTATGCGTGTTTTTTTGTTCGGAATCGCTATTAGAGCAAGAAAACGTTCCTAACAAACCACAAAATAATGCTATATATAATAATGTCCTCATAATTTTTTCAAAATTTTGCGAAAGTTACAAACGTTTTTTCATTTGGCAAAGTAAAATCCTCATATTCTCATTTTAATTCTTATAATCCACTTACAAATTCTGTCCTAATATGTGCTGATAGGGTTCTGTGTAGATGGTTTGACAATTATTTTTTGTAATTTTGCATTGCAAATCTTAAATGTAGATATGAAAATTGGAATAATTGTTGCGATGAGTAAAGAACTCTCTTTGCTCAAACCGCTCCTTCACTCAGCCACAAATGTGAATTTGAAGGGTTTTGAATTTATAGAAGGACGTATAGCAGATCACACTGTTGTGGCCTTGCAATGCGGAATAGGCAAAGTGAATGCCGCTATTGGCACCGTCACTATGATATATCATTTTTCTCCTGATATGATAATCAATACAGGCGTGGCAGGAGGTGCCGACCCAGCTGTGAATGTGATGGATATAGTGGTTGGTGAAAAGGTTGCGTATCATGATGTGTGGTGCGGACCGGAATGTGAAATAGGTGTGGTTCAAGGTTTGGACAAATATTTTAACGCAAGCCCATCGATCATATCAAAGTTGCCTCAGTCAACCATGTTGAAGTTTGGCCTTATCGTGTCGGGCGACCAATTTATAGATTCAATAGATAAGGTGCATAAAATTAAGGAGTCATTTCCAGAAGCTTTGGCTGTGGACATGGAATCGGGGGCGATTGCTCAAACTTGCGAACTAATGCACATTCCATTTCTCTCGATTCGTGTGATTAGCGATTCTCCTGGCGCGAGCAAGAACAACGTTTGCCAATACAATGATTTCTGGAATGATGCACCTTCTCATACATTTAAGATAGTTGAAAATTTATTGAATAATCTTTGAGTTATGGAAAAAATAACAAGTTTCACAATCAATCATCTGAAGCTCCTTCGTGGTATATATGTTTCAAGAATCGACACGCTACCAAATGGCGATGTGATTACAACTTTTGATATCAGAATGAAGCAGCCTAACCGTGAACCAGCTGTTAGCCAGTCGGCTTTACATACTATCGAACACTTGGCAGCCACATATCTTCGTAATCATCCACAGTGGAAAGACAGAGTGATTTATTGGGGACCAATGGGGTGCTGCACTGGCAATTATTTGCTCATGTCGGGTAAACTGTCGTCGAAAGACATTTTGCCTCTGATGCAGGATACTTTCCGCTTTATAGCTGAATATGAAGGCGCCATTCCTGGTGCTACTGCTCGCGATTGCGGCAACTACACGCTCAACAATCTTCCTATGGCTAAGTGGGAAGCAAGAAAATTTTTAATCGAGGTGCTTGAAAATATGAAAGAGGAGAATTTTGTTTATCCTCAGGATTAAGACACTACACACTACCAAAATGCAAGTAATGACACAAGACTATAATAAAGAGAATTATCTTAAACTCTTGTCGAGGAACTTTCCTAACGTGGCTACGGCAAGCACGGAAATCATCAATCTTGAGGCTATTTTAAACCTGCCTAAGGGCACGGAGCATTTTCTTGCCGACCTTCATGGAGAATACGAGGCTTTTCAACATGTGCTTCGTAATGCTTCGGGCACAATTAAGAGAAAGGTTAAAGAAATCTTCAATGAAACATTGAGCAATGGTGAGCAGAAAGAAATCTGTACGCTCATTTATTACCCAAGAATGAAATTACAGTTGGTTAAGGCGAATCTTACCGACAATTCTGTGCTGGAGGACTGGTATTTTATCACTATTAACCGATTGGTTAAGATTTGCCGTAATGTGTCGTCGAAATACACTCGTTCAAAGGTTCACAAGGCACTTCCGTCTGATTTTTCATATATTATTCAAGAGCTGCTACACGAAAATTCCAATGAGCTCAATAAGCAAGCATATGTTGATGTGATTGTCAAGACGATCATTTCCACCCAGCAAGCCGACGACTTCATAGAGGCTATGTGTAATTTGATTCAGCAACTATCAATCGATGTGCTTCATATTCTTGGAGATGTGTATGATCGTGGTCCTCTTCCTCACAAGGTGATGGATGTGCTATGCGGCTACCACAATTTTGATATTCAATGGGGTAATCACGACATTCTTTGGATGGGTGCTGCCGCTGGCAATGACTGCTGCATCGCAAACGTGGTTCGCGGACAGCTGCGCTACGGAAATCAGAGTGTGCTTGAAGATGGGTATGGAATAAATATGCTTCCATTGGCAACTTTTGCTCTCGACGTGTATGGCGATGACGATTGTGAACAATTTATGCCAAAGCAAGATTCGCCATCAGACGCTACCAAGCAACGCACCAACTTGCTTGTGGCCAAAATGCATAAGGCCATTAGCATCATTCAATTCAAGCTTGAGGCAGCCACAATATTGCGTAGGAAAGAATTTGATATGGCCGATCGTCTTTTGCTTGATAAGATAGACTTTGACCGAGGGGTGATTTGCATAGATGGTGTGGATTATAAAATGACCGACACCAATTTCCCTACAGTTGATCCTTCCAATCCATATCAATTAACAGAAGAAGAGCAAGTTGTGGTTGGTAAACTGCACAATTCGTTTAAGAGTAGTGAGAAGTTAAAAAAGCATATGAAATGCCTCTTTACTAATGGCTGTGTTTACACGGTCACTAATGGCAATCTGCTTTACCATGCTTCTATGCCACTCAATGCTGATGGCACACTCAAAGATATCAATATACAAGGCAAACTTTATCATGGACGCGCTTTACTTAAAAAGGTGGGAGCCCTTATTCGCTCAGCCTATTTTGGCGATTCTGACCCTGATAATTATAATTTTGCTCTCGATTATGTATGGTATCTTTGGTGTGGAAAGGATTCTCCAGTGTTCGACAAAGATAAAATGGCCACATTCGAACGCTATTTTATTGAAGACAAGCGAACCCATAAGGAAATCAAAGGCCACTATTATACCCTGCGTGACAAACCGGAGGTGTGTGATATGATACTTGACGAATTTGAAATAAAAGGTCATTTTCGCCACATCATCAATGGTCATGTGCCTGTATTGACCATTGAGGGTGAGAATCCGGTTAAGGCTGGCGGAAAATTGATGGTGATCGACGGCGGATTTTCTAAAGCCTACCAGCCAAAGACTGGCATTGCTGGCTACACTTTGGTTTACCATAGTAGAGGGTTCCAGCTTGTTCAGCATGAGCCTTTCACCTCAATCACTAAAGCTGTGGAAGAGGGACAGGACATTAAATCTACTGTGCAACTGGTGGAAATGGCTAATCATAGAATGATGGTAAAAGACACTGACAAGGGTGTGGAACTCCAGTCGCAGATTCACGACTTGAAAGAATTGCTTTCCGCTTACCGAAATGGCGATATTAAGGAGCGTGACTGGCACCCCATCACCAACAAGCGATGATGAGTTCGGTAGCTCTGAACAATAACAATTAAAGGAGGCTTTAAATTATATTTATTGCCTCCTCTTTTTATGCAGGAACTCATTTAAATTTTCCGATTAATAGCCACCAAAAGAATTTCACTAAATGAATTTGACGCTTAATTCGTGATGGTTCCTTAATGAGGCGGTAGGCAAATTCTAAATTATGATCGACCCACCATTTTGGGGCACGATTCACATGGCCAGTATAGACATCAAAACTACCACCCAGACCTTGATATATTGCTGGATTCACCTTTAGCATATCACCCATCAGCAGTTCCTGTTTTGGAGATCCCATAGCCACAAACACAACCTCTGGCTTTACTTTAGCAATATCTTGGATTAATTGTGATCGCTCTTCATCTGTTTTGATATAGCCGTTTCGATAGCCCACGATATTGATTCCAATATACTCCTTTTTAAGTTTTGTTACTGTTTCTTCTATCACCTCCTGCTTGCCGCCAACAAGATAAAACGACTTGCGATCAATATATTTGTCGATGATTTTTAGCCAAAGTTCGCAACCGGCAATTTTCGTCACCTCTTTGAAGCCTTTCTGGTGCATAGCCTTCACTGCGCCAACTCCATCGCAATAGCCGATGTTGTTATTAATTATCTGCTCAGTCTCAGGTGTTGAGTGAAGAATTTTCTCAGCATTCACCGCCACCAGAATTCCTTTGTGCTTATCCACATATTCCATCAGCTCGTCGGCTGATTTGAATGGAAAAGCCTCTACCCTATTTAGTCTTACCCTTTTCATTGGCAATTTCGCCTAATAAATAATACGTTAGAGAGCTAAACATAAAAGCGTTGCTCCATCTCATGTAAGATATTTTAGAACTAATACCCTTTTTCAACTGATAATAGAAATACCCTTTTTTGTCTTGCATATTTTTAATGGTCCAGTTCAGCACATCGGTTGCCAAATCGCGGTATTCAGAAAATTTATGCAGCCGCCATAGGGTTACGAACAATTGTCCTGGACAGTGAATATCAATAGGATACTTCTTCGTGTCATAGTATTTTGGTTCATGATGCTCATCAAAATGATGGTGAACGTAATAGTTGAAACCGTTCTCAATGTAGCTATTGAAAGCGGTGTCGCCAGTGTTTTCCTGATAAGCAATTAGTGCATCTAAATTATAGCCAGTGTGGAAGCTGTCAACCCAATTTTGAAAAGGTTTTAATCCATACACCCATGCGCCATCTTCCCGCTGACCTTTGCAGCAGGCGATGATTGATTCTTTGGCAAGTTGGCGGTATTGCTCATTGCCTGTGTATTTATAGCAAAAGCTTAACAGGCGTGAACCGAGCAGTGAAGCATTATACACGGTGTCGTTGCCCTGCAATGGACTATAAGAGAAAAGAAAGCCTTCTTGTTGCCGAGATCGGTGCAGGTCATCAATCACAAATCTGGCAGAAGAGAGTGCCACGTCTAAATATTCTTGCTTTTTTGTGATTTCATATGCCTCCATTAGCGCAGTGGCACAAAAGTTGGTAGCTACAACGGTGGGCGTTCCTTTTGGAAAGAGAAAGTAGAGTCGGGCCTGCCAGTCGAAATTATATCCCCAGCATGCACCATGATAGTCGCCTTTAGAGCGTAACGAAAGGAGCAACTCTGCCAACTGATGGATTCTTTTTAAGATATCATCACATTCACCATATATTTCAGCAAATTGTGGCTGGCATTTCACCGCCTTATAAAGATTGCTATATCCTTGTAAAAACAAACCAATGCCTTTTGCATTATATTGCTTAGGAACAAGGAACAGTTTGCGCAGGTTGATAGGATTCCGCTTGAAAAGCTGAATCATCACCAGCCTAAAAAAAGCCACCTTATTGAGAAAAGGAATTGCATTAAACACCCTGGAATTCAAACCATCGTATGGATCCCATCCTTTAAACCTTTCCCCCTCACAATATTCCTTGAGTTGATACAGCGATTCTTGGTAATTTGTCATAAGGCTTTTTTCAATATTGTGTTTGAAATTTGTTCTTTAAGTCCTTTCGGCATAGCTAAAATAGATGAAGCCAGTAATGCCATGAAAATCATAATGTTATATACTGTACTGAATTGAATAGAGTAAAGTATTACTCCTGTTATAACAATCAACATCATCATAATTAAATTTTTGGAGATAGATATCTTAAAATATCTTTTTGTGTCAATATACCTATATAATCCAAGAGCTAAGTATGTGAGAAAATTTGATGTGATCACTCCGTGTACACCAAGTTTTGGCGTTAGAATAAAATTTGAACATACATTTATTATAGCCGCAAGCAAAATTGCTGGTAGAGCCCTATTGGTTTCTTTTGCACACTGATAGCCTAAATCGAAAAACGATGATGATATGGCGCCAAGTAAGAACACACCGCCCATCATATATAGGTATTGCGAGCCCTCTTGGTAGTTTGGCCCTACAAGCCATGAATAGCAAAATTTTAAGGTGTATGAGTAGATAATTAGCAACAATCCCAACCCATAAACATAGTAGTTAAAAACCTTGCTAAAAAACTCGTTTTTATCAGGTGTGTTGTATTGCCTAATAGCTGTTTCTTGCCATGTTTGGTAAAAGATCAGTGCAAGTGAGTTTAAAATCATCGTGTACCTTATGGCTGCTGCATATATTCCTGTCATTTCGCTCGACACGAAATAATTGATGAAAAATCTGTCAGACACGGTTGTTATTAGCCAACACATTGAGGTGGGTATAAGTGGCAATGAATATCTTAGAATATCTTTTCCTACATTCCGATAGCAACTTTTTTTAAATAAGGTTACATAAGAAAATATGTTTAGCCTAAGTTGAAGATATAAACATATCATTATCCGTGATATGATATTAGCCCAAAAGATGCCCTCTATATCCATTTTGAGAATAGCCACGAACAATATGCTCAAAGATGCTACCAGAAATGCATTAAGTAGATTACAAGATACATAAATATCGTTTCTCTTTAACCCGCGAGCAATCTGGCACATCACGTCGTGGAACGAGGATGATATTAGTAAAAGGAATGTAAGCCAAATGTACTGAAAATTCCAAAATAAAGAAAGTAATAATACGGATAATGCTATGACAATTAAATTGGTGATTAATGCGCTGAAAATAAAAGAAACCACGTTTTTTTTGGAGTTAATATTGTCGTCATCGAATAAAAACCGAAAAGCGGCTTCCCTCATTTGTAAGGTAGAAAAGGGTAAAAGGAAAATAGTAGTCTGCAAGCACAAGTCCCAAACGCCATAATTGCTTGGATTTTCTACAAAATAAGTGTAGAGTGGTATCATTAGAAATGTAATCACTCTCGTTCCTAATACGCCTATAGAGTAGATACCAAAATCTTTGACAAATTTCTTTTTTCGATTGTTTGCTATTGGTGTTGACATCTATTCATAAAGAATTATATATACTTGTATATATGTTTTTAGAATCTGCAGCTTTTTGTGACGGCATGGCACAATTTCCGCTTTGGTTCAATGTGTCCGTGATTTCATCTATTAAAGACGCTACATTTCTTGTTTTGAACAAAATTGTGCCCTCAGGGCGTGTCACAATATCGCTTGCAATGACTGGCTTGTTGAAGAACAGGCTTTCCCTTATTGACAAAGCATCGCCATCGGTGTTGGTGGTCCGAAGCACAATGTCAGCTTGAAGAATTAGTTTAACGAAAGAAACTCCACCCTTCCATATTAAGATTCTGTCGCTTAATTTACTTTGATTGATTAAAGTCTCATACGATTTAAGTAAAGGTAAGTTTTTTTCATCATCGGCTATCACAAATATAAGAAAAACCGGGAATTGAGGTTCGGATGATTTGAGTTTATCAATAGCCTCGATGCATAAGTCAAGTCCATATAAATCTTGATCGTTATGGATTGCCAAATAGCTTGCGTTGGAAACTAAAAGCTTTCCTTTCGCATTTTTGCAATTCTTGATGAACAGCTTGAGTTTATCTGGTAAGCCTTTTTCTTCTTCCATAATTGGTGGAAGGAATGCTGGTAATAGTGTTAATTGATTCGAGAATTTTCCATCATTTATATAGTCGTAAGTATTTTGGTTTACCGCTATCACTTTTGAGCACTTATGTAGAAAAAAACGTGTCAGTTTTTTTCTTTTCTCAATATTGATGTCACGATGTATGGTGACTATTGTCTTTTTAAAAAGCAATAGACATATAATGATATGAAACAGTCTTAGAATCGGTACTCCGCTATGAATGTGCACGATGTCAGATTTAATGATTTTTTTAAAATAAGGGAATGGATTTAGTGAGCGTATGTTGTAAACGCCAGCGTTTCTTTTTCGTCCCTCATCAATAAAATCAAACGTGTAATCATCTTTAAGAAGATGAACCAAACGTCGTATATGTATAGACACTCCACCAATATTGGAGATATAAGGCCCGATGATTAATATTTCTTTCATGTGTTGCCAATCTCTTTGAGAGGTATTATTGTTAAGAAGTTGCCAAACCACAGTGCCATTTCCGAGAGCAATTCTCGCTGTTGGAATAATGGAATGAACAATGCCATGAAAAATACGCAAGCCAATGCCAGTTTTGGGAAAAAAGTGTTGTTAATCCAGATATTGGCTTTGTCGAACAATATCATGAATAAATAAGCATACGCCAATAAGCAAGAAAATTTTAAATACCTGTCATAGAATACGAAGTCAGCATGACCGAAATTTGCTATGGCAAATAGAATTAAAACGCTTGCGAATAATTTCGGATATGATTTTGTTACATTTTTATTTTTTGTCCAAAGTAAGAAAATGAACGCGAAAAAGAGCGTTAGCAATATTGGTACTCTACTTTGATAAATGATATTTCCTTTTTCATAAAATTCTTTTGCACGAATTGATATGGCTTGCTGCACACTTGTGCTTTGGTAGCTGCTCTTGAATAGCGTTTTGAAAAGTGAAAACGACGACAGAAATGCTATTAAGTTCCATTCTACTTGTTTGTAGATGAAACTTATTGCCACTAACACATACAATGCGGGCTGAAATTTATAGAGTAGCTCTGCGGCTATAACCACAAGGACTACAGCGAATAGAGCAAAGTGAAATAATAGCGCAGTGATGGTTAGGAACAAATATTTTTTTTGAGAAGTGATGATATATCTGCAATAGAATATCATAAATACAAATGCACCAGTCCAGAATCGCAAACCGAAATACCAATAAAACTCCACCGTCACTGCCAGTATGAGAAATACGAGGGTACGGAGAATGCCTATTTTTTGAGTGTAGAAATTTTTGAACTGCCGAATGAAAAATATAAAGGTAGTAGCGTATATGGCAGCAGCGCTTCCACAAAACACACGTGAGTTAGCTTCAAATCGCGACAATATGAACTTGAAAACTATATGGAAGGGCTCTTTGCCTAAATATAATGTAGCAAAATCGGTATATCTATTGATGAATGATTTTCCAAAAAAGTCGAGATAGTTATGATAGTGCTGCATCAAGTCAAGGTTAGGGCCTAATTGATAGCCAAAATAGAATGAGAACATTATGAAGCACACCTGGGATATCCAGTTTTTGTACATCATAATGGCTACACAAAGCGCCAATAATGGTGATATTATAAATAATACCGCCAAAAAGACTGCATAAGAGCCATTATTCGTTATTCTAAATTTTTGAATCATTTACACCAAATATACAGTTTTCTAATCAAATTCAAAAAAATGGATAGTCTATAGTTTACGAAAAAAGATGCTAACTTAAAGTGAAGTGGAACTTTTGCTTTAATTAAAAATGTGTAAGCTGGGAGTTTTCCCAATTCTATGGCATAATTATATGCCACACTTTTCTCGCAATATAGACCAATAAACCCCAACACATGCATTTTGTTTGCATGTATTGCATTGATAATGGAATGAGGTGGCTGTCGGTCTTTAAAAAAGTCATTTATAATTTTTACAACCCTAATGGAGGCATCAATATCGCTATCACGATGCTTATTGGTTAAAGAGTCAGTCCGTTTTCTATCGTAGAAATATAAACATTTGTTTATATATGAAATTGACTTTGCATAAAAAAACAATTTGAAGCAGATTGACTTATCTTCAAACATGCTCATTCCCTCAGGAATACTAATATCGTTGTGCGTAAATAATGATTTCTTAAACAATTTGTTGCATAAGCTATTATGCATTTTGTTGAGCAATAAATATTCAACACATTCGTCAGGGGTGCTGGGAATATCAACACGCTTTAATGTGGTGCCACTGTTCCTGAGTTCTGTGTAATCGAAAACTATAATGTCTGGCTGAACGTTTGTAGCTTGCAGTAAAATTTCAAAATATTGTGGAGCAACGTAGTCATCTGAGTCAACGAATATAACATATTCACCTCTTGCAGCTTTGATACCCCGGTTTCTTGTTTCTCCTGAGCCAAGATTTACTTGGTTTTGTATAATCTGTATATTTTTGCCTCTATAATTGTTTAAGCAATTTTTAAGCACTTCAACGCTATTGTCCGTAGAGCAATCATTAATAAATATCAACTCAGCATTATCAGGTAATTGTTTGATAATGGAATCAACACATCTTTTAATATACTTTGCTGTATTGTAGATTGGTATGATTACGGAAATTTTCATTTATAGCGGTATAAAATGATAGAAGTCGGTAGAGTTGACTGTTCCCCAGTAGCAATTTTTTAGAATAGTGATAGTTGATATTGAAAAATTAGCTAAACAAAAAACTGTCAGGTAAATGTTTAAGCGTTTTTTGTACAGGTAAACCATCAAGTAGGCCGATGCTATGATGTAAAAAGGCAACAACAATTCGCATGGTCGCTTAAAATAGAATGCCGTATTTATCACTAAAACGAAATAACTTATATATAGCAAGCAAAGTGCATTGCAGAATTTGAAAAATATATCATCTTTGTAGTTATCCTTTAATTTCTGGTTGAAATATAGAAGGAAAACATGTGTTGTCATTAACAGAATTGTTATGATTCCAATCGACGACCTGTGAAATGAATAAAGAGGGTTTGAATTGAATAAATCCACATACTTCTGGTAGCCAATAACTGATAGAAGTTTACTGAAACCATTAATGGTCCATGATATCAATATGGGGAATTGGCCTATTATCAAACAACATAAATAAATGCACACTATAGTTCTATTGCTCTTTTGCCTCATGAAGACGGCGGATAGAAGAAAAAGAGGAACTATGAAGAATGATACTTTATGTATTAGCGTGAGTAATAATGAAGTGACTATAAATAATGCATATTTTTTTTTGCAAAGTAGAAGGACTGATGAAACCAACATACATTCCACAAGGCCTTGCCTAAGGGAGTTCATCAAATGTAGAAAATAAGCCCCTGTTAATATCAAAAGGCCTACCCAGGGGATTAGGGCTCGCTCTTTGCGTAGGGCTATGTATATGAAGAATATGTTGATAAAGCCGCAGAAACCAAAAAATACTGAATAATGCAGACCAAGTTTTGCAAAAAATATTTCAAGGAGTCTGAAACCAGGCTCAAAGTCGGTCCTGAAAATAGTGCCCTTGTCTTGGTATTGCACATAATCTTGAATATAGTATTCGTGGTCCCACCCTGTATGGTATCGAAGCCCTGTGATTACAGAGAAAAGTACAAACGATGCGATGATTTCCCAGCTCAGCAAGAACTCTTTTAAGGAGTGGTGCTCTAATGGGGAGGCAAAACGCTTGTTGTAATGCCACCCCAGATAGAATAGCATCACCCCTGTAAACGTATATACACCAATACTGAGTAGCATTTCTTATTTCTTAATCACACCACAATAGTCAAGAATCGTTTTTTGTGTATCGTCGGTTGGAAGCTGAATAAACTCCTTGTGTGCTGTAAGGTATGCCACAATGTCGGATTTCTCGAAGGCTGATTTATAATCCACAATCGAAAACTCATTATGTTGTTCAATATTTGGTTCGGAGATATTGAACTTTATTTCTGGCATATCATGCACCAGTTGTTCAGCAATCTTCATTGATGGAGATTCTCGCAAGTCGTCGATATTCGGCTTAAAAGCAAGTCCCATTAATGCCACTTGTGGTTTACGCTTGTTTTTTAATTCGAATTTTAGGATTTCATTTTTGATTTTTTCAGCGCACCACTCACTTTTATAGTTATTAGTTTTGCGTGCTTGTGCTATAAGTTGTGCCTCCTGTGGGAATGCTGAAGTAATGAAATATGGATCTACTGCTATGCAGTGTCCTCCCACACCACAGCCTGGATGCAGAATGTTCACTCGTGGGTGTTTGTTCGCCAAGTTAATGAGTTCCCATACATTAATTCCTGCTTTGTCGCAGATGATTGATAGCTCATTTGCAAAGGCTATTTGCACGTCGCGACTTGAATTTTCCACCAGTTTGCACATTTCGGCAGTTCTGCAATTCGTTTTGTGCAGCTTGCCTTTCACGAATTGCGCGTAGAAATTAGCTGCAGCATCAGCAGAAGCATCGTCAATACCGCCTATTACTCGGTCATTGTTTACAAGCTCGAATATCACATTTCCTGGCAACACTCTTTCCGGGCAATAAGCGATATGTATCTGACCCTTCAATTTAGGACGTGTGGCATAAATCAAATCTGCCATTTTTTCAGTTGTGCCAACTGGCGAAGTGGATTCAATGATGAACAGGTCGCCTTTTTTCAATAGTGGCAGCACCATTCTTGTGGCCGACTCCACATAGCTGATGTCGGGCTGATGACTCTCCTTGAATGGCGTAGGCACCACAATGAGGTAGGCGTCACTCTCTTCTGGATTTGTGCGAGCCACAAGATTTCCACATTCAACCGCTTTGCGGAGCATGTCGGCAAGGCCAGGTTCCACGATGTGCAGTCTGCCCGAATTAGTCATTTCCACTACTTGTGGATTGATATCAACACCGCATACTTTGATGCCATGCTGAGAAGATATTATTGCTGTAGGGAGGCCAATATAGCCTAATCCCATAAAACATGCTTTCATTTATTCTAACTTGTTGTTGATGTTAGTATCTTATCTGATATTATTTGTCGTTGCCATATCCATACCCGTATCCATAACCATAGCCGTAACCGTAACCATAGCCATTCGACGAAGTGTCAATACCGTTAAGCACGAGCATCATATTCTTGTAGCGTTTTTCCACATAGAATTTTTCTATGTTTGGAAGAATACTCTTGTCGAGGTGGCCTGAACGGATCACGAATATGGTCATGTCGCAATGGTTGTTGATGATAGAGGCATCGGCCACAATTTCCAACGGCGGGCAGTCAATGAATATGTAATCGTAACTATCCTGCACGCTGTTGAGAAGTTGCACGAGCCGGTCGTTGAATAATATTTCTGTGGGGTTTGGAGGAATCGTTCCTACAGGAATCACATCGAGGTTCTTGTGCGTTTTACCCTTCACAATAATATTCTCAAAATCGTCAATGTTCTCGCTTAAATAGTCGGATATGCCAATTGGTGGAGTGCCGACAAACGAAGAAAGCGAGGCTTTACGCAAGTCAAGGTCGATGGCCAAAATTTTCTTGCCTTTAATGGCAAACGACGTGGCAAGGTTCATACATATAAACGTTTTACCAGAGCCAGCGTTGGAAGATGTGAACATAATTCGCTTGTTCTTTCCATCTTTGCCCGTAATGAACTCCAAGTTGGTGCGAAGCACACGGAAGGCCTCATTAATGGAGTTGCCACTCTTTTCCTTAACCACAATTTTCCTGACATCCTTCGTCTTGTAGAACCAGCCAAGTATGCCTTTTCGCCTCTTGTAGGAGAGCGGCAGTTCACCAAGGAATGGTAATGAGAGCGACGACACATCTTTTCTATAACGAATGGTGGTGTCCATATTGCTCACAATAAACACGATAATCATAGGAATGAGCAGAGCAATCACAAAAGCGATGATGAACACGTGTGTCTTCACAGGCTTTGTGGGTGACTTTCCTCCTGTGGGCGGATTCAGCATTTTGGTGTTGTAGGCGGTAAATGCCTTTGATAGCTGATTCTCTTCTCTTTTCTGAAGAAGGAACACATATAGCTGCTCTTTCACCTTTTGCTGGCGTTCCACGCTCAACAAATATTTTTCTTGATTAGGATTCGATGCAATTTGTGATTTAGTTTCACTCTCACTTGCTTGAAGTGATGCTATTTTGTCGGTCAAGGTGGCAATCACGTTGTCGATAGTAGCATTGATGGCGCTTTTGGTGGATATGAGCGACTTGTCGATGTCTTGAACGAGCGGATTCGTTTCGCTGCTGTTCGCCACTAAATTATTACGTTGAAGCACCATTTCGTTGTAATTGGCAATTTGTTGCGACACCACTCCGTTGTCAATGCCAGAGTTGGCTGGTAGCACTTTGTATTTATGTCCATCATTTAATTGCTTCTTAACGTATTTAGCCATAAATAACTGGTTGTCGAGCTCAAGAAGTTGTGAATTGGTGTTCTCCACCTTGTTCATATAGATGCTTGAAGCCTCATGCAGATCGGGCACTAAATGCTCGCTCTTATAAGATGATATATCTTGGTCAACAATGCCGAGTTCCGATTCTATCAGCCGTAGTTCCTCGTCGATAAATTGAGACGTGCTTGTGGCCTGTTGGTTGATATCCTCCACCCATTTTTTGTTATACACTTCGTAGAGCTTGTTCAACACATCTTCGGCCCTTTCCGCAGAAGCATCGTTGAGCGTGATATCTACCACCGATGCTCTATCTTGGTTTAAATCCACATTGATGCTGTTGGCATAATTGTTGGCGCAGTCGTCAACACTGTATTTCGACACATGAATAGGATTGTCATATTTGCCAATATACGACTTGGTGGGAGTTATAATCACTTTGCCAAGGGGCGTCTGGATTGGTGCGTTAAGTCGTCCTTTCACCACTATCCCGTTTTCTCCATCTTTGTTGGTGGAGAAATCATAAAGTTCAACGCCACCATTGATGATTTTTAATGTGAAACCGGCATATTGGTCTGGCCCTACATCGGTGAGCACAGCGTTGATTGGCAAGCTTTTACCATAAATCACCTTATCGTGGAAATGTCCAGGGATTGTGTAGTTCATATCGAGATGTAGCGATTGCACCACTTCTTTCATGTAAGTGATTGATTTCAGGGTTATCATCTCGTTTTGAATGTTGGTTCTTGACTTGCCAAAGGCCATATCGGAGAACTGGCCAAACTCCTTTGAAAGGGAGTTGGTGTTATCTTCGTCCTTGATAAGGATTGAAGTTTTTCTTGTATAGGTAGGTGTTGTGGTCAAGATATAGAGCACAGCTAACCCACCCACTATAATCATAGAGGTGAGGAACCAGTGCCATTTGCTAATGCACAGTGAAAGCCATTCTTGCAGTTTCGCGAAATCCTCGTTCTGTGTAGATTCGTCTTGGTGGTATGAGTTGTTTTGTTCCATTAGTTCTTAAAGATCAGTACGCTAATAGTGGTTAGTAATGATGCAGCAGAAAGCCACAATGAAGGATTGCTAAACGAAATGCCTAATTCAGTTGCCTCCTTAGCCCTTCTGGTATTGGGCTCTACATATATCATATCGTTTTGCTGTAGATAGAACACGGGGGAAGAATAGAGTTGGTCAGCGTTTGCCAAGTCGATGCGATACACATTTTGCACTTTTCCTTCTTGGCGCATCACCAGCACATTGTCGCGTCGGCCATAAATTGTCAGGTCGCCTGCTTGGCTGAGTGCATCAAGAATGGTGACCTTGTCGTGGTCAATAACAAATCTGCCCGGATTTTTCACCTCGCCTGTGACAGAAAAGTACATGTCACGGAAATCTACAGTAACTGTGGGGTCTTTCAGCTTGTTGTTGTCGATAAGCGACTTTTTCACAAGTTCTGCCACCTGGCTCCTTGTAAGTCCTTGTATGTGAAGTTTTCCTAAGTAAGGAAAGTCGATATCTCCATTTTCATCTACTGTGTAGCTTGCGATCGACGAGGTTGAAAGATTGTTGTTCGACGATGTAGAGCGATAGTGACCCACTACCTGCAAATTGTAGAGGTAGGCCAAGTTGGGGTCTTTGCTACTCACCAAAATAGAAAGCCTGTCGCCCGGCTGGAGCTTAATAATATTTTCTGTAGCCAGCTCTTTCTTGTCACCATTTTTCAAGTCTTGGAAATAACCAAGCTGAGGTGTGTGGCATCCTGTCAGTATAACCCCGACAGCCAAAGAACATAGTAATTTATTGATTTTCATTTATTTTGTAGTTATGTTATTCTTTTTAAGTTTACGATATACCACCATCATTACAGCCATCCATATCAAAATATCGAATATGAACACAAGGTTCACATTGAAATCAAGTGAGAGCAAAATGGATATTGTGGTTATAAGAATTGAGAGTGCCACAATTATAATCAATGTCACTTTTTGCGATCTCACTATCGATAATATAAGATGATGAAGATGGGTCTTGTCGGCTTTGAATGGGTTTCTGTTTTCATAGAGCCTGCTTATAACCACGCGAGCCAAATCAAAGCATGGAACAATCAGTGGGCAGTATGCCACGGCTATAGGTGTGGCTCCCAAAATATTTTGGGAGCTGTTGGTGATGTCGATGCAAATCACACTCACAAGGAAACCAATGAACAGCGAACCGGTGTCGCCCATGAAAATTTTATTGCGTTTTTCGGCTTTACCAAAAACATTAAAATACAGAAAAGCAATTAATGCACCTATCACGGGAATCGTGGCAATGAGCATCGCTACTTGTGTATAGGTATATCCGATCACAAAATAAAATGCGAGAAATACGAGACTCAGTGATCCTGCAAGTCCGTCAATGCCGTCTATGAAGTTAATAGCATTAGTGATAAGGACTACTGTGAAGATTGTGATGGCCCAGCCTTGATATATATTCAAATGGTAGAGCCCCAAAAGTCCATGAAAATTGTTGATCCAAAACCCACTATAGCAAACCAAAAGACCAGCCGATATTTGAGCGATAAATTTTGTCCGATACCTGAAGCCTATGATGTCGTCAAGCAAGCCTGTGATGGTGATAATCAACAGGGCTATAACGCTATAGGCGATGAGCTTGGTGTGGGTGCTGAAATATATTGAGAATTGAGTGTCGCCACAGCAAATGCCATAAGCCCCCACTACGATAATGGTGAGAATGGTAGCTAAAGAAATAGCCACACCTCCCAGCCGTGGAATATTTCCCTTGTGTATTTTGCGTGCGTTTTGAGAGTCGTAAAGTTTGTGTTTATGGGCGAAATTAAGCACAACTCGTGTAGCCACATAGCAAAAAATGCAGCTTAAAACCATAGATATGCATATTATTTCGTCCATAATCTCTAATCGGTCTCCATAGTTGACCCTATTCAAAAAAACAAAAATATAAAAAATATGTGAGTTGGGCAAATTTATCTATATTCAGATTATCTACTTTTTATTATATAAACAAAAAAAGGCCGTGAAAATTCACGACCTTAATTATTTGATATAAAGATTAGTGGATTACATCATACCACCCATGCCTGGCGCTGCAGGAGCTGCAGGAGCTTCTTCTTTCTTTTCAGCAATCACACATTCTGTGGTTAAGAACATACCTGCAATAGAGGCTGCATTCTCCAAAGCCACACGTGTAACCTTGGCTGGGTCAATCACACCAGTTTCAAAGAGGTGCTCATATTTTTCTGTGCGAGCGTTATAGCCATAATCGCCTTTGCTGTTACGCACTTCGTTTACCACCACAGCGCCTTCCAGGCCAGCATTGTTTACAATCTGGCGGAGAGGTTCTTCAATTGCACGCTTTACAATACGAATACCAGTGGTTTCATCGTCGTTGTCACCTACAAAACCTTCAAGTGAGTCGATACAGCGAATGTAAGCAACACCACCACCAGGAACAATACCTTCAGCCACAGCTGCACGAGTAGCACTAAGGGCATCGTCAACGCGGTCTTTTTTTTCCTTCATTTCCACCTCACTTGGTGCGCCAATGTAGAGAACTGCCACACCTCCAGCGAGCTTAGCTAAGCGCTCTTGGAGTTTTTCTTTATCATAAGTGGATTTAGTGGTTTCAATTTGTGTACGGATTTGAGCCACACGATCAGCAATTTTCTCCTTATCGCCAGCACCATTCACGATTGTAGTATTTTCCTTGTTTACTGAAATCTTTTCAGCTGTACCGAGCATATCGATAGTAGCGCTTGCAAGGTTCATACCCTTTTCCTCGCTGATTACTACACCGCCAGTAAGAATGGCGATATCTTCAAGCATCTCCTTGCGGCGGTCACCGAATCCAGGAGCCTTAACTGCACAAACTTTGAGAGAACCACGCATACGGTTCACGACCAATGTTGCCAAAGCTTCGCTATCCACATCTTCTGAAATAATGAGTAATGGACGGCCGCTCTGTGCAGTTTGTTCCAAGATTGGAAGCATATCCTTCAAAGTGGATATTTTCTTGTCGAAAAGAAGGATGTAAGGATGCTCCATCTCGCACGACATCTTTTCTGCGTTAGTCACAAAGTAAGGAGAAATGTAGCCGCGGTCGAATTGCATACCTTCCACCACATCTACATAAGTGTCTGTACCCTTAGCGTCTTCCACAGTGATAACGCCATCGCGTTTCACCTTCTTCATTGCTTCAGCGATAAGCTCACCAATCACAGCGTCGTTGTTGGCACTCACGCGAGCCACATTCTCAATTTTACCGAAGTCGTCTCCCACTTCCTGTGCCTGAGCCTTGATGCTCTCTACCACTTTCTTTACGGCTTTGTCGATACCGCGCTTCAAATCCATTGGATTGGCACCGGCTGCGACATTCTTCAGGCCTTCGTTCACGATGGCTTGAGCCAATACGGTGGCAGTGGTTGTGCCATCACCTGCATCATCATTGGTCTTAGATGCAACTTCCTTTACGAGTTGTGCACCAATGTTCTGAAATTCGTCTTCAAGTTCCACTTCACGTGCCACACTCACGCCATCTTTTGTGATATGGGGAGCACCAAACTTTTTGTCAAGAATCACGTTGCGTCCTTTTGGACCGAGTGTCACTTTTACTGCGTTGCTTAATTGGTCAACACCTTTTTTAAGTTCTTCGCGAGCTTTTATATCGAATTTGATTATTTTAGCCATTTCTTTAGTGTTTTAGATTATTCAACAATAATTGCCATAATGTCGGATTGACGCATCATCAGCATCTTCTTACCGTCAACGTTAATTTCTGTACCTGCATATTTGCCATACAGAACCTCATCGTTAACCTTAACGAACATCTCCTCATCTTTTGTGCCGTTGCCGCAAGCAACAACCACACCTTTTAAAGGTTTTTCTTTTGCGCTGTCGGGGATGATGATACCAGCAGCTGTGACTTCTTCTGCTTTGGCGGGTTCAATCAGAACGCGGTCGCCTAATGGTTTAATTGTCATTTTTTGTGTATTTTTTAAGTTTTGAATTGATTTCTTTTTAATTCATTCAGTGATAAACTTTGCATATTTCGTGCCATTGAAATCGGTTATAATGTTTGCGCCATAATGGCAGAATAGTTGTAAAAAAGTCACACCTCCGTCATGCTTCCATCTATTGGCATTATAGTTGCGTAATAGTATTAATTAAATGTATATATAGAAAAGTATGAAAAAAGATATTCTTAACGATTTAGATAGTGGATTAGAAACGGAATCTTCACCACAAATAGGCACCATCTTTGCTGAAATCAAAGCCGGTCCGCTTAATGAAGATAAAGTTTCGGCTGAAGAAATGAGGGATATGCCAGTTCTCGCATTAAGGAATATGGTTCTTTTCCCAGATATGACCATGCCTGTGGCCATTGGTCGTGAACAATCGCTTAATCTTGTGAATGAGGCAAAGAAAGGTAATCGCCCAATCGCTGTGGTGTGCCAAAAAGATGGCAGTGTAGATGCGCCGGGTTACAATGACTTATATAAAATTGGTACTGTCGCCGACATTATTAAAATATTAGAATTGCCCGACAATACAATCAATGTGATTCTTCATGGCCGCTCCCCGCTGCATCTGAATTCGATTCACACTACTGTGCCTTATCTCAAAGGCGATGTCACCCTTTTAACTGATATAAAACCGCAAGCAGCCGATAAGGAATTCCGCGTGCTCATATCATCAATTAAAGACACCACCAACAAGATTTTGCGAACGCTTGGCGAAGGAGCCAAAGAACTTGCGTTTGCAGTGAAAAATATCGACAGCAACGAGTACCTCATCAATTTTCTTGCCACCAATATCCCGTTTGAACCTCAAAAAAAGCAAGACATTCTTGAGGAACGTGACTTGAAAAAACGTGCGTACTTGTTATTCGCGGCCTTAAGTAAGGAGGCACAACTAATAGAACTGAAGGCCGACATTGCTTCTCGCACGCGTGAAGATTTGTCGCAACAGCAACGTGAACATTTCCTCCAGCAGCAAATTCGCACCATTCAGGAAGAATTAGGCAATGGCGATGATGATATTCAAGCGCTTTACGAACGCTCTAAGGAAAAGAAATGGAATGAATCCGTGAGAGTTCAGTTTGAAAAAGAATTGAAAAAATTAGAGCGTTACAATCCACAGTCGCCCGACTACTCTGTGCAGTATAGTTATCTCGATAATTTACTTTCTTTGCCATGGAATGAAGCAACGGAGGATAACATCAATCTGAAGAAAGTTGCGACACAACTTAATAAGGATCATTATGGCCTTGAGAAGGTGAAAGAAAGAATCTTGGAGCACCTTGCCGTGCTGAAACTAAGAGGTGATCTTAAAGCGCCAATCCTTTGTCTTTATGGCCCTCCAGGCGTGGGTAAAACTTCATTGGGGCGCTCTATTGCCAAGTCGATCAATCGGAAATATGCACGCATATCGCTTGGCGGCCTGCACGATGAGTCGGAAATCCGCGGTCACCGACGCACTTATATAGGTGCAATGCCTGGCAGAATATTGCAGGCGATTGCTAAATGTGGCTCAAATAACCCTGTGGTTGTGCTCGACGAGATTGACAAAGTGGGCAAAGATTTTAAGGGAGATCCTTCTTCAGCTTTGCTTGAAGTGCTTGATCCTGAACAAAATTCACATTTTCATGATAATTATATCGACATTGACTATGATTTGTCAAAGGTGATGTTTATTGCCACAGCCAACTCTCTTCAGACGATATCTCAGCCTCTGCTCGACCGTATGGAGGTTATAGAGATAAATAGTTACACGCAAGAGGAGAAAGTTGAGATAGCTTCTCGCCATCTACTTCCAAAGCAGCTTGAGGAAAATGGTTTTCGCCCAAGGGAAGTCAGCATGTCCAAGCCTACTTTCGCAGCCATTATTAAAAATTATACACGTGAAAGCGGTGTAAGAGATTTGGAGAAAAAAATTGGCTCAATCCTCAGAAAAATTGCACGAAGTAAAGTTATTGGCGAATACTACCCTACTATCATTACACCTGCTGTGGTGGCTGATCTTTTAGGCACGCCAAAATTCATTACAGAGGAATATGAAGGTAATGATTACGCGGGTGTCGTGACAGGTTTGGCATGGACGGCTGTGGGTGGTGAAATTTTATATGTAGAGTCTTCACTTTCACCTGCTGGAAAAACTGGTGAAAAACTCACTTTAACCGGTAATTTGGGTGATGTGATGAAGGAGTCTGCCATCATTGCCATGCAATACATCAAAGCGCATGCTAAAGATTGGAACATCGATCAAAATATGTTCGACACCAATAATGTGCACATACATGTACCAGAAGGAGCTATCCCAAAAGATGGCCCATCTGCTGGTGTAACAATGGTCACTTCATTAGTGTCGTCATTCACCAAAAGGAAAGTGAGAAAAAAACTTGCCATGACTGGTGAAATCACACTTCGAGGAAAAGTGCTCCCTGTTGGAGGTATTAAAGAAAAGATTTTAGCTGCTAAGCGTGCAGGTATTACCGACATTGTGCTATGCGTTCAAAATGAAAAAGACATTGAAGACATTGAGCCAAAATATATAAAAGGGCTTACATTCCATTATGTGGAGAGCATTAAAGATGTGCTTGATTTTGCTCTTCTCGATGAACTCGCCACTAAATAGTGAATATAGCGTTTTATAAACTACATATTAAACTTCTGCTTATCGGGCAGAAGTTTTTTTTATTTTTGCAAGATGTTGCTCAATATTGAAAAAAATATTAATTTTGGGATATAAAAACTTAAACTCCTTATTTTATTAACTAATTAATTTTTCTTAACATGAAGAAAAAATTGCTACTTATTTCGGCAATGATGCTGAGTGTGAGCAGTTTGATGGCACAATCCAAGGCCGTTAGCGAGCCGAGATTGTTTATCAAATCTTCTCAGAGCCTCATGGCTCCAGTTTGGTCGCCCGACGGAAGTAAAATTGCAGTCACTGGCGACAACTACATTGGTATTTGGGTTGCAAATTCCGATGGCTCTAATCTACAACAAGTTTCCACAGCTTTGGGTGCCGGCTACAAAATGAACTGGTCCGACAATGCCAACATTGTTTCCACTCCTTATTCGATGGACAACAACATGCGTATGGTTCGTGTGGAAAATGTGAATGTTGAGTCTGGCGCTATTAAAGAAGTTGCTGCTGGCCAACACAATTTCCTCAGGTCAAAAGTGATGAAGGCCAACAATATTCTTCAGATTATGGTTGACCAACCAGCTGAGGCCACCAAATTGATTCCTGCCCTTTCTAAGTATGCGGGTAAGATGGTGCTTAACCCAGCACTTTCACCCGATGGCAAGAAAATCGCATTCCAGATTGTAAGCAATGGCTTGTTTGTATGCGATGTTGATGGATCTAACCTCAAATCATTTGGTAAGGGTTCGCACGCTTCATGGGCTCCTAATAGTAAGGACTTGATGTTTGCACGTTTGCAGGACAATGGTGAACGCTTCACTCAGTCCGACATTTACTCGGTAAATGTTGAAACAGGCGTTGAAAATAACTTGACCCCTAACAGCGACGTTATTCCTGTAACTTTGTCGGTTTCACCTGATGGCACAAAAGTGGCTTTCGACAACGATGCTGACGGTAATATATATGTTATTGATATTAAATAAGGTAAATCATGAACAATTATAAAAAGAATATTATGATTGCCGCATTGGCATCAATGGCATTTGGCGGCGGAGCTCAGGCTCAAGAAATTACAAAGCAAGATTGGGGCACTTTCAAACTTTGGATCGACCCAGGACACTCTGGTCATGAAAACTCTGGTCTTTACAGCTATACTGAAGCTCAAAAAACGCTTCGTGTGGGTTTAGCAACTCGTGCCTTCCTTTTCAAATACACTACAGCTGACGAAACCACTATTAAAATGACCCGTGAAGATGATCAGGCTAACGTGGATTTGGACGAGCGCTCTGACATGGCAAACGCTTGGGGAGCCGACTTCTTCTACTCTATTCACTCCGATGCTGGTTCACCTTCTAAAAACTCAACCGTATTCTTGTTTGGCGGTTGGAAATTGAATGGTAATTATATTGAAAAAACGCCTAATGGTGGTAAGAAGATGGGCGACATCATGTGCCCTAACCTTACAGGCGTAATGTATAATACAGAAACTCGTGGTAATTATTACGATCGTGTATTCTACAATGGCGACATTGACACACACGAGAATCAATATCCCTACCTTTCTGTTAACCGCCGCACCAACATGGCGTCAATTCTGAGTGAAGGTGGTTATCACACTCTGCCTATGCAGCAGGCTCTTAACATGAACGACAGCTACAAGCGCCTGGAAGGCTTTGCCACTGCACGCTCTATTATGGAGTATAGAGGTATTGCTCGTCCTGAAAAAGTGCTTCTCGCAGGTGTAGTTACCAACTCTGAAAATGGACAACCTCTCGACAACGTATCTGTAACAGTGAATGGTAAAACCATCGTTACAGACTCTTACGAATCTCTTTTCAATCAATACGTGAAGAATCCTAACCTCGTACACAACGGCTTCTTCTTGTTTGAAGACGATTTGACTCCTGGTCAGGAAGTGACAGTGTCTTACAAGGCTAATGGTTTCCCAGAAGAAACTAAAAAAGTGACGCTCAAGAGCGACCCTCAAGGTCTTTCTGGCGACAACGTGACCTGGGCAAACATTGCACTTACCTCTAATTCTCCTGCACAGGTATCGGGTGTGAGCGTTACTAACCCAGATGCTGTAAGCACTTTGGAAGACATTGTTTTGACTTTCTCACGTAATATGGACCGAGCTTCTGTTGAGAAAGCTTTCTCTATCAACAACAATGGCAAAGTGACACTTTCTTGGGATAACGACTACACGCTTCGTATCAATCCTAAGCAGCTGATGGACGATATGGATTACACGATTACCATCGACGGCTCAATTGCCAAGAACTCACAAACCAACCAATTCCTTGATGGTGATAAAGATGGTGCAGAAGGTGGCAATTATGTGTTCAGCTTCACTACCAAACCTGCCGATGTGGAGGCTCCATATGTGGTAAGCACCACTCCAGCCGAGAATTCTACAATGAAGTACACAATGCGTCCTGTGGTTCGTGTTGAATTCAATGAACAACTTATGTGGAATGAAGACGACGTGAATGGTGATGAAATCGTAGTTACTGACAAAAATGGTGTTGTTCAAACAGGTCGCCTCACCCATGCAGTGGTAAGCGGTGCTTCTGTTCTCCATTTCTATCTCGATAAAGACCTGGAGCTCGACAAGTGCTACAAGGTGGCCGTTAAGGGCGGATTCAAAGACCTTTCTGGCAATGTGAGCAAGGCGTATGTGTTCAAATTCTTGTCGGAATACCGCACTGTTAAGTCAAGTGGTGTGATTGATGCCACTGAAAACGTTGACGACTGGTTCTCACCAGGTGGTTCTGGCTCATCTAAGGGCTTTACTCAAATGGAAGACCAAACAATGGTGGCTACTTCATTTGTGAGCAACCCAAGCCAAACTTCTTCGTTCAAGATTCACTATCAGTTCGATCCCGAAACCACTGCTGCTTATTGGGGACTTCGTTGCTATAAGAAGAATGGTGCAAAATACTATTCAGATGGTAAGGGCGCTATTATCCAAGCCTATGTTTATGGCGATGGCTCTCACAACTGGGTAGGTCATGGTGTTCGTGACCGTTCAGACGCTGCTACTGTTAAGCGTTACACTAAACAGCAGATGAATCGTGGTTGGGAAATTGTTGCCTACGACGTGAACAACGAACAAAATGAAATCGTAAGTGGTGAAAAGACCTTAGTTGAAGGATTATGGCAATACGATGCATTCTGGATTTGGCGTGGTCAAGTTGCTGACTTTGCAGATGAAGACCCAGATGAACCTTCACAAGCATGGACTGGCGATGTTTACTTCGATGAACTGAAATATGTTCATTACAATAATGAAGAGCAGCATGCTACCCTCGACGACATCATCATCACTTCTGTTGACGAAATCGCTTCAAGCAACATTACTGTGGCCACTAATGGTGATGCAATCACTGTAAACGCACCTGAAGCTATTTCTAAGGTTTATGTTTACGCAATGAACGGAGCCGCAGTTAGCACAGTAGCTCCTTCTGCAATGAGCGCAACTATCTCTACAGCCAACTTTGCACCAGGTGCTTACGTTGTGAAAGTTGTCACCAACAGCAAGACTGAAGCAAAGCGCATTATCGTTAAGTAATCTATAATAAGATTACAACCCTATACAAAAAGAAGATCATCAATAAAAGATGGTCTTCTTTTTATTTATGTGTTTTGGAGTTCTGGCCCTATTGCTGATAGATATCTTGAATGATCAAGCCTGCAAGTGTGAATCCGAAGATGGCAGTGATGTGAGCTAATGTGCCGTTCACCTGTTTCTTTTTAGCGTTCAGTTCATCGCTTGCCAAGTCTGCTTGATTTTTAATGTAAGATGTGTCAGTTTTTTCATCACTTATTCCAAGGTTTGGCAGCACTTCTTCACTATATACACATTGAATTTTCTTACCAGGTTTTTGCTTGGCTCTCTTCATTTTTTTGCGCAGAACAGCGCCCAATGGGCACCCCCTTACTTTCCAAAATTCTGCAACCTTGATTTTTGTGGGATCTATTTTGAGAGCTGCACCCATCGACGAAAATACTTTACCATTTACAGGCACCTCTTGTTGTGGTTTTTCGCCGTCTTTAATCCCCCACGAACCATTTGTGGCGTTGAGCAGTAGAGCGCACTTATCGCGCAGCGAATCAATGCAGTCCACGATATAGTCATATTTCTCTAATTGAAAAAGGCTATTGGTTTCTTGTGTGTAAACTTGTTGGAGGGCCGTGATTTGTGCTTCCGGATTAATTTCCTGAAGGCGATCTTTCAGCACTTCCACTTTGATTCTTGATATCGTTTTAGTGGTGGCCATCAATTGACGGTTAATATTTGATTCAGCAACTCGGTCACAATCCACTATTGTCAGATATTTAACACCAGAGCGAATCAAACTCTCTGCACACCACGAGCCCACTCCGCCCACACCGAAAATGATTATATGCTTAGCTTGAATGGCCTTCATAATCTGGTCACCCACAAGAAGTTCTACTCTGTTAAATATGTCCATATTTGAGAATGATTTGAAATAAAAAAAGCTTGAAATCCATTATCGAATTTCAAGCTGTAATTTAATTGGTAGTGATACTGGGAATCGAACCCAGATTACAAGATTGAGAATCTTGCGTCCTAACCGTTAGACGATACCACCAATCACAATGCAAAGGTAGTACTTTTTCTGGAATCTGCAAAATTTTTCCTATAAATCTTTTTTTGTAAATTTGTATAAAATATCAATTGAGTAAAATGGCAAATCTTTTGCAGGTAGAAAATTTAACGAAATCATTTGGCGTTAATGCCTTGTTCAGTAATATCAATTTCACCATCAATGAAGGTGATAAAGTGGGGCTTATAGCTAAAAACGGAACAGGGAAATCCACCCTTCTTTCTATACTGTGTGGTGATGATGTTCCTGATAGTGGAAATATAATTTATAAAAATGATGTCACCGTTGGTTTTCTTCCGCAGATGCCTTATTTCAATCCAGCCATGTCGGTAATCGACACTTGCCTCGTTGGTGATGATGCCCAATCAAAGGCTATACGCCGTTATGAGACAGCTTTGTGTGGTAGTGACGCTGATGATATGACTGCTGCTATTCAAGAAATGGATATAGCGCTTGCATGGGATTATGAGGAACGCTTTAAACAAGTGCTCTCGCAGCTTAAAATTCATGATTACAACCAGAAGATATCAGAATTATCTGGTGGGCAGATTAAGCGTGTAGCTTTGGCAAAAATACTCATCAGTGCACCCCAATTTCTGGTTTTAGATGAGCCTACCAACCATCTTGATATAGATATGATTGAATGGCTTGAAGCTTATCTGTCGAGAAGTAGAGTCACTTTGCTAATGGTAACCCACGACCGCTATTTTTTGGATAAAATTTGCTCAAGAATTTTAGAACTCGACCAAAACTCCATCTACGAATATAACGGCAACTATAATTATTATTTGGAGAAGCGAGCTGAAAGAATTGAAGCACAGAATTTAGCTGTGGATAAAGCGCGTAATCTACTCCGCACAGAAATAGAATGGATGCGCCGCCAGCCACAAGCGCGTGCACATAAAGCCCAATATCGGATTGACGCTTTTTACGATTTGAAAGAACGTGCACAAGCAAGGAGTGAAAAAGGTGAAGTTGTATTAAATGTAAAATCGGGTTACATAGGTAAGAAGATTTTTACTGCTCACCATGTGTCGAAGGCCTTTGGCGACAATGTGATTCTTAGTGACTTTAACTACACGTTTTCAAGATATGAAAAATTGGGCATTGTTGGTGACAATGGTGTGGGTAAATCCACCTTCATTAAATTATTATTAGATAAAATTCAGCCAGATTCTGGTGAATTTGAAATTGGTGAAACGGTTCAGTTTGGCTATTACAGCCAAGAAGGAACACACTTTGATGAAGGGAAAAAGGTTATTGACGCCATTAGAGATGTTGCTGAGCATATTTACTTCGATGAAAAGAATCATTATTCTGCCTCACAATTTTTAAATATGTTTTTGTTCTCCCCTGCTGAGCAACAAAAGCCGATATCCAAACTCAGTGGAGGCGAAAAGCGCAGATTATATTTGGCTATGGTCTTGATGAAGAAACCTAATTTCCTGATCCTTGATGAGCCAACTAATGATTTGGATATTCAAACACTTGAAATACTTGAAGACTATTTGAATAAGTTTAGCGGATGTCTAATTGTGGTTAGTCACGACCGTTTCTTTATGGACCGCTGCGTTGATCACACTTTTGTGTTTTTGGGTAATGGCGTGATTAAAGATTTCCCCGGCAACTATAGCGAATATCGTGCATGGAAAGAGGCTCACGACAAAGCTGACGCGCAATTACAGAAGCAAAACTCTCCCTCAAAGGAAAAACCTCGGAGGTCCACCAGAGATTATTCCAACAAACTTACATTTAATGAAAAAAGAGAATTTGCGGAACTAACAGAATCTATCGAAAAACTTTCTAAAGAAAAAAATGAATTAGATGCAATTTTTAACAGCGGAGAGCAAATTTCCGAAATTGAGCAGAAAGCTAAAAGATATCAAGAAATTAAAGACTTGCTTGACGACATGGAACTTCGGTGGCTCGAACTTAGTGAAAAAGACAATTAGATTATTATTTCTGGTAACTTTTAAAAAAACGCCCTTTAATAAATTTGATCTATTAAAGGGCGTTTATATTATTGACTATTAATTACGCTTATCCGCATCGAGAGGTGCCACAATTAGTGCAAATGAGGCAACCTTCTTGATACACTAAAGTTTCTTGACCACAATTCGGGCAAGTCTGACCGCTGGCTTTTTCTCCATTAGGTAAATACTTTTTCAGGGCTCTTTCCACGCCCACTTTCCAGGTGTTGATCGACTGATTGTCAAGTTCCAGACTGCCCACAAGTTTGAGCACTTGAGCAATTGGCATTCTGTAGCGCAACACACCAGATATGAGTTTGGCATAGTTCCAGAATTCTGGATTAAACTTCTCTGAAAGTCCCTCAATGGTGGTCTTGAAACCTCGTTTGTTTACAAACTGGAAGTCATAGCGTTTTTGACCATTTTCGTCAATCACTTTCACAATTTTACCTTTGTGAACTGATTTTGGGCAGAATATACCCTCGTCGTCATCGGCAATGCCAGTGAATATTTCATAGGGTTTACCGTCAATAAGGCCGATAAATGCAATCCACTTTTCTTTATTGTTTTGAAAGCGAACCACGTCAGCCTCAAGTTCTATTGGCCGCTTGTGCGTGATAAAGCTATTCTCGCCATCTTTTGTTATGTCTGGCTTTGCTGTATCTTTTTTCTTCTCCTTCTTTAAAGAAAGCAATACACCTGAGCGCGATCCATCACGATACACCGTGCAGCCTTTGCAGCCCGATTTCCAAGCCTCTACGTAAAGTTTATTCACCATTTCCTCCGAAACGTCGTTTGGCAAATTAATTGTAACGCTGATGGAATGATCAACCCACTTTTGAACAGCACCCTGCATTTTCACCTTGTTCAACCAATCCACATCATTTGAGGTGGCCTTATAATATGGTGATTTAGACACTAATTCTTCAATTTGCTCTTGTGTATAATCGTCTCTTATCTCGATTCCCTTGGTCTTCATCCATGTGATGAATTTAGGGTGATACACAATATACTCTTCAAAAGCGTCGCCCGATTCATCTACAAAATCAACTTTCACGTCCTTGTCGTTGGCATTGACTTTGCGCCTACGCTTGTAAACTGGTAAAAATACAGGTTCAATGCCCGAAGTGGTTTGTGTGAGAATACTGGTTGTGCCTGTGGGAGCAATGGTCAAGCAGGCGATATTACGGCGACCATACTTTTTCATTAATTCGTAAAGTTCCTTATCCTCAGATTTAATGCGTTGGATAAAAGGATTGTTTATCTCTCGTTGATAATCGAATATAGGGAACGCACCACGCTCTTTTGCCATCATCACAGAGCTTCTATAGGCGGCAAGAGCCAGTGTTTTGTGTACAGATACAGAGAAATTTGTGGCTTCTTTGGTTCCATAGGTCAGTCCCATAGCTGCAATCATATCACCCTCAGCCGTTGTGCCAAGTCCGGTTCTGCGCCCCTTCAGGGTTTTGGCTTTAATCTTTTTCCACAAATTTAATTCAGTGGCTTTAACCTCGTCTGTCTCTGGATCGGATTCGATTTTCGATATGATGGTGTCAATTTTCTCCATTTCAAGATCGATAATGTCGTCCATTACACGCTGAGCACACATTACATGCTCCTTGAATTTGGAGAAATTAAATTCTGCTTTTTCAGTAAAAGGGTTCTCAACATAAGAATACAAGTTGATAGCCAACAGCCTGCAACTATCGTATGGACAAAGAGGGATTTCGCCACAAGGATTGGTTGATACGGTTTTAAAACCAAGGTCAGAATAGCAATCTGGTACAGACTCGCGGATAATTGTGTCCCAAAAAAGAACGCCTGGTTCAGCGCTTTGCCATGCGTTATGAACGATTTTGTCCCAAAACGCCTTTGCCTTTATCGTTTTCTTTACTTTGGGTTGATCAGAATGAATGGGGTATTGTTGGGTGTAGTCGTCGTCGGCAATCGCTGCTTTCATGAAAGCGTCATCAATTTTCAGCGACACGTTAGCACCTGTAATTTTCCCTTCCGTCATCTTTGCATCTACAAAATCTTCTGAATCCGGGTGCTTAACACTGACGGTAAGCATCAGTGCGCCACGTCTTCCATCCTGTGCCACTTCTCTTGTGGAATTAGAATAGCGTTCCATGAAAGGCACAAGACCTGTAGATGTGAGTGCGGAATTGTGAACTTCAGCCCCTTTAGGCCGCAGGTGTGAAAGGTCATGCCCCACTCCACCCCGGCGTTTCATCAGCTGCACTTGCTCCTCGTCAATCTTGATAATTCCACCATAGCTGTCGGGTTCACCATCTAAGCCTATAACGAAGCAGTTCGATAGCGAACTCACTTGCAGGTTGTTGCCAATCCCTGCCATAGGGCTACCTTGTGGAACAAGATAGCGGAAATGGCTCATCAAATCGAATAGGAGTTGCTCATCTAAGGGGTTTGCATACTTCTTCTCTATACGAGCAATTTCTTTAGCCAATCGCCTATGCATATCGTCGGGAGTCAACTCATAGTAATTCCCTTGAGCATCTTTAAGTGCATACTTAGTAGCCCAAACTCTTGCGGCCAGTTCATCGCCTTCAAAATATTTCTTAGATGCCTCAAAAGCATCTTCGTAAGTGTATTTCATATCTTTCTGTTTAAAAAGTTACCATATCGACACGCGGTCGGCTTCTTCTCTGTACATTGGATCACCTGAATGTATGCCAAATGCCTTAAAGAAAGTGTCAAAGTTTCGTAAAGCCACGTTTACACGATTCTTTCCAAGTGAATGAGGATCCACTTTTGTTCTGCGCAGGATTTCTTCCTTTGTGATATTAGCGGCCCACACATTGGCGTAACTTAAATAGAAACGCTGGTCAGGAGTGAAGCCGTCAATAAGTGTATTGCTCTTTCCTTGTTCTGTCTTTTTAAAGGCTGCATAAGCCACTCGAAGGCCTCCGTGGTCGGCTATATTCTCACCCATTGTGAAAGTGCCATTAGCGTGAACATCGTCGGCTACGATTTCAGCGCTATATTGGGCACCGAGTTTATCAGCCAACTTTTGGAATTCTTTGGCATCATCTGCTGTCCACCAGTCCACCATATTACCATTTTGATCAAAGTTTCGTCCTTGATCATCAAATCCGTGAGTCATTTCGTGACCGATAACCACGCCAATTGCGCCATAGTTGCAGGCATCATCTGCCTCTGGGTTGAAATATGGACTTTGAAGAATACCTGCGGGGAAACAAATCTCGTTGGTAGAAGGATCATAATAGGCATTCACCGTTTGAGGTGTCATTTGCCATCTGTCTTTATCCACCGGTTTGCCTAATTGAGAATAGCTAAATTCCGCTTCATGGTTCTTCATTCCCACCACATTCGTCCAATAGCTCAACTCTGGGTTGATATTCACCTTGCTGTAATCTCGCCATTTATCAGGATAGCCAATTTTCACAGTAAAACTGTTGAGCTTAACGAGTGCATTCACTTTTGTCTTTGGGCTCATCCAGCTAAGCGTGGCAATTCTTTCGCCAAGTGCGATTCTCAGGTTTTCCACAAGTTTTTGCATCTTCTTTTTAGATTCTGCTGGGAAGTATTTTTCCACATACAGCTGACCCACAGCTTCACCAAGAAGCGTGTTTGGAACATTCAAAGATCTTTTCCAGCGAGGTTGCATCACTTTCTTACCCGACATAGCTTTTGAATAAATGTCAAAATTAGCTTGAACAAATGCGTCGCTTAAATAAGGTGCAGCTGCATCTACAAATTTGAAGAGCAAGTAGTCTTTAATTTCATTATCTTTAAGAGAGGCAAACAGCTTATTCACTTCTTTCATGAAATCAAGTTGAGATACGCAAACTCTATCAACGTTTTTCAGCCCAAGATTTTCAAAATACTGTTTCCAGTTAAAGTTTGGATAATCTGATTGCAGTTGGGCTAAAGTTAAAATATTGTATTGTTTACTGTAGTCTCTTTGTTCTTCACGAGTCATGGCTGCCAAAGCTAAAGACTTTTCTATCTTCATCACTGCCTCGGCCGCTTTTTTTGCATCATTTTTCTTGTAACCGATATAAGTGAAAAGCTTGTTGATGTAGTCGATATATGCTTGTCTCACATTTTTTGTGTTGGCGTCATCTTCAATGTAATAGTCTCTGTCACCCAGCCCCATGCCCGACTGTTGAATATACAGAAGATTCACATCGGAGTTCTTCAAATCTGCCATCACGCCGCTGTCAAAAAAAGGAGAAGCTATACCTTTGTGCAAGAATGCGACAGCGGCTGCCAAGTCACCTTTTTTAAGCCCTTTTAAAAAAGTGATGTCTTTTTGAAGTGGTGCAGCTCCCTCAGCGTTTAGCCGAGCACTGTCCATACCCATATTAAAAATATCACCAACTTTTTGAGCGAGTGACCCTTTGGAGTTCTGCTGTTTGCTTATATTGACAATAAGGTTTTTCAACTGCTCTCTACCATTTTCTGCCATTTGGTCGAAAGTGCCGAAGCGTGCATATTGAGGATCGAGCGGGTGAGCTTTCATCCAGCCTCCACAGGCATATTGATAAAAATCTTTACCGGGAGCTGTGGTTAAGTCAAGATTGTTTTTGTCCACCCCTTTGTCGAGGCTGCCTGCATTCATAGTCATAGCGGCCATTAATGCCATAGTGGCGATAAGTGATTTCTTCATCATGTGATATATATTTAATTGTTGTTGTTGCTTAAATTTTCAAAATCTTCATTGGCTGTTTCCCATTCTGCCATAGTGTTCTCCAGAGCGTCATTCAACTCTTTGTGCCTGGTAAAGACGCTTGGGTCGGAGCATTGACCAGAAGACAATTCTTGTTCTATTTTTTTGATTTCATTTTCGTATTTGCTGATTTGGCTTTCCAAATCCTTGATTCGCTTTTCAGCTCTCTTAATCAATTTTTGAGTTTCTTTCTGCTCTTGATAAGAAAGTTTTGAGGCGCTTATTTGTTCATTCTTAGTGCTTTTTGACTCTGTTAAGTCTTTTTTCTCCAATTCTTGGAGTGAGTTGAGTTTTTTAAGTTCAAGAAACTCGTAAATCCCGCACAGATGCTCTTTCACCAAGCCATTGCCAAACTCATATACCTTATCTACAAGTCCATCAAGAAAATCACGGTCGTGCGACACTACTATCACTGTTCCATCAAAATCTTTAATGGCGTCTTTAAGAATGTCTTTTGTGCGAATGTCAAGATGGTTGGTAGGTTCATCAAGAATAAGCAAATTCACA